>NZ_BMVN01000002.1:0-474397 GCF_014650735.1 Streptomyces canarius
AAGGAACGGTCGCTTCCTTTGTACTCACCCTCTCGGGCTTTCCTCCGGGCGCTTCCCTTCGGTGTTTCAAACTCTACCAGGGTTTTTCCGTCTCTCTGACCGCCCCCCCCTGCGAACATGCAGAAGGAGATCCAGAGATAGGATCTGATGAGTTTGATTGCTGTCGGAGGAGGAAGCGGTTGCACGCCTCACTGCCCCCCGGCAGGAGTACGACTGTACACGCAGCCTTGAGGGCCATGCAAATCCGGTGAGCTGGTGGTCTAGACCACTAACTGGTAGCTTCCGTCCGGAACCGCCAGTTCACATGACATACGCTGCTGCTCAGTGCGCCGTCCGGGACTGCCAGTGACGGCCCGTGAACAGCTCCACTCCTTGGGAGGCTTCCCATGACCACCGTGACGTCCCCTCTTGCCGGGCGTGCCATCGGACTGGCCGCAGTGCCGGATCCGGTCTTCTCCGGGGCCATGGTCGGCCCGGGCACCGCGATCGACCCCGTGCGTGAGGTCTCCGAGGCCGTGGCGCCCGTCGACGGCATCATCGTCTCCCTTCATCCGCACGCGTTCGTCGTGGTCGACGAGAGCGGGCACGGTGTACTCACCCATCTCGGCATCGACACCGTCCAGCTCAACGGCGAGGGTTTCGAGGTGCTCGTCAACAAGGGCGACACCGTGACCCGCGGCCAGGCCGTCGTGCGCTGGAACCCCGCCGCGGTCGAGGCGGCCGGCAAGTCACCGGTGTGCCCGGTGGTCGCGCTGGAAGCCACTGCCGAGTCCCTCTCCGACCTCCGTGAGGACGGAGACGTGAAGGTCGGCGACAGCCTCTTCTCCTGGAACTGACAGCACTGCCGTCGTAGGGCGGCGCACAGGACAACCACCGCGGCGGCGGGACCCGCCGCACTATCCGGAGACGGGTGAGATGGAGACAACGCTGCGAGGCGTCGGCGTGAGCCATGGCGTGGCGATCGGCGAGGTACGGCACATGGGGACGGCGGTCCTGGAACCGCCGGCCAAGCAGATTCCCGCCGAGGACGCGGAGCGGGAGCAGGGACGCGCCCGTCAGGCCGTGGACGCCGTGGCCGCCGACCTGATGGCGCGCGGCAATCTGGCGGGGGGCGAGGCCCAGGCCGTGCTGGAGGCACAGGCCATGATGGCGCAGGACCCCGAGCTGATGGCCGACGTGGACCGGCGGATCGCCGTCGGCAGCACCGCCGAGCGTGCCGTGTACGACGCCTTCGCGGCGTACCGGGAGCTACTGGCCGGTGCCGGTGAGTACCTGGCCGGGCGGGTGGCCGACCTGGATGACGTGCGGAATCGTATTGTCGCCCGGCTGCTGGGCGTGCCGATGCCGGGTGTCCCGGACAGTGACCAGCCTTATGTGCTCGTGGCGCGTGATCTGGCTCCGGCCGACACCGCGCTGCTGGACCCGTCCCTGGTCCTCGGTTTCGTGACCGAGGAGGGCGGTCCGACCAGTCACAGCGCCATCCTGGCGCGGGCTCTGGGCGTGCCGGCCGTGGTGGCGCTGCCCGGTGCCGGTGAGCTGGGCGAGGGCACGCTGATCGCCGTCGACGGCAGCACCGGGGACGTCTTCGTGAACCCGAGCGAGGAGAAGAAGGCGGAGCTGGAGGCCGCGGCTGCCGCGCGCAAGGCCGCGCTGGCCGCTTCGACGGGTCCCGGGGTGACCGCGGACGGGCACAAGGTGCCGCTTCTGGCCAACGTGGGCGGGCCGGCGGACGTACCGGCGGCCGTCGAGGCCGGGGCCGAGGGTGTCGGTCTGTTCCGTACCGAGTTCCTGTTCCTGGACGACAGCAAGAACGCTCCTTCCGAGGAGAAGCAGGTGGAGGCCTACCGGCAGGTGCTGGAGGCGTTCCCCGAGAGCCGTGTGGTCGTGCGGGTGCTGGACGCCGGGGCGGACAAGCCGCTGGACTTCCTGACGCCGGCGGACGAGCCGAACCCGGCGCTCGGCGTGCGGGGGCTGCGGACGCTGCTCGACCACCCGGAGGTTCTGCGCACTCAGCTGACGGCGCTGGCGAAGGCCGCCGAGGGGCTGCCCGTCTACCTTGAGGTCATGGCGCCCATGGTGGCGGACCGCAAGGACGCCAAGGCGTTCGCCGATGCCTGCCGTGAGGCGGGGCTGCGGGCGAAGTTCGGCGCGATGGTCGAGATCCCCTCGGCCGCGCTGCGGGCGCGCTCGATCCTCCAGGAGGTCGAGTTCCTGTCACTGGGGACCAACGACCTCGCGCAGTACACGTTCGCGGCGGACCGGCAGGTGGGTGCGGTGTCGCGCCTCCAGGACCCGTGGCAGCCGGCGCTGCTCGACCTGGTCGCGCTGTCCGCCGAGGCGGCCACGGCCGAGGGCAAGAGCTGTGGGGTGTGCGGCGAGGCCGCCTCGGATCCGCTGCTGGCGTGTGTGCTTACCGGTCTGGGTGTCACCTCCCTGTCCATGGGCGCGGCATCGATTCCGTACGTTCGCGCCACGCTGGCGAAGTACACGCTGGCGCAGTGTGAGCGGGCCGCAGCGGCGGCGCGGGCGGCGGACAGCGCCGAGGAGGCGCGCAGCGCGGCTCAGGCGGTGCTGTCCGGCGAGTAGCCGTACCGGTCACCGCCGGTGTGCCGGATCAGGGGCGTCCCGCCTTCGGGTGGGGCGCCCCTGCTGCGTTCGGGCCGCCGGGTGTGGGGGCCTCAGTGGCGGTGGCCCGGGGCGGTGCTCTCTTCTCCGAGGGCGGGGGGCTCGCGGTAGTCGACGCCGGGCTCCGGGGAGATCAGGTCGCCGGATTCGACGTCGGTGCAGTAGGCGTCGAACACCTCGGATGCCGTCAGTGGTTCGAGGGCACCGCCGCGCAGTCGCCAGCCGTAGACGCGGTCGGCCGTTCCGGTGGCGCTGACGCGGATGACGAGTCCGCCGGGGCTGCGGGTCGCGAGGCCGAGGGCGAGGACGCTGGTGAATTCCAGGGCTTCGGCCTCGTCCAGGCGGGTCGCGCCGTGGGCGTCCTGGTCGCCGTGCAGGACGGAGACGAGGGTGTCCGGGGGTCCGGCGACGGTGCACACGAGGTGCCGTTCGCCGGGTGGTGCGGTGTCGAGGATGCGGACCAGGAGGTCGGAGGCGCGGGTGAAGGCTGCCCTGCCGATGTCCTCCCCGCAGGTCGGACAGGGGCCGAGGCGGGTGAGGAGGGTGGTGGCGTACTCCCAGGTGGCCTGGCGTACGGCTTCGTCCACGAGGACGGGCAGGAGGACGGCGAGCGGGCGGCCGTCGTAGGGGATGGTCGGGCCGGTGGCCGCGAGTTCCGCGGTGAACCGGGTCCGGCTGGTCGGGGCTTCCGGGTCGAGGCCGGTGTCCGCGCAGTACGCGGCGTAGTCCTCGGGGTCGAACAGGGCGAGGGTGGTGTGGTCGCCCTGTGCGGCGCGGTCCTGGAGGACGGCCTCCAGTTGCCGGAGGTAGGTGGTGTGGTCGTCGAAGGCGAAGCTGCGGTAGCGCCGCATGGCGCGGAAGTCGTGGTCGTCGGTGAGGACGCCGATGGTGCCGGCGATCTCGCGGCGCAGGGCGCGCCGCATGGTCCGGTGGTCGGTGTGCGCCATGAATTTCCCCCAATGCGCGGTCGATCAATGCTCACTCACCGTAACCGGCGGCACTGACAATGGTGGTGCCGCCGGTGGTCACGATCGGGCGGTGAGGTCGTCTGCGCAGGTCACACCGCGTGGGCCGTACAGAGGCCCAAATGCGGAGGGTGATCGTCCGGGGTCAGGCGCGCTTGCGGGCGAGTTCCTCGTAGAAACCGAGCAGGGAGAGGTCGTCGATGGAGCCGGGGTTCACCGCCTTCTCCAGCGGGGTGCCCTGGAGCAGGCGCTTGACCGGGACTTCGATGCGCTTGCCCGTGAGGGTGTGCGGGACGCCGGGGACCTCGATGATCTCGTCGGGGATGTGCCGAGGGGAGAGCTGCTCGCGGATGGCCTGTTTGATGCGGTTCAGGAGGGCCTCGTCCAGGACGGCGCCCGGTGCGAGGTGCACGAACAGCGGCATCCAGTAGCCGCCGTCGGGCTGCTCGATGCCGATGACCAGGGACTCCTTGATCTCGGGCAGGCGCTCGACGACCTCGTAGATGTCGGCCGAGCCCATGCGCACGCCCTGCCGGTTCAGGGTGGAGTCGGAGCGGCCGTGGATGATCACGGTCCCGCGTGAGGTGACGGTGATCCAGTCGCCGTGCCGCCAGACGCCGGGGTAGGTGTCGAAGTAGCTGTCGTGGTAGCGGCTGCCGTCGGGGTCGTTCCAGAAGTGGATCGGCATGGACGGCATGGGGTGGGTGACGACCAGCTCGCCGACCTCGTCGATGAGGGGCTTCCCGCTGGGGTCCCAGGACCGCAGGTCGGTGCCGAGGCCGGGTGCCTGGAGTTCCCCGGTGTACACCGGAAGGGTCGGTACGGCGCCGGCGAAGCAGGAGCAGACGTCGGTGCCGCCGCTGACGGAGGCGATCCACAGGTCGTCGCGGACCTCGTCGTGCAGCCAGCGGAAGCCGTCGGGCGGCAGGGGGGAACCGGTGGTGGCGACGCACTTCACCGTGGACAGGTCGTAGTCGCGGGCGGGGTGGACGCCGGCTTTGCGGCAGGCCATGACGTAGGCGGCGGAGGTGCCGTACAGGGTGGCTCCGGTGCGTTCGGCGACGCGCCACTGGGCGCCCGTGTCCGGGTAGCCGGGGCTGCCGTCGTACAGGACGACCGTGGTGCCCGTGAGCAGGCCGGAGACGAGGAAGTTCCACATCATCCAGCCGGTCGAGGTGTACCAGAAGAAGCGGTCCTCGGGGCCGAGGTCGCAGTGCAGGCCGAGCTGCTTGAGGTGTTCGACCAGGATGCCGCCCTGCGACTGGACGATGGCCTTCGGCAGGCCGGTGGTGCCGGAGGAGTAGAGCACCCACAGCGGGTGGTCGAACGGGACCTGCTCGAAGACCGGCTCGGTGTCCCCGGCGGTCAGCGCGGACCACTCCAGGGCTCCCTCGGGCGGTTCGGTGCCGAGCAGGGGGATGTGGACGACGGCGCGCAGGGTGGGCAGTTCGCGGCGCAGCTCGGTGACGACCTCCCGGCGGTCGTGCTCCTTGCCGCCGTAGCGGTAGCCGTCGACGGTGAACAGGACGACGGGTTCGACCTGCTGGAAGCGGTCGAGGACGCTGCGGGCGCCGAAGTCGGGGGCGCACGACGTCCAGACGGCGCCGACGGCGGCCGTGGCGAGGAGGGCGACGACGGCCTGCGGGATGTTGGGGAGGTAACCGCTGACGCGGTCGCCGGGGCGGACGCCGAGGGCGCGGAGTTCGGCGGCGAGGGAGCCGACCTGGCGGCGCAGCGCGGACCAGCTCACCGGCCGCGGCTCCTGCGTCTCGTCCACGTGCAGGAGGGCGGGTTCGTCGGCGCGGTCGGCCGCGGCACGCAGGGCGTGTTCGGCGTAGTTGAGGGTGGCTCCGGGGAACCATTGGGCGCCGGGCATGGCGCGGTCGCCGAGCACACGCGTGTAGGGCGTCGAGAACCGTACGTCGAACCACTCGGTGACGGCTTTCCAGAAGGTGTCCAGCTGATCGACGGACCACCGGTGCAGGGCCGGGTACCCGCCCTCGGCCGGGGCGCCGTGGTGTTCGGCGGCCCATGCCTGGAACCGGGTGATGCGGGCCTGGGCGATCCGCTGGGGATCGGGCTGCCAGAGCGGCTGGGGGTTCGCGGTCGACATTGGTGCGGCTCCCGGGCTGTGCGCGTCGTGTGCGTCGTCCGCGCACGGGCTGGGGTGTGCGCATGACGCGGCTGACAGGGACGATGCCATGTGATCGACTTCTACACCAGGGTGCGCTCCACACAGTCCATGTCATGAAGATGTGGTCCGGGCACGGGTGAACGGCAGTTGAACGACACACGCGCGTGGGGCGCTCAGTGGCAGGGTGAGCAGCATGGACGGTCGTGACCTGGTGCGTTCGGTAAGTGTGGTCGGTTCGGGGAGGGCGGCTCAGGGGTTGCGTACCGTACGGGCGGCGTGGCGCAGGAGGCGCATCGACGCCGCCGGGCTCCCGCGGCGGGGGCCCGAGCGGGCCCGGGTGCCGGGTCAGGTGCGGGGCGCGGAGCCGGGCCTCGGGGGTGGGCTGATCCGGTTCGGCCGCTCGGAGCTGCGGATCGTCGTGGCGGTGAACGGGGCGGTCTTCTGGGGATGGGACGGGGCTGGTCCACAGCCGTCGTACGCGCTCGCGGGGAGCGGTCCCGAGCCGGATCCGCGGGCGGTGCTGGAGCCGGACAAGGACGGCGGCTGGCGCGTGGTGGCCGAGCGGGCGACGGTCGTCGTGTCGCGGCACGGCGCGGTGGAGGTGTGCACGCCGGGCGGGGTGGTGCTGCGGCGGGATCTGCCGCCGCGCTGGTGGGAGCCGGTCGGCGGGGGGACGGCGCGGTGGATGCAGCGGTCGGAGGTCGCCGCGGACGCCCGGTTCTTCGGTCTGGGCGGACGCGCGGGCGGGCCCCGGCTGCGCGATGGCCGGTACCGGTTGTGGAACACCGACCCCGGCCGGGCGTTCGGGCCCGGCGACGATCCGCTGTATCTGACGATGCCGGTGCAGCTGGTGGTGGCGGATGCCGGCACCCATCTGGTGTTCCATGACACCACCTGGGACGGCACGGTGGTCCTGCGCGAGGGCGGGGAGGGTGCCGGGTCCGGGCACGACCGGGCGGGGCACTGCGAGGTGCGGATGGACGGCGGTCCGCTGCGCTGCTGGGTGATGGTGGGGACTCCCGCGCGCGTGCTGCACACGTGGGCCTCGCTGACCGGGGCGCCCGCCCTGCCGCCCGCGTGGGCGCTGGGCCACCAGCACGCGCGGTGGGGATTCGGCAGCGAGCAGGAGGTGCGCCGGATCGTCGCGGGCTATCACGAGCGCGGGCTGCCGCTGGACGCCGTGCACCTCGACATCGACCACTACGACGACCATCAGGTGTTCACGGTCGACCAGGAGCGTTTTCCCAAGCTGCCGGTGCTGGCGGAGGAACTGCGCCGGGACGGGATCCGGCTGGTGTCGATCGTCGATCCGGCGGTGCGGGCGGAGCCGGGCAGTGCCGTGTACGAGAGCGGCGCGGCCGTGGACGCGTTCGTGCGGGACGCGCAGGGCCACGCGGTGCGGGGTGTCGCGTGGGCCGGCGAGTCGGTCTTCCCGGATTTCACGGACGCACGCGCGCGTGCGTGGTGGGGCGGGCTGTACGAGGAGCGGCTGGGGCAGGGCTTCGCCGGGTTCTGGCACGACATGAACGAGCCGACGTCGTTCAGCGCCTTCGGCGAGCCGACGCTGCCGCGTTCGGCCCGGCATGCCCTGGAGGGGCGCGGCGGCGACCACCGGGAAGGGCACAACGTGTACGCGCTGTGCATGGCGCAGGCCGCCTATGAGGCGTTGCGCGAGCTGGCGCCCGAGGAGCGGCCCTTCCTGTTCTCCCGTTCGGGCTGGGCGGGGCTCCAGCGGTACGGGGGCACGTGGTCGGGGGACGTGGCGACCGGCTGGCCGGGGCTGCGGGCGTCGCTGTCGCTGGTGCTGGGCCTGGGGTTGTGCGGGGTGCCGTACTCGGGTCCGGACGTGGGCGGCTTCGACGGCAGTCCGTCGCCGGAGTTGTATCTGCGCTGGTTCCAGCTGGGCGCGTATCTGCCGCTGTTCCGCACCCACGCGAGTCTGCGGGCGGGGCGCCGGGAGCCGTGGGAGTTCGGTGCCGAGGTGCTGGAGCACGCGCGCGTGGCGTTGCTCGAACGGCGGCGGTTGCTGCCGTACTTCCTGACGCTGGCGCATCTGGCCCGGCGGACCGGCGCTCCCTATGTGCGGCCGCTGTGGTGGGGGGCGCCGGAGGACCGCGCGCTGCGCGACTGTGAGGACACGTTTCTGCTGGGCGACGGCCTTCTGGTGGCCCCCGTTCTGGATCCCGGTGTCCGCCGGCGCACGGTGCGGCTGCCGCGGGGCCGCTGGTACGACACGCTGACGGAGGAGGTCCACGAGGGGCCGGGGCGGGTCCTGGTGGACGCGCCGCTGTCCCGGATACCGGTGCTCGCGCGCGCGGGAGCGGTACTGCCCGTGCGTGGCGCCGACGGCGGGCTGGAGCTGGAGGTGTGGGCGCCCGCGCGCGGACGCACCGGGGCCGGCCTGGTCGTGGCGGACCCGGGCGACGGGTGGGAGGAACCGGAGATCGAACGCTACGTCGCCCGTCGGCACGGCGGGCGGGTGGTGGTCACCCGGGACCGGGAGGACGGCGTGGCGGCGCCGCCCTACCCGGTGCGCGTGCGCGGGCTCGGCTGAGCCGCGGCCTCAGACGTAGCGGCCCTCGAACCATGCCTTGACGGCCACGGTGTGCAGCGGGAAGGCGAGTTCCTCGGGCCTGCGCAGCAGTTGCCAGCCCTCCGTCTCGTCCGTGGGACCGGAGGGCGGCAGTCCGTCGGCCGGGCGTTCCGGCAGCACTCCGAACAGCAGCAGGTGCCCGTCGGGTGCGCTCATGACGTCCACGAGCCGCACGTCACGGGCGGCGGCTTCGATGCCGGTCTCTTCCTTGAGTTCGCGTACGACGGCCTGCTTCCAGTCCTCGCGGTCGTCGATGTACCCGCCCGGCAGGGCGATGCCTCCGCGCGCGGGGGCGACGGTTCGGGTGATGACGACCAGGGCCGTGCCCTTGGTGTCGTACACGGGCTGGAGAGCGATCGCCACCGGCAGCGGATTGCGGTAGGCGGTGGTCCCGCAGGACGGGCAGGTGCGCGGCCATCCGGAAACGCCCTCTCCATAGGGCGCTCCGCAGCTCGAACAGTGGGAGTCCGGCGCGGAGTTGGCAGTTGGTTGCTGAGTTTCGGACACGCGCGGACTGTATCCGATCAGGGGAGGGACGTGTTCCGCTAGTGAGGCATCACGAACGAGCGGATCCGGAAGGGGCGGTCGGAACCACCCCCGTCGGTCCCGGCCGCCCCTCGTGTACCACGACGCCGCGCGCCGCCGTTCGGTTCACCGCATCGGCCTGCCCATTTCCGGTTGCCCGTGGCACACTTCTGACGCTCCGTCAGGTATACCTTGAGGGGAGGCCCCTTGCCGCACACACGCAAGCCCGCGGTCACCGGCTGGTTCACCGGCGAGGGCGACGACTTCCGGCTCCTGGGCACCCGCTGCACGGCCTGCGCCTCCGTCTTCTTCCCACGCGAGGACGTCCACTGCCGCAACCCCCACTGCGCGGGCGGCCCCCTGGAGGAGGCACCGCTGTCACGAAGGGGACATATCTGGTCGTACACCGACAGTCGATACCGCCCTCCGTCACCGTACGTGAGCGACCCGGAACTTCCGTGGGTGCCGTACACGTTGATCGCTGTGGGGCTGGAGGCCGAACGGATCGTGGTGCTGGGGCAGGCGGCTCCCGGGGTCACCGTCGCCGACCTGGCGGTGGGCATGGAGGTGGAGGTCGTCCCCGGTGTGCTCCACGAGGACGAGGACACGGAGACGACCTGGACGGTCTGGCACTGGCGGCCGACGGGGGTGGCGGAGTGACGGTTGACGTGGCGGTGCTCGGTGCGGGTATGCACCCGTGGGGCAAGTGGGGCCGCGGCTTCGTGGAGTACGGCACGGCGGCGGCTCGCGCGGCTCTCGCGGACGCGGGCCTGGACTGGCCGGCCATCGGCTCCATCGTGGGCGCGGACACGGTGCGCGGCGGATATCCGGGCCATGTCGCGGGAGCGACCTTCGCCAAGGCCCTGGGCTGGCAGGGCGCGAGGGTGACGAGTGTGTACGCGGCCTGCGCGTCGGGGGCCCAGGCCATCGCCACGGCGCGGGCGCAGATCCTCGCCGGTCTTACGGACGTCGTCCTGGTGGTGGGGGCGGACGCCGCGCCCAAGGGCTTCTTCCGGCCCGCGGGCGGGGACCGTCCCGACGATCCGGACTGGCTGCGCTTCCGGCTGCTGGGGGCGACGAATCCGGCCTACTTCGGGCTGTACGCGCGGCGGCGGATGGCGGTGCACGGTGACACACCGGAGGACTTCGCGATGGTCAAGGTGAAGAACGCCGGGCTCGGGGCGCTCAACCCGTACGCCCGCTACCGCAAACGGGTCACCGCCGAGGAGGTGGCCGCCTCCGCGGTGGTCGCCGATCCGCTGCGGCTGCTGGACATCTGCGCCACCTCCGACGGCGGGGCCGCCCTGGTGCTGTCCAGCCTGGACTTCGCGCACCGGCACGGTGTCGCCCGTCCGGTCCGGATCCGGGCGGTGTCGACGGTGACGCCCCGTTTCCCGAACACGGTGCTGGACCTGCCGGACATCGCGACGGACTCGGCGGCCACGGTGCCGCCGCCGGCGGAGACCTTCCGTGCCTCCATCGCCCGGGCCGCCTACGACGAGGCGGGCATCGGACCCGAGGACCTGTCCCTGGCCGAGGTGTACGACCTGTCCACCGCGCTGGAGTTGCAGTGGTACGAGGATCTGGGGCTGTGCGGCGAGGGCGACGGCGCGAAGCTGCTCCGGGAGGGCGCGACCGCCCCGGGCGGGCGGATACCCGTGAACACCAGCGGCGGACTGGCCTCCTTCGGTGAGGCGGTGCCGGCCCAGGCCATCGCCCAGGTGTGCGAGCTGACCTGGCAGTTGAGGGGTACGGCGGGTGGCCGTCAGGTCGCCGGGGCGCGGGTGGGCATCACCGCGAACCAAGGGCTGTTCGGGCACGGGTCATCGGTGATCGCCGTGCGGTGACCACCGTGAGTCCGGAGGCTGCTGTGCCGCAAGGGAGCCGATGAGACTGTCCACTCTCCGTGATCGACCAGGAATCCTGCGTGAACGTCTCATGAACTGCCCCTGGGCGTGCGCGGGCAGCGCCATCATGCTCCCGTGCACTCCTGGACGGATACTCTCCGCTTCGCCTTCCAGCCGGTGGTCAACCTGAGGACGGGCGCAGTCGCCGCACTGGAGATACTCGCCCGCCCGGAGACCGGCGACGTCCTGGCCGAGGCCCGCCGGGATCCCGAACTGGACGGCAGACTGACCGTGTCGGCGCTCCGCGCCGCGGCCCGCAAGGAGACCCTGCTGCCGTTGCACCTGAACGTGTTCGCGGCCACGCTCGCCGACCTCGGCGGCCTGACACCGCTGCACCACGCCGTCCGCGCGGCGGGGCGCATGGCCTGGGAGGTGACGCTCGACATCGTCCCGCCGTACACGCACGTGCCGCAGCGGGCCCTGCTGGAGGCGGTGGCCTCACTGCGCGCGCAGGGGTTCCGGATCAGCGCGGACGGCATAGGGGACGGCGACGTTCCGCTCAGGCTGCTCACCGACCTCTCCCCCGACCTGGTCAAACTCGACGCCTCACTGCTGGCGCGGCCGGCCGCGGTCCGGGCGATGCGGACGCTGTGCGAGGAGCTGGGCGCCCTGGTCGCGGTGGAGGGAGTGGAGACGGAACTCCAGTGCGCGGCGGCGCTGTCGGCCGGTGCGCAGCTGGCCCAGGGAGAGCTGTTCGCTCCGCCGGCCCGCATCCCCGCAGCGGACGTATACGTTCCGTCCCTGGCGCCCGGCGCCGGGACCGTGCCCCGCTCCGGGCCTTCCGTACGGGAGTTCGTACGGCCGGCCGCCGTCCTGCCGCTGACCGCCTCGGCCGGACAGGTGCGGGCGCTGCTGACCGGTTCCCCGGACGTCTCCGGCGTACTGCTGGTGGACCAGTACGGCAGGCCCGTCCGGTCGGTGCACCGTTCGCGATTCCTGCTGTCGATGTCGGGGCGCTACGGGCACGCCCTGTACGCCGACCGGCCGGCCTTCAAGCTGGGAGACGCCCCCCGCACGGTCGGCGTCGACGCGACGGCCTGGCAGGTGCTGGACGTGGTGGCCGTCGGCGGCCGGGACCGGACCTCCGACGATGTGGCGGTGGTCGACGGACACGGCCGGTGCGTCGGTGTCGTACGGCTGGCGGATCTGGTGCGGGCACTGGCCGAGAGCCGGGTGGAGGAGGCCGCCGGGCTCAACCCGCTGACCCGGCTGCCTGGTTCGGACGCGATCGTGAGCGAGGTGGACCGGCGGATCTCCGACGGGCGGGCGTTCGCCCTCAGCTGGCTGGACATCGACCACTTCAAGCAGGTCAACGACGGTGCCGGGTTCGCCGCGGGCGACGAGTTGATCCGCGCGGTGGGTCGCGCGCTCCAACAGGCGGCACTCCAACAGGCGCCGGTTCAACAAGCGGTCGCGGAGCACGCGCGCGTCGGGCACATCGGCGGAGACGACTTCCTGGTGCTGGCGGAGGAGGAGGCGCTCGATCCGCTGGTCACCGCCGTGCTGGACGTTCCCTGGGCAGCGGGCGGGCGGCCGGTCACGCTCTCCCTGGCGACGGTCGTCTGCGGTCCGGGCAGCGTGAGCGACCATCACCAGGCCGCCGCACAGCTGGCCCCGCTGAAGAAGGCCGCCAAGGCACTGAACGGCGGCAGCTGGGTGCTCGGGCGCGCCGGGCTCCCCGGTCACGAGGTCCGGCGCGGGGGCCCGGGCCCGGCACCGGCGGGGACCGGCTGCGCGACCGCCGAGCCACGGTGGTGAACGGCCTTCTCGTACACGTCCGTTGCGGCGCGCCCGTTCCGCCGAGGCCGACGGAGCGCCCGTGTCACCGTCGCCGTCGGCAACCTTGACGCCCCCGGGACACCGGTGAACACTTCCCGGTGTCGGCCGACATCGCCGTACATTCTTGGCGTTATCAGGCACTGCGGCACGGGTCTGTCCTGCTCACGGCCCGGCGTTCCAGGGCGATCCGGCTGCGACGGCACGCTCGTCACCGACGCCGGGCGGGGCTCGGGGCCCTCCCTGCCTTCGGCTGAAGTCGCCAAGGGAACCGTCCTGCACGCCAGGGCCGGGGGCCGATCGCCCCTGCCGGCGCCAAGGGAGCCGCCATGAGCAACGGAGACATATTCGTCGGCGAGGTCATCGGCACCGCGATCCTGATCCTGTTCGGCGCGGGCGTCTGCGCCGCCGTCACCCTCAGACACTCCAAGGCACGCGCCTCGGGCTGGATCGTGATCGCGTTCGGCTGGGGTTTCGGTGTCCTCGCGGGCGCGTACACCGCCGCTCCCCTCTCCGGTGGTCAGCTCAACCCCGCGGTCACCATCGGCATCGCCGTGGACACCGGCGAATGGGGCAAGGTCTGGGTGTACCTGCTCGGGCAGATCGTCGGCGCGATGCTCGGCGCCGTACTGGCCTACCTCGTCTATCTCGCCCAGTTCCAGGCCAACGTACGCACCGAAGGGACCACGGACGGCACCGCGGATGAACCCGTGCCGACCCTCGGCGTCTTCTCCACCGTTCCGGAGATCAGGAACCCGGTCGCCAACCTAGTCACCGAGATCATCGCGACCGTCGCGCTCGTCCTGCCGGTCCTCGCCTTCGGGCTCACCCAAGGGCTCGGCGAGTCCGGCACCACCGTGCTCATCGTCTCCCTGCTGGTCGTGGGCATCGGCCTCTCCCTCGGCGGTCCCACCGGCTATGCCATCAACCCGGCCCGCGACCTCGGCCCGCGCATCGTGCACACCTTCCTGCCGCTCCCCCACAAGGGCGGGTCCGACTGGGGATACGCCTGGATCCCGGTCGTCGGGCCGCTGATCGGCGGAGCACTGGCCGGCCTGGTCTACAACGCGGCCTTCTGAACCCCCCGCTCCCGCCACCGCGATCCACGATCCGCACCCGGCCTTCCGACCAGCGATCCGACCCAGCGACCCAGGGGCAGCCATGACGGACACCGCCGACACGTACGTCGCCGCCATCGACCAGGGCACCACGTCCAGCCGCTGCATCGTCTTCGACCACAGCGGTGCGATCGTCGCCGTCGACCAGCGCGAGCACCGGCAGATCTTTCCCAGGCCCGGCTGGGTGGAGCACGACGCCACCGAGATCTGGTCCAAGGTGCAGGCCGTGGTGGCCGGGGCGCTCGCCCGGGCGGGACTGCGCGCCGACCAGCTGAGCGCCCTCGGCATCACCAACCAGCGGGAGACCACGGTCCTGTGGGACCGCGCCACGGGCAAGCCGGTGCACAACGCGATCGTCTGGCAGGACACCCGTACCGCGGCGCTGTGCGGCGAACTGGGCGGCGCGGACGGCCAGGACCGGTTCCGCGCGACGACCGGGCTGCCGCTGGCCAGCTACTTCTCCGGGCCCAAGGCGGCCTGGCTGCTGGACCATGTGCCCGGTCTGCGGCAGCGGGCGGAGCGCGGTGAGATCGCGTTCGGCACCATCGACTCCTGGCTGATCTGGAACCTCACCGGTGGCACCGACGGCGGCCGGCACGTCACCGACGTCACGAACGCCGGCCGCACCATGCTGATGAACCTGGACACCCTCCAGTGGGACCCCTCCATCCTGTCCGCGATGAACGTGCCCGAGGCCGTACTGCCCGAGATCAGGTCCTCCGCCGAGGTGTACGGGACCGCCGTCGGGCAGCTGTCCGGGGTGCCCGTCGCCTCGGCGCTGGGCGACCAGCAGGCCGCCGTGTTCGGGCAGGCCTGCTACGACGTCGGCACGGCGAAGAACACCTACGGCACCGGCAGTTTCCTGCTGCTGAACACCGGCAACCGGCCGGTGCCGTCCAAGAACGGGCTGCTGACGACGATGGGCTACAAGATCGGCGGGGAGGCGCCGGTGTACTGCCTGGAGGGGTCCATAGCGATAACGGGCGCGTTGGTCCAATGGTTCCGCGACCAGCTCGGGATCATCCGGACCGCCGACGAGATCGAGACACTGGCGGCGAGCGTGGACGACAACGGCGGGGCCTACGTCGTGCCGGCCTTCTCCGGCCTGTTCGCGCCCTACTGGCGCTCCGACGCGCGCGGCGTCGTCACCGGCCTCACCCGGTACGTCACCAAGGCCCACCTCGCGCGCGCTGTGCTGGAGGCGACGAGCTGGCAGACCCGGGAGGTCGTGGACGCGATGTACCAGGACTCCGGGGTGCGGATCAGCACGCTGAAGGTCGACGGCGGCATGACCCGGAACAACCTGCTCATGCAGCACCAGGCGGACGTCCTCGGCGTCCCGGTGATCCGGCCCCGCGTGTCGGAGACGACGTGCCTGGGCGCCGCCTACGCGGCCGGGCTGGCCACGGGGGTGTGGAACGACCTGGACGAGCTGAGGTCGCACTGGCGGAAGGACGCGGAGTGGACGCCCCTCATGGAGGCGTCGGTCCGCGACCGCGAGTGCCGGAACTGGCGCAGGGCCGTGGAGAAGAGCTTCGGCTGGCTGGAGGAGGACGGGGCCTAGCGGCGGGAAGGCAGCGGGGAAGTCGCCGCACGCGCGCGTGGGCGCTCCGCACAGGACCACGGCCCGTACCCCGGTCGGCGGGGGTACGGGCCGTGTCCGGCGGTCAGCGCACGACGGCCCCGCGGCGGTCGACCGCGTACTCCATCGCGTGCTGGACCAGTCCGACGAGTACCGCCTTGACCGACTCCCGGTCACGGGCGTCGGTCAGCAGGAGGGGCACGTCGTCGTCCAGGTCCAGGGCCTGACGGACGGATTCCACGGGGTGACGGGCGGCTCCCTCGAAGCAGTTGACACCGACGAGGAAGGGGATGGAACGCCGCTCGAAGTAGTCGATGGCGGCGAAACAGTCCTCCAGGCGGCGCGTGTCGGCGAGGACCACGGCTCCGAGCGCGCCCTCGGACAGCTCGTCCCACATGAACCAGAACCGCTCCTGCCCGGGCGTGCCGAAGAGGTAGAGCACCAGGTCCTCGCGCAGGGTGATCCGGCCGAAGTCCATGGCCACCGTGGTCGTGTGCTTGCCCTCCACTCCACTGGTGTCGTCGACGGGCCGCCCGGCCTCGGTGAGCAGTTCCTCGGTGCGCAGCGGCCTGATCTCGCTGACCGCGCCGACGAGCGTCGTCTTGCCCACGCCGAAGCCGCCGGCCACGAGGATCTTGAGCGTGACGGGCTCGACCGGAGCCTTGGCGCGCTCAGAACGCCCGAAGATCATCGATCTCTTCTCCTGCTTGATGGGGGTCGTGCGACGGTCGGCCGTAGCCACCGCCACCGGGGGTCTCGATGACGAGCACGTCGTCGGGGCCGACGTCGGCCGAGCCGCTTCCGCCCAGGTCGGTGACCGTGCCGTCGGCGCGCTCCACCCGGTTGGCGCCGAGCGCTCCGGGGGCGCCGCCGGCCATGCCGTACGGCGGCACGCGGCGGTGCTGGGAGAGCGTGGAGACGGTCATCGGTTCGAGGAAGCGGATGCGGCGCACGGCGCCGTCGCCGCCGCGCCACCGTCCGGCGCCGCCGCTCCCCCGGCGGACGGCGAACTCCTCCAGCCGGACCGGTAGCCGCCATTCCAGGACTTCCGGGTCCGTGAGCCGGGAGTTGGTCATGTGGGTCTGGACCACGCCGGCGCCGGGGAAACCGTCGCCGGCGCCGGATCCGGAGGCGACGGTTTCGTAGTACTGGTGCCGCTCGTTGCCGAAGGTCACGTTGTTCATGGTGCCGGAGCCCTCGGCCTGGACGCCGAGCGCGGCGTAGAGGGCGCCCGTGATGGCCTGGGAGGTCTCCACGTTGCCCGCGACCACGGCGGCGGGCGGCTCGGGGGCGAGCATCGAGCCGGACGGCACGATGATGTCGAGCGGGCGCAGACAGCCGTCGTTGAGCGGGATGTCATCGGCGACGAGCGTGCGGAAGACGTACAGGACGGCCGCGTTGACCACCGCGAAGGGCGCGTTGAAGTTGGTGGTGAGCTGGGCGGAGGTGCCGGTGAAGTCGACGGTCGCCCGGCGCTCGGTGCGGTCGACGCGGACGCGCACCCGGATGACGGCCCCGGAGTCGGTCTCGTAGGCGTACTCGCCGTCGTCGAGGGCGTCGATGACGCGGCGGACGGCCTCCTCGGCGTTGTCCTGGACGTGCCGCATGTAGGCCTGGACGACGTCGAGGCCGAACTCCTCGATCATGCGCCGCACCTCGTCGACGCCCTTGTGGTTGGCGGCGATCTGGGCGCGCAGGTCGGCGAGGTTGGTGCGCGGGTTGCGGGACGGGTACCGCGCCTCGGTGAGGAGGCGGTGGGTCTCCTCTTCCCGGAAGCGGCCGTTCTCGGCGAGGAGCCAGTTGTCGAAGAGGACGCCCTCCTCCTCGATGGTGCGGCTGTGGGCCGGCATGGAGCCGGGGGCGATGCCGCCGATCTCGGCGTGGTGACCGCGTGAGGCGACGTGGAAGAGGATCCGCGGCTCACTCCGCGTGTCCGTGGCCACGTCGGTGTCGAAGACGGGGGTGATCACGGTGACGTCGGGCAGGTGCGTGCCGCCGTGGTAGGGGTCGTTGACGGCGTAGGTGTCGCCGGGCCGCATGGCGGAGCCGCGCCGGCGGATGACCTCTTTGACGCTGGTGCCCATGGAGCCCAGGTGGACGGGGATGTGCGGGGCGTTGGCCACCAGGTTTCCGTCCGGGTCGAACAGCGCGCAGGAGAAGTCCAGCCGCTCCTTGATGTTGACGGACTGGGCCGTGGACTCCAGCCGCGCGCCCATCTGTTCGGCGATCGACATGAAGAGGTTGTTGAAGACCTCAAGCAGAACCGGATCGGATTCCGTGTCCGCATCGGAACTCTGCGTAATCGCCGTGCGTTCCATGAGCAGATGCCCGTCATCGGTCGCGGCGGCCCGCCAGCCGTCGTCGACGACGGTCGTGGCGCCGGCCTCCGTGATGATCGCGGGGCCGGTGACGGTTTTGCCGGGAGGAAGGGCCTCCCGGCGGTGGAGGGGTACGTCGCGCCAGGCACCGCCGGTGTGGAGACGGACGGTGCCGGGCGCCTGGGCACGGCCCTCGTACGGGGCGAGGGCGGAGAGATCGGGGGGTGTGGTGATGCCGGTGGCTTCGACGGAGAGGGCTTCCACGACGACCGGGCGGTCGAGTGTGAAGGAGTACGTGGCGCGATGACGTTCCTCGAAGGCGTTCCGCATGGCGTCGGGCTCGGCCAGCCCGACGGTGAGGGTGGTGTCGGTGCCGTCGTAGCGGAGCTGGGCGCGGCGGGTGATCTGGATGCGGTCCTCCGGGACGTCCTCGGCGACGAGTTCGGCCCGTGCGGCGGCCTCCAGGTCGTCGGCCGTCTTGCGGATGCCGGGCATGGAGGCGGCTTGCAGGGGTGCTTCCACGGAGTGCTCGCGCATGGCCGTGGTGTCGGCGAGGCCGATGCCGAGCGCGGAGAGCACGCCGGCCATGGGAGGTACGAGGACGGTGCGGATGCCCAGCGAGTCGGCGACCAGGCACGCGTGCTGGCCGCCCGCCCCGCCGAAGGTGGTCAGGGCGTAGCGGGTGACGTCATGGCCCTTCTGGACGGAGATCCGCTTCACCGCGTTGGCGATGTTGGCCACGGCGATCCGCAGGTAGCCCTCGGCCACCTGTTCCGGGGTGCGGTCGTCACCGGTGTGTTCGTGGATCTCGCGCGCGAGGGCGGCGAACCGGTCACGGACGAGGGCCGCGTCCAGGGGCTGGTCACCACCGGGACCGAACACGGCCGGGAAGTGAGCGGGCTGGATGCGGCCGAGCATGACATTGGCGTCGGTGACGGTGAGCGGACCGCCCGCGCGATAGCAGGCGGGGCCGGGGTCGGCACCGGCCGAGTCGGGGCCGACCCGGTAGCGGGAGCCGTCGAAGTGGAGAACGGAGCCGCCGCCGGCGGCGACGGTGTGGATGTCCAGCATCGGTGCCCGCAGCCGGACACCCGCGATCTGTGTGGTGAAGACCCGCTCGTACGCGCCGGCGAAGTGCGAGACGTCGGTGGAGGTGCCCCCCATGTCGAAGCCGATGACGCGGTCGAAGCCGGCGCGTTGCGACATGCGGGCCATGCCGACGATGCCGCCGGCCGGTCCGGAGAGGATGGCGTCCTTGCCGCGGAACTGCCCGGCCTCCGTCAGCCCGCCGTTGGACTGCATGAACATCAGCCGTACACCGCGCAGTTCGTCGGCGATGTGCCGCACGTAGCGGTGCAGCACGGGCGAGAGGTAGGCGTCCACGACGGCGGTGTCCCCGCGCGGGACGAGCTTCATCAGCGGGCTGACCTCGCTGGACAGCGAGATCTGCGGGAAGCCGGTGCGGGCGGCGAGTTCACCGATGGCGCGTTCGTGGCCGGGGTGGAGATGGCTGTGCAGGCAGACGACGGCGACCGCGCGGATCCCGTCGGCGTACGCCTCCCGCAGCGGACCCTCCAGGGCGTCCAGGTCGGGCGCGCGCAGGACGGTACCGTCGGCGGCGACGCGTTCGTCCACCTCCACGACCCGTTCGTGGAGCAGCTCGGGCAGTTCGATGCGGCGGGCGAAGATGCGGGGGCGGTTCTGGTAGGCGATGCGCAGGGCGTCGCGGAAGCCGCGGGTGACGACGAGGAGGGTGCGCTCGCCCTTGCGTTCCAGCAGGGCGTTGGTGGCGACCGTGGTGCCCATGCGAACGGCCTCGACGGGCGCCTGGGATCCGCCCAGGAGTTCGCGTACGCCCGCGACCGCCGCGTCGGAGTACCGTGCCGGGTTGTCGGACAGCAGTTTGTGCGTGAGCAGCCGGCCGTCCGGGCGACGCGCGACGATGTCGGTGAAGGTGCCGCCTCGGTCGACCCAGAACTGCCAGCCAGTCACGTCACTACCCCGCTTCCGCGCCGGTCACAGTGCCCGGAGGCCGTTGATCACGTCGCGCAGAATACTCTCGTCCGGCAGCTCGGCCGGGGGCACCGGTCGGGTCACGTGGACGAGTTCGGCGTGCACCAGGTCGCCGATGAGGACGCGGACGACGCCGATGGGCAGGTCGAGTTCCGCGGCCAGTTCGGCGACCGACTGGGGCACGTCCCGGCAGAGTCCGACGATCTCCACGTGTTCGGGGGACAGTGTCGGGTCCGATTCCGGGTCGCCGGTGTCGGGCTCCGTGACGACCACCGCGATCAGGTCGAGGCGGTGCTGGCCCTCGCTCGTGGTGCGGCCACGCGTCATGGCGTACGGACGGACGACCGGCCCGGCCTCGTCGTCGAACCAGTGGTTTCTTCCCTGACCGTCTGCGCTCATGTCATCCCACTACCCGCCTGCGGGCAGATCGGTGCGCGGGGCGGTGCCCAGATGGACGCCGACCCGCTTGACCAGGAGCGTCATCTCGTAGGCCACCTGCCCGACGTCGGAGTCGGCGTCCGAGAGGACGGCGAGGCAGCTGCCGTCCCCGGCGGCGGTGACGAAGAGGAAGGCGTCGTCCAGCTCGACCACCGTCTGGCGGACACTGCCCGCCTCGAAATGGCGGCCGACGCCCTTGGCGAGGCTGTGGAAGCCGGACGCCACGGCGGCCAGATGCTCACTGTCCTCCCTGGTCAGGTCCTTGGAGACCCCCGTGGGCAGGCCGTCGCCGGACAGGATGACGGCCTTGCGGATGCTGGCGACCCGGTCGACCAGATCGTCCAGGAGCCAGTTCAGCTCTACCTTGTCCGTCGCCGTGTGGCCGGTCGCCTTCGGTGCGGTCATCGACCGTCCCCCTTAGTCGTTCCTTGTGCTGTGCCGTTCCGGGCCTCGTCGCCCGCGGCGTTCTCCTCCCGGCCGCGCTGCCAGCCGCGCTGGAGTGAGGCCATCCGGCTGCGGACCTCCTCGGCATCGCGGTCGTCGGGTGGCGTCGCGCGCTCGGCGCGCCGTTCTGTGTCGTGCTTGAGCTGGGGGGCCAGGCTCGCCTGGCGTACGCGCCGGGGCAGCGGCCCGGTGCCCGGCTCCGGGGCCGGTCCGTCGGCGGGTGCGGCGGTGCGGGAGCGGGGCGGGGCCATGTCCGCGGAGCGGGGCTGTGCCGTGTCCGCCGGACCGCTCATGCCGGCGCGAGGAGATGCCGTGTCCGCCGGGATGCCGGTGCCGGGTGTCTCGGTCCGGGTGCGCCGGGGCAGCGCCGGAGCCTCGGAGACCGCTTCGGCGCTTCCGGCCGGCCTCGCGGTGCTGTCCTCGGCGCGGTCGGTGCGTCCGGTGGGGCGCCGGGAGGACGCGCCGCGGCGGCGGGTGGGCAGCGGGGCCGGTCCGTCCGTGTCGGAGCGGCGCGTGACGGCGGAGGGCGCGGGGTCCGGTTCGCCGCGGCGGGGTCGCTGGTCGGTGACGGGCTTGCCGTGCGAGCTGACGAGCTTGGGGGTCTGCCGCCGGGGCAGCGGTACGGCCCCGTGCTCACGGGTGCCGTCGTGCGGCGGGCGGTCGGCCGGCGGGGTGGCTGCCTGCTCCTCGTCGTCCGGGCGGACCCGGCGGGGGCGGAACAGACCACCGCGCTCGCTGTCCTCGTCCGGGAGGGCGCCGGGGAAGTCGTCCAGCGCGTCCAGATCGACGGGTGCCTCCAGCTCGACCGGGCCGTCCAGCAGGGAGGTCGGCAGGGCGGGCAGCTGCAAGGGGGCCGGGGACCGCCCGGCACCGCGGCCCAGCGCCTGCTCGGTGCTCTTCGCCGGGCGGTTCCGGTCGAGCCGGAAGCCGACGCCGTTGGTGTCCGGGACGTCGTCGGTGAGCAGCGCGTCGGGGATGAACACCACGGCGGTGGTGCCGCCGTACGGCGACGGCTGGAGGGAGACCCGGACGTTCTGGCGCTGGGCGAGACGGCTGACCACGAACAGACCGAGCCGGTCGGTGTCGGAGAGTTCGAACTCGGGTGTCTCGGCGAGACGCAGATTGGCGTCCAGGAGCGCCTCGGCCGTCATACCGAGGCCCCGGTCGTGGATCTCCAGGGTGAAGCCGTTGGCGACCCGCTCGCCGAGGACCTGGACGGCGGTGTGCGGGGGCGAGAAGACGGTGGCGTTCTCCAGGAGTTCGGCCACGAGATGGGTGAGGTCGGCGACGGCGGGCCCGGTGACGGCCACCCGCGGCAGGCGCCGGACCTCGATGCGCTCGTAGTCCTCGACCTCGGCGACGGCGGCGCGGACGATGTCCATGAGCTGCACGGGCCGGCGCCACTGCCGGGAGGGCGCGGCTCCGGAGAGGATCACGAGGCCCTCGGCGTGCCGGCGCATGCGGGTGGTGAGGTGGTCCAGGCGGAACAGGTCGGCGAGTTCGTCGGTGTCCTCGGTCCTGCGCTCCATGCTGTCGAGCAGGGTGAGCTGCTTGTGCAGCAGCACCTGGCTGCGGCGGGCGAGGTTGACGAAGACCTCGGAGACGCCGGCCCGCAGCTCGGCCTGTTTGACGGCGGCCTCGACCGCCGCGCGCTGCAAGGTGTTGAGGGCCTGCCCGACCTCGCCGATCTCGTTCTTGTCGTACTCCAGGCGCGGGACCTCGGTCTCGACGTCGACCTGTTCGCCCGCGGACAGCCGGCGCATCACGCTGGGCAGCCGGACACCGGACGCCTCGTGTGCCTCCAGGCGCAGCTGGCGCAGGTCGCGGATGAGGGAGCGGCCGACCCGGACGGAGAGCACGACGGAGAGCAGGAGCGCGACCAGGCCGAGGGCGCCGGCGACGGCCGCCTGCACGATGACGCCGACGGCCACGGGGCGCATACGGTCCTGGAAGCGGTCGCCCACCTGGTCGTCCAGGGTGCCGAGTTCGTCCAGGACGGTTGCGGCGGAGGAGTCCCAGCTCTTCGCGGTGACCTCGCCAGGGGTGCCGGAGTCCGAGGCGATGACGGTCCGTTCGGCCGCCCGCAGCGGGGCCGTGGTGGCGTTCTTCCAGAAGCGTTCGTAGCGGTCGCGCTCCGCGGCGGGCAGCAGCGGGAGGCTGATGTCGTACAGGAGGGTGCGCTTGGCGACGAGGTCGGAGAGGTCACGGGTCTCGTCGCGGGTGAGCCGCCCGACGACGAGGGAGGAGCCGAGCAGGGCGTCCTCGCGGGAGAGCAGCTCGCGGGCGCGGGTGACGTTCACCAGGGCGCGGGCCTGCTTGTCGATCTCGACATCGTCCAGGCCGTCGAGGGACGCGAGGAGCGCGTAGCAGGGGTCCACGAGACGGTTGTAGAGGTCGAACGCCTGGGCGCGGGTGATGGTGCCTCCCTCGACGCCGCGGCGCAGGGGCCCGAGACCGCCCAAGGCGTCCAGGACGGCGGTGAGGTGTTCGCTGTCGTCCACGTCCATGCCGGCCCGGGTGTCCTGGTCCTCGGCGTTCCGGCGGATGGTGGCGATCGCCCGGTCCGTCGCGGCGCGGGTGCGACGCAGCGCCGAAAGAGCGTCGGAGGCCCGCGGGTCGGCGAGGTAGACGAGGGTCTGGCGGCGCTCCTGCTGAAGGACGTGAACCGTGTCCTCGGTAGGGTAGCCGATGTCCTCGACGGCGTCGGTCACGCGGAACAGCTGGGTGACTTCGCGCCCCGTGAGCACCGTGGCGAAGCCCCAGACGGCGGTCAGGGACACCAACGGCACGAGAAGCAGCGCCACGATCTTCCGGCGGATCGACTTCCCGCGAAAGCGCATGGCCTCCCCCAGCTCGACCCCCGCCGGCCGGGGGTGCTCATGTCCGTCAGCAAACGGCGTGAGCCTACTACCGCCTCGCAGTTAACCCGAAGACACGTCCGGAGGGCGAACTCCCGCGCCGGCGGCGAGACATGGCGAGTTGTCCGGGCATAAGGGGAGATCACCACCGCGATCCGAACGCCCACGCGGTGCGTACGACGGCCGCACGGTCGGGCGGTTGGCCGGAATTTTTCTCCAGTTGGGAATCTTCGGGGGATCTCGTACGTCCTTCTCTATGGGAAATGGGGGCGGAATGGGCCACAGGAGCCGCATCCCGCATCCCGACGGCGTAAAGCAGCGCAAGCCGGGCAGCCCTTGGGGAGTCGGGGTCTTCGGATGCCGGGGCGAGCGGCCTGCCGGCGGTGGGGAGGGACACGGTGATGGGCACGGCGGAGCGCTCACGGGCGCGGTGGGACAGGGAGGCACCGGATCGGGACATTCCGGGGCCGGAGCACGCCGGGGAGCCCGGCGGTGGCGAACAGCGGCAGAACTACCGCCCGTTGTGGATCGAGGAGCCCGCGCGCCGGCATCCATTGCCCGATCCGGTGCGTACGGCGGCGGTGCGGGCGATCCTCGTCATAGCGGTGACGCTGATCCAGGCGATGGTGGCGTTCCTGTGCACGCTGGCCGGGTCCTGGCTGGCGTTCCCCATGGTGATCAGCGGCGTGGCCAGCACGGTGGTGGCCACCTGGGCCGTGGTCGACGTGTGGGTCACCCGCCAGGTGTGGAACCAGCGGTACGGCGTGGTCTCCGAGCCGAGCAGCACGGCCCGGTCCCTCCGTCGGGAGCGGCGCGCCCACCGGCGCCAGGAGCGGGCGGGCGTGGGGGAACAGGAGCGGATACGCCGCACCGGCGGCGCGGGGCGGCTGTCCCCTGAGTCCTGACACACGGCGCCGGGACCGCCGGCGGTCAGGCTCAGCGGGGCCCTGGGTGCCGGGGGTCTGGTCGCCGCGCGCCCGGTGACCCGGCGCACGGGGCGCGCGGAAGCCTGGCCACTGGACCCGGGCCGTCGTAAGCACAGGTGAAGCACAGGCCACCGCAGGCAAGGACCACGGAAGAACCGGCCACCGGTAGCTCACGCCACCGACGAATCCGACCACCAGTCGCACAGGCCGCCGGTAGCACACGCCACCGGCAATTCCGGCCACCAGTCGCACAGGCCACCGGAACAAAGGTCATCCGCAGCAAAGGTCATAGGACCAAAGGTCACCGGAGAGCCCGGCCACCATCAGCCGGCCCGCCCGGATCCGCAGCCGAGCCCCGCACACCCCGGCGATGCGCGGCAGCACCCGACCCGTCACAGCGCGGCCGGCTCCACCCGCGCCCCTTCCGTCCACCGGCGTTCCTCTCGCTGGAGTTCGCGTCGGGCCCGCGTGAACGCGCGAGGCCGGTCCACTCCGAGTACGGCGACGGTGCGGCCGTCCCGTTCGTAGCGGGCGAGGAAACCGCCCTCACCGGGGGCGCCGTCACCGGTGATCTCGCCCTCGGTGACGTGGACGGTGTCGCCCTCGCGGTACCGGCCCGCGAACTGGATCCGGGAGTCGTACTGGTCGGACCAGAAATACGGCAGCGTGCGAGCGGTCGCGACGGTGTGGCCGGCGAGGAGGTTGGTCACGGCGACGCGGGGCTGCTCGGTGGCGGAGGTCCAGTGCTCGGCCCGGGTGCCGCCGACCCGGGCGACGTCACCGACCGCGACCACCTGGGGCAGGGCGGTCACGCAGCCGTCGTCGCACAGCACACCGTCGTGCAGCGCGAGTGCCGAGCCCACGAGCCAGTCGGTTTGGGGGCGGGCGCCGATGCCGACGATCACCACGTCGGCGGGCAGCGTGCGGCCGTCGGCGAGGTCGACCCCGGTGACGGTGGCGGTGCCCCGGAGCGCGGCCACACCGGTGCCGGTGACCAGTTCCACTCCGCCGCGGCGGTGCAGGGCGGCGCAGACCTCGGCCATTCGGGCCCCGAGTTGGGGCACGAGCGGTAGCGGGGCGGCCTCGACCACCGTGACGTCGTGGCCGAGCCGGGCACATGAGGAGGCGGTCTCGGCGCCGATGAAGCCGCCGCCGATGACGACGACCCGGCGGTGCCCCCGGGTGAGTTCGGCGCGCAGGGCGCGGGCGTCGTCCAGGGTGCGCAGGGTGTGGACCCCGGCGAGGCGGTCGCCGGGCAGTCGGCGGGCGGCGGCACCGGTGGCGATGACGACGCCGTCGGTGGAGACCGTGCGGCCGTCGCCGAGGAGGACGGTGCGGCCACGGGGGTCGAGTCCGCGGGCGCGGACGCCGAGCAGCCACTCGGCGGCGAGTCCGGCGGTCTCGTCGGCGTCGGTGAGGGCCAGTTCGCTCTCGTCGGTGCGGCCGATGAGGAAGTCCTTGGAGAGAGGAGGGCGGTCATATGGGTGGTGGGGTTCCTCGCCGACGATCACCAGTCGGCCGTCGAAGCCCTGGGCGCGCAGCTCACGGGCGGCGTAGAGCCCGGAGAGGGAGGCGCCGACGATGGTCACGGTTCTCATGCGGCACGGCTCCTGGCGTCGAGGGCGGGGTGTCGGGGGCGAGAGCGGGCGGGGCGCGGACGAGCGCCGGTGCCGGCGGGCGCACGGCCGAGGACGGCGGGGGCGGGGTGCCGGTGCCTGTCGGTGGTCACGCGGCCGTGCCCTCCTCCGCGCCGAGGTGGACGTGTACGACGCCGTCCTCCACGGTGACGCGATGGGTGCGCACCGGGCGCCGGGCCGGCAGACAGGTCGGTTCGCCGGTGCGCAGGTCGAAGGACGCCGCGTGCAGCGGGCATTCGACCAGGCAACCCTCCAGCCAGCCCTCGGAGAGGGAGGCGTCCTGGTGGGTGCAGGTGTCGTCGATGGCGTACAGCTCGCCGTCCTCGGTGCGGAACACGGCGATCGGCGGTGTGCTCGCGACGCGGACGGACTCACCCTCGGGGAGGTCTTCGAGGCGGCAGACGGGAATCACGGGCCCCCCTCTCGGTCCGGGACACTCGGTCCGGGACCTGCTCGATGCAGGCGTCAGGGATGCTGCCGGGAGCCCGGACCCACGTCGGTCCGGCCCGGTGAAACGGCAAGGGAGTGACGGACCGTCAACGGTCCGAGTGGTCCGGCACCCTTCCGGGATCCGGGCGCTTCGGTAACATGATGTTTCGTATGGCGCACGATCCAGCGCTATGCGCAACAGAATCCGGGCGGGACGACCGTCGCGTCAAGGGCTTCCCGCAGATGCGGCCCGAACCGGGCCCACAGGTGGTGAGAGTTGAGCCATGACCCGCACGCAGAAGCAGTCTGACCGCAGCGAGGAGACCACGGAGAACCCAGGGGCCCCGGAGAGGCAGAGCGGCCGCGGCGCGGCGAGCGCGGTGCAGTCGGTGGACCGCGCCGTGAGCGTGCTGGAGATCCTCGCGCGGCACGGCGAGGCGGGCGTCACCGAGATCGCCGAGGAGCTGGACGTGCACAAGTCCACGGCGTTCCGGCTGCTCGGCGTCCTGGAGAACCGCGGCCTGGTGGCCCAGGCCAAGGACCGCGGCAAGTACTACCTGGGCGCCGGCGTACTGCGCCTGGCGGGGGCGGCGGCGGTGCGTCTGGACATCTCCCAGGAGGGCGTCCCGGTCTGCCGGGAGGTCGCCGACGAGCTGGGCGAGACGGTCAACATCGCCGTGCTCGACGACGACGCGGCGGTCAACATCATGCAGGCCCGCGGCACCGCGTCCGTGACCGCGCAGAACTGGCTGGGCAGACGCACCCCGCTGCACGCCACCTCCAGCGGCAAGGTGCTCCTCGCGCACATGCCGCCGACCCTGCGCGAGGGCCTGCTGGCACGGCCGTTGCCGCGGTTCACGGACCGTACGATCATCGGTGCGGCGATGCTGCGCGCCGAGCTGGAGGCCGTGGTGGAGCAGGGCTACGGCGTCACGATCGAGGAGCTTGAGCTGGGGCTCGCGGCCGTCGCGGCGCCGGTGCGCGCCCACGACGGCAAGGTGATCGCGGCGATCAGCGTGTCGGGTCCGGTCTACCGGCTCAACGCGGACCGGCTCCCGGAGGTGGCCAAGCGGACGGTCGCCGCGGGCGCCGAGCTGTCCCGGCGGATGGGCTACGGATTCTGACTCGCTCCCCTCCGCCGATCCCCGCGGTCAGCACGCTCACCACCCGCACCACGGCGCGGGACCGGAGGCTTCCCGGTCCCGCGCCGCCGTGTGTCCGAGAGGTTTCGCCCCACGGGTTCCCTTTGCCAAGGGTTAACGCGCACCCCTTGACGGCCCCGTGACGCCGTTCTCAAGATGTTCCCCATCACGCAACCCATCGTGCAATGCGCAACAGCAGAGGAGCTTGTCGTGCCACACGAGGTCCGTGCCGTAGTCGCTGTGAAGAAGGGCGCACCCGTGGAGGTGCGGACGATCGTCGTCCCCGACCCGGGACCCGGCGAGGTGCTCGTCAAGGTGCAGGCCTGCGGGGTGTGCCACACGGATCTCCACTACCGCGAGGGCGCGATCACCGACGACTTCCCGTTCCTGCTGGGGCACGAGGCGGCCGGCACCGTCGAGTCCGTCGGCCCCGGCGTCACCGATCTGAAGCCCGGCGACTACGTCGTACTGGCCTGGCGGGCGCCGTGCGGCAGCTGCCGTTCCTGCCGCCGGGGCCGGCCCTGGTACTGCTTCGACTCCCGCAACGCCGCACAGCCCATGACGCTGCCGGACGGCACCCCGCTCGGCAACGCGCTCGGCATCGGTGCCTTCGCCGAGAAGACGCTGGTCGCGGCGGGCCAGGCGGTGAAGATCGACCCGGCCGCGCGGCCCGAGGCGGCCGGTCTCATCGGCTGCGGGGTGATGGCCGGGTACGGCGCGGCGGTCAACACCGGCAACGTCGGCCGGGGCGACTCCGTCGCCGTCATCGGCTGCGGCGGCGTCGGCAACGCGGCGATCGCCGGCGCCTGTCTGAACGGCGCCATGAAGGTGATCGCCGTGGACATCGACGACAGGAAGCTGGACCAGGCCGAGAAGTTCGGCGCCACGCACACCGTCAACTCCCGGGGCACCGACCCGGTCGAGGCGGTCCGGGAGCTCACCGGCGGGCACGGCGTGGACATCGCGATCGACGCGGTCGGCCGCCCCGAGACTTTCCTCCAGGCCTTCTACATGCGCGACCACGCGGGCCTGCTGGTCCAGGTCGGCGTCCCGGCCCCCGAGATGAAGGTGGAACTGCCGCTGATCGACGTCTTCTCGCGCGGCGGCGCCGTCAAGTCCTCCTGGTACGGCGACTGTCTGCCGAGCCGGGACTTCCCCTTCCTGATCGACCAGTACCTCTACGGCCTGCTCGACCTCAACGCGTTCGTGTCCGAGACGATCGCCCTGGACCAGGTGGAGGAGGCGTTCGACAAGATGCACCGCGGTGAGGTGCTGCGCTCGGTGGTGGTGCTGTGAGCGTGCGCGGGGCCGTGCGGGTCGAGCGGGTCGTCACCTCCGGGACCTTCAGCCTGGACGACGGGACGTTCGACCTCGACACCAACGTCTGGCTGGTCGGCGATGACGAGGAGGCGCTCGCGCTGGACGCCGCCCACGACGCCGAGGCGATCCACCGCGCCACCGCCGGCCCCCGGGTCACCGCCATCGTCAGCACCCACGCCCCCTTCCTGAACGCCGTCTTCACCGGCGACGCCCTCTTCCACGGCGGACCCGGCGCCACCGGCCGCTCCTACTCCGACCGCTCCTACTCCGACCGCTCCTGCTCCGGCCGCCCGGCGATCGAGGCGTCCATCCGCGCGCGGCTGCTGCCCCTCCCGGGTGACACCGTCGTCCACACCGGCCACGGCCGGGACACGACGACCGCCGCCGAGCGGCCGAGCGTCCCCGCCGCCTGAGCACCCCGCGGCAGGCCTCCCCCGCCGCCCGAGACCCGCGCGGCACCCAGCGGCCCAGCCTCCCCGGCCTCCCCCGCCCCAAGGGTCTCCCGCACCCGCGTCACAAGGACCCGCACCCGCCCTCCCCGTCCTCCCCGCCACCACAAGGAGGGGCATGTCCAGCACCCCCGAAACCCGGTCCCAAGGACCCCGTGTCGTCGTCATCGGCGCCGGCATCGTCGGCTGCTCCCTCGCCGACGAGCTGACCGCCCGCGGCTGGACGGACGTCACCGTCCTCGAACAGGGACCCCTGCCCGCCCCGGGCGGCTCCACCTCGCACGCCCCCGGACTCGTCTTCCGGACCAGCCCGTCCAAGACCCTCACGGAGTTCGCCCGGTACACCGTCGAGAAGTTCGGCGCCCTCGAAGTCGACGGCGTCCCCTGCTTCCTCCAGGTCGGCGGCCTGGAACTGGCCACCACTCCCGAGCGGCTGGCCGACCTGCACCGACGGGCCGGTCACGCCGCCTCCTGGGGCATCCGGGGCGAGGTCGTGAGCACGGCCCGGTGCAAGGAACTCTGGCCGCTGCTGGACGAGTCGGTGGTCCTCGGCGGCTTCCACACCCCGGACGACGGCCTGGCCCGGGCCCTCCTCGCGGCCCGCGCCCAGATGGACCGCGCCACCGCGCGCGGGGCCCGCTTCCTGGACCGGCACACGGTCACCGGGATCGAGCAGCGGGGCGGCCGGGTCACCGCGGTCGTCACCGACCGGGGTGCCTTCCCGGCGGACCACGTCGTCTCGGCGGCCGGTTTCTGGGGCCCGGTGATCGGCCGCATGGCCGGGATCGACGTACCGCTCCAGCCCCTCGCGCACCAGTACGCCAGGACCGGGCCGCTGCCCGGGCTGCGCGGTGCCACGGCCGAGGCCACGCGGCCCATCCTCCGTTTCCAGGACCGCGACCTGTACTTCCGCGAGCACGGCGACCGCATCGGGATCGGTTCGTACGCGCACCGCCCGATGCCGGTGGATCCGTTCGCGGTCCCGGCGTACGACGAGGCGCGCGGCCGGAACATGGAGATGCCGTCCTCGTACCCGTTCACCGCCGAGGACTGGGCGCCGAGCTGGGAGGACTGCCGGCGGCTGCTGCCCGCGCTGCGGGAGTCCGCGATCGAGAGCGGGTTCAACGGGGTCTTCTCCTTCACGCCGGACGGCATGCCGGTGCTCGGGGAGGCGCGGCGGCTGCGGGGCTTCTGGCTGGCCGAGGCGGTCTGGGTGACCCATTCCGCGGGTGCCGCCAAGGCGGTGGCCGAGTGGATGGTGGACGGGCGGCCCTCCGTCGACGTGCACGAGTGCGACCTCACGCGGTTCGAGGAAGCGCAGCGTTCACCGTCGTACGTCCGTGAGCGCGGTTCACAGCAGTTCGTCGAGGTGTACGACGTCCTCCATCCCCTCCAGCCCATGGAGCGACCGCGTCCGCTGCGCGTCAGCCCCTTCTACGCCCGCCAGCAGCAGCTCGGCGCGTTCTTCCTGGAGGGCACCGGCTGGGAACGCCCGCACTGGTACGAGGCGAACGCCCCGCTCGTGGACGCCCTCGGCGACCTGCCCGAGCGCGACGCCTGGTCGGCCCGTTACTGGTCCCCCATCGCCGCCGCCGAGGCCAGGGCCACCCGCGAGAAGGTCGCCCTGTACGACATGACCCCGCTGCGCCGCCTGGAGGTGACCGGCCCCGGCGCCCTCGCCTTCCTCGACCGCATGACCAGCAACAACCTGCGCAAGAAGCCCGGCGCGGTCACGTACACCCTGCTCCTGGACGAAACCGGAGGCATCCGCTCCGATCTCACGGTCGCCCGTCTCGCCGCCGACCGCTTCCAGGTCGGCGCCAACTCCCCCGCCGACCTCGACCGGCTGCTCCGCCACGCCCCCGATGACGTCCAGGTCCGCGACATCACCTCCGGCACCTGCTGCATCGGCGTCTGGGGCCCCCTCGCCCGCGCCCTCGTCCAGCCCCTGACCGGCGACGACTTCTCGCACGAAGGCTTCGGCTACTTCCGGGCGAAGCAGACGTACCTCGGACACGTGCCGGTGACGGCGATGCGCCTGAGCTACGTCGGCGAGCTGGGCTGGGAGCTGTACACCACCGCCGACCTGGGCCTCAGGCTGTGGGACACGCTGTGGGAGGCCGGGCGGGAGCTGGGCGTGATCGCCGCGGGCCGCTCCGCCTTCACCTCGCTGCGCCTGGAGAAGGGGTACCGGGCGTGGGGCACCGACATGACCGACGAGCACACCCCCTTCGAGGCGGGCCTCGGCTTCGCCGTCCGCATGGACAAGGAGGACTTCGTCGGCAGGGCGGCGCTCCAGCGGGCCGGAGAACCCTCCCGCCGGCTCACCCCGCTCCTGCTGGACGACCCCGCCGCCGTGGTCCTCGGCAAAGAACCGGTCTATGCCGACGGCGCCCCGGCCGGTTACGTGACCAGCGCGTCGTACGGCTACACGCTGGGCCGTTGTGTCGCCTACGCCTGGCTGCCGGCCGGCCTCGCCGCCGGCACCGGCGTGCACATCGAGTACTTCGGCGAGAAGGTCCCGGCGACCGTCGCCGACGAGCCGCTGTTCGACCCGGAGATGTCCCGCATCCGCCGCTAGGAGGCGACCGTGTCACCGTCTTACGACGTCATCGTCATCGGACTCGGCGGCATGGGCAGCGCCGCCGCCCACCACCTGTCCGCGCGCGGCGCCCGCGTCCTCGGCCTGGAGAAGTTCGGTCCGGTCCACGACCGCGGCTCCAGCCACGGCGGTTCGCGCGTCACCCGGCAGTCGTACTTCGAGGACCCGGCGTACGTGCCGCTGCTGCTGCGCGCCTATGAGCTGTACGAGGAGCTGGAGCGGGCCACCGGCCGGGACATCGCGATCCTGTCGGGTGGCGTGATGGTCGGTCCACCCGAGTCCCGGACCGTCTCCGGCGCGCTGCGCTCGGCGACCGAGTGGGACCTGCCGCACGAGATGCTGGACGCGAAGGAGATCCGCCGCCGGTTTCCGACGCTCCACCCGTACGACGACGAAGTCGCCCTCTTCGAGGCGAAGGCGGGCCTGGTGCGGCCCGAGAACATGGTCGCCGCACATCTCCAGCTGGCCACCCGGCAGGGCGCCGACCTGCACTTCGAGGAGCCGGTGCTGCGCTGGGAGCCGTACCGGGACGGGGTGCGCGTGCACACGGCCGAGAACACCTACACGGCCGGGCAGCTGGTGATCTGCCCCGGTGCCTGGGCGCCGCAGCTGCTCACCGACCTCGGGGTGCCGTTCACCGTCGAGCGGCAGGTCATGTACTGGTTCCAGCCGAAGGGCGGCACGGAGCCGTTCCGGCCCGAGAACCATCCGGTCTACATCTGGGAGGACGCGGCCGGCGTCCAGGTCTACGGCTTCCCGGCCATCGACGGCCCGGACCTCGGCGCCAAGGTCGCCTTCTTCCGGAAGGGGCGGGTGACGACCCCGGAGACCATCGACCGGACGGTGCACGAGGACGAGATCCGGGCCATGGCGGACCACATGTCCCGCTGCATCCCGGACCTGCCCGGCACCTTCCTGAAGGCCGCCACGTGCATGTACTCCAACACCCCGGACGAGCACTTCGTGCTGGCCCGGCATCCCGCCCACCCGGAGTCGGTGACCGTGGCCTGCGGTTTCTCCGGGCACGGGTTCAAGTTCGTGCCGGTCGTCGGCGAGATCCTGGCCGATCTGGCGCTGACCGGAGCCACCGCGCATCCCATCGGCCTGTTCGACCCCGCCCGCCCCCTGCCTCGGCTCCGTTCGAGCGGGGGGACCCCCACCGCCGCCGCGCCCGCCCGAGGAGCCCGCCCGTGACGACGACCCCGATCTCCCCGAGCCCGGTCTCCCCGAGCCTCATCGCGACGCTGCCGGGCCGCTACTACACCGACCCGGAGGTCTTCCGGCAGGAGCAGGAGAAGGTCTTCGAGTCCCTGTGGTTCTGCGCGGTGCGCGGCGCCGACCTGGACAAGCCGGGAGCCTTCCGCACGGTCCAGGTGGGGCGCGAGAACGTCGTCATCACCCGGACCCGCACCGGCGAGCTGCGCGCCTTCCTCAATGTGTGCCGGCACCGCGGGGCGCGGCTGTGCACCGAGACGTCCGGTGAGGTGCGGCGCGGCCTGCAATGCCCGTACCACGCATGGACGTACGACCTTGACGGCAGGTTGATCGCCGCACCCAACTTGATCAAGATGCCCGATGTCGATCGAGTCGAGTACGGGTTGATCAAGGTGGCTCTGCGCGAGTGGCTGGGCTACGCCTGGGTGTGCCTCGCCGACGAACCGCCGTCCTTCGAGGACACGGTGGTGCACGCCGCCGTGGAGCGGCTCGGCGACGCCGCCGCCATCGGGCACTACGGCATCGAGAGGCTCGCCCTCGGCAGACGCGTCACCTACGACGTGCGGGCCAACTGGAAACTGATCGTCGAGAACTTCATGGAGTGCTACCACTGCGCGACGATCCACCCCGAACTCACCGAAGTCCTCCCCGAGTTCGCCGACGGCTACGCGGCCCAGTACTACGTGGGCCACGGCGCCGAGTTCGGCGAGGGGATAAGGGGCTTCACGGTGGACGGCAGCGCGGGCTTCGCCAAGCTCCCCGAGGTGACCGCCGACCAGGACCGCCGCTACTACGCGATCACGGTCAAGCCGACCGTGTTCGTCAACCTCGTCCCCGACCACGTGATCCTGCACCGCATGTTCCCGCTGGCCGAGGACCGCACCGTGGTGGAGTGCGACTGGCTGTACGCGCCGGACGTCGTGGCCTCGGGCGCGGACGTGTCGAAGTCCGTGGAGCTGTTCCACCGCGTCAACGTCCAGGACTTCGAGGCCTGCGAGCGCACCCAGCCGGCGATGTCCTCGCGCGCCTACCGCCGCGGCGGGGTGCTGGTCCCGAACGAGCACCACATCGGGATCTTCCACGCGTGGCTGCTGGACCTGCTGGGGGACTCCCATGCCTGACCTGTTCATCGACGGTGCGTGGCGGGGCGCCCTGGACGAACGCACCCGGGAGATCCGCTGCCCCGCCGACGGCTCCCTGGTGGGCGTCGTGGACGAGGCGGGCGGCAAGGACACCGTGGAGGCCGTCGCGGCGGCCCGGCGCGCCTTCGACACCGGCCCCTGGCCGCACACGCCGGCCGCCGAGCGCGGTGACCTGCTCCTGCGGGTCGCCGGGCTCCTCGCCCGGGACAAGGACGCCCTGGCCCGCGCCGAGTCCCTGGACACGGGCAAGCGGCTGGTGGAGAGCGCGTACGACGTGGACGACGTCGTCGACTGCTTCCGCTACTTCGGGCGGCTGGTCGCGAGCGAGACCGGCCGGGTGACCGACACCGGGCGGGCGGACGTCGACAGCCGGGTGGTCTACGAACCGGTCGGCGTCTGCGCCCTGATCACACCGTGGAACTACCCGCTGCTCCAGACCGCGTGGAAGGTCGCCCCCGCGCTCGCGGCCGGCAACACCTTCGTCCTGAAGCCGAGCGAGCTGACCCCGCACACCGCGATCCACCTGGTCCGGCTGCTGGCGGAGGCGGGGCTGCCGCCGGGCGTGGCCAATCTGGTGCTGGGCGCCGGGCCGGAGGCGGGCGCCCCGCTGGCCGACCATCCGGACGTCGACCTCGTCTCCTTCACCGGCGGTCTGCACACCGGCCGCCGGCTGATGGCGGCGGCGGCCGGCACGGTGAAGAAGGTCGCGCTCGAACTCGGCGGCAAGAACCCCAACATCGTCTTCGCGGACGCCGACTTCGAGGCCGCGGTCGACATGGCGCTCACCGCCGTCTTCCTGCACTCCGGGCAGGTGTGCTCCGCCGGGGCCCGGCTGCTGGTCGAGGACGCGCTGCACGACCGGTTCGTGGACGAGGTCGTCCGGCGGGCGCGGCTGATCCGGCTGGGCGGGCCGTTCGACGAGCGGGCACGGACCGGGCCGCTGATCTCCGCGGCGCACCGGGCCAAGGTGGAGGCCTATGTGGCGCGGGGGCTGGCGGAGGGCGCGGTGCTGCGCTGCGGCGGCGCCCGGCCCGCCGGCCCCGGCTACGACGAGGGCTTCTACTACCTGCCGACCGTCCTGGACGAGTGCACGAGCGCCATGTCCGTCGTCCAGGAGGAGTCCTTCGGGCCGGTGCTGACCGTCGAACGGTTCACCGGCGAGGAGGAGGCCGTCCGGCTCGCCGACGACACGGTCTACGGCCTCGCGGGTGCCGTCTGGACCGGCGACGAGGCCACGGCGGCACGGGTCGCGGGGCGGCTGCGGCTCGGCACGGTCTGGATCAACGACTACCACCCGTACGTGCCGCAGGCCGAGTGGGGTGGTTACAAGCAGTCCGGGTTCGGGCGCGAACTCGGACCGGCGGGGCTCGCCGAGTACCGCGAGACGAAACACATCTGGCGCAACACCGCGCCGGCACCGCAGGGCTGGTTCGACTGACAGCCAGAGGAGGCCGCTCATGACGACCACCGAGCAATCGCCAGGCCCACACCACCACGACGACGCCGAACTCGCCGAGTTCGGCTACAAGCCCGAACTCAGGCGCACCCTCGGCCACTTCCACACCTTCGCCGCCGGCATCAGCTACATCTCCATCCTGACCGGCACCTTCCAGCTGTTCTACTTCGGCTACGGCAGCGGAGGCCCCGCCTACTGGTGGTCGTGGCCGATGGTGTTCGTCGGCCAGTTCACGGTGGCCCTGTGCTTCGCCGAACTGGCCGCCCGCTACCCGGTGGCCGGCTCGGTCTACAACTGGTCGAAGAAGATCGGCAATCCGCATCTCGGCTGGCTCGCCGGGTGGATGATGTTGATCGCGTCCATCGTGTCCATCTCGGCGGTCGCGCTGGCCTATCAGCTGACGCTGCCGCAGATCTCCTCCGTCTTCCAGTTCGTCGGGGACGGCACCGGGACGTACGACGTGGCGACCAACGCCGTCGTGCTCGCGGCCGTGTTGATCCTGTTCACCACGCTGGTCAACGCGTTCGGCGTCAAGCTGATGGCCACGATCAACACGGCGGGCGTCTTCATCGAGTTGATCGCGACGGTTGTATTGATCATCCTCTTCGCCGTCCACATCACCCGTGGTCCTCAGGTCGTCATGCAGACGAACCACACGGGAGCCGGTTACTCAACGGGTTACCTCGGCGCCTTCCTGGTGGCCTCGCTGGCGTCCGCGTACGTCATGTACGGCTTCGACACCGCTTCCTCCCTCGGCGAGGAGTGCCTGGACCCGTCCCGGAACGCCCCGCGCGCGATCATCCGCGCGATCGTCGCCTCGTTCGTCCTGGGCGGGCTGGTGCTGCTGCTGGCGCTCATGAGCGTCTCCAGCCTCAAGGGCGACAAGCTGTCCACCGACGGCCTGCAATACGTCGTGCTGGACGTGCTCGGCCCGACGGCGGGCAAGGCGATGCTGTGGTGCGTGCTGATCGCGGTCACGGTGTGCGCGCTGGCCGTGCACACGGCCGCGATCCGGCTGGCGTTCGCGATGGCCCGCGACAACAACCTGCCCGCGTCCTCGCTGATGGCCCGGGTCAGCCCCCGTTTCCAGACCCCGGTCCTGCCGGCCGTCATCATCGGCGTGCTGGCGCTGGCGATCCTCGTGGTCAACATCCGCCAGCCGCAGATCTTCACGGTCGTCACCAGCATCGGCATCATCATGATCTACCTCGCCTACCTGGGCGTCACCGGCCCGATGCTGGTGGCCCGGCTGCGCGGCACATGGCGGCCCGCGGACGAGGGCAGGTTCTCGCTCGGCCGCTGGGGACTGCCCGTCAACGTCGTCGCGGTGGTCTGGGGCGTGGCGATGACGGTCAACCTGATCTGGCCGCGCGCCGCCGTCTACAACGCGTCCGCGCCGTACCACTGGTACCTGCGCTGGGGCGCGGTGCTCTTCGTCGCGGTCATCGCGGGCGGCGGCTTCGCCTACTACTGGTTCGTCCAGCGGCACCGCACCGGTGTCCTCGCCGAGCACCGCCTGGACGCCGCGGCGACCGCCCCGCCCCCTCCCCTCGCCGCCCCCGCGGCCGAGTGATCCCGCCCGATTCCGGCTGACCAGGAGGTCACATGAGCATCGATGAGTTCGACTACGTCGTGGTCGGCGGCGGCACCGCGGGCAACGTCGTGGCCGCCCGGCTCTCCGAGGACCCCTCGGTGACGGTGTGCGTGCTGGAGGCGGGCCCCAGCGACGTCGGCGACGACGACGTCCTCAGGCTGGAGCGCTGGATGGGGCTGCTGGAGTCCGGTTACGACTGGGACTACCCGGTCGAGCCGCAGGCCAGCGGCAACAGTTTCATGCGGCACGCGCGCGCGAAGGTGCTGGGCGGCTGTTCGTCGCACAACTCCTGCATCGCCTTCTGGGCGCCCGCGGAGGACCTGGACGACTGGGCGGCCCAGGGCTGTACGGGCTGGAGCGCGGCCGACCTGTTCCCGCTGTACCGGCGGCTGGAGAACAACGACGCGCCCGGCGACCACCACGGCCGCACCGGCCCCGTGAAGCTGCGCACGCTGAAGGGCGGGGACCCGTGCGGCGCGGCCCTGCTGGAGGCGTGTGCGCAGGCCGGTATACCGACGGTCCCGTTCAACACCGGGAGAACGGTGGTGCGCGGGGCCAACTGGTTCCAGATCAACTCCGACGAGAACAACATCCGCCAGTCCTCGTCGGTCGCGTATCTCCACCCCGTCCTCGGCAAACGTCCGAACCTGGACGTCCGGACCGGGGTGCGGGCCAAGAAGCTCGTGCTGGAGGGGCGGCGGTGCGTGGGCGCCGAGTACCTGGACCCCGATCTGGTGCACACACGCACGGTACGGGCCCGGCGCGAGGTGATCGTCTCCTGCGGCTCGATCGACTCCCCCAAGCTGCTGATGCTGTCCGGCATCGGCCCGGCCGGGCATCTGCGCGAGGTCGGCGTCGAGGTCGTGGTGGACTCCCCGGGCGTCGGCGAGAACCTCCAGGACCACCCCGAGGGCGTGATCATGTGGGAGGCGGAGCAGCCGATGACCACCACGTCCAGCCAGTGGTGGGAGGCGGGCGTCTTCTACGACACCGAGCCCGGCCTGGACCGGCCCGACCTGATGTTCCACTACGGGTCGGTGCCGTTCGACATGAACACCGCGCGCTGGGGCTACCCGACCTCGGAGAACGCGTTCTGCCTCACCCCCAACGTGACGAAGGCGAAGTCGCGGGGCACGGTACGGCTGCGGACGCGGGACTACCGGGACAAGCCGAAGGTGGACCCGCGCTACTTCACGCACGAGCACGACGTGCGGGTGATGACGTACGGCCTGAGGCTGGCCCGCCGTATCGCCGCGCAGCCGGCGCTGAGCGGCTGGGCGGGCACCGAGCTGGCGCCGGGACCGGACGTCCGCACGGACGACGAGTTGCTGGACTACGTCCACAAGACGCACAACACCGTCTACCACCCGTCGTGCACCGTGAAGATGGGCGCCGACGACGACCCCTCGGCCCCGCTGGACGCGCGGTTGCGGGTCAAGGGGGTCGAGGGGTTGCGGGTCGCCGACGGCTCGGTGATGCCCGACCTGATCGCCGTCAACCCGTGCATCACGACGATGATGATCGGCGAGAAATGTGCCGACCTGATCAAGGCGGATGCTTGATCAACGGACCGGCCAGCCCATTGCTCAGGCCGGCTTCTTGTACATCCTCGTCGCCGTGATCTCGCTGTGCACCGCCTCCCCGGCCTGGGGCTGCTGGGGCAACCCGGGCCGGAGGTGTTCCTCCACGCTGATGTACTTCAGGCCCGCCCGGAGGTCGGCGTCGTTGCGCAGGCGGATGACCAGCGGGAACTCGGCGAGGGCGGTGGTGTCGAACAGACCGGTGGTGTAGAGCAGCTGGACGCCCAGCGCGTCGGACACCGCTCGCTGGAGTTCGAGCAGGTAGGTCGCGTTGGCCCGGCCGATCGGGTTGTCCAGGAACAGCGTGCCGGCGTGCCGGTGCTTGTCCCGGCCCCGGTCGTTCGAGCGCAGCGCGGCCATCGTGCAGTACAGGGCGATGGCCGCCGTGAGGAGCTGGCCGCCGGAGAAGACGTCCCCCATCTGGCCGACGGGGACGCGTTCGGCGCGCAGCACGGCGTCGGGCTTGAGGATCTCGACGGCCACGCCCTTCGGCTGAAGGGCCGCCGCGACGCCGCGCAGCAGCAGGGACATGCCGTCACGGCGCAGGTCGGAGTTCTTCCTGACGGCCGCGCGCGTGGCCTCGTCGATGACCTCGCCGAGCCGTTCGGTGAGCGTGGCGTGGTCGGGCTCCTCGAAGCGGATGCGCAGGAACTCCTGGCCGGACCACTCGCCGAGCCCCTCCGGCAGCCGGGAGAGGCGCTGGGCGGAGCGCAGGGTGGCGAGCGCCGACTCCACGAGACCGCGCAGCCGGTCCACGATCGAGTCGCGGTTGCGCTCCAGCTGGGCCAGCTCGTCGGTCAGGACGCGCAGCCGGGGCGCGAAGGCGTCCGCCCACTTCTGGGCGTGTTCGGGCAGCGCGGAGGCGGGCAGTTCGCGGATCTGCTGCCGGGCGGGGGTGCGGACCTGCTCGTAGCGCGTGGAGTTGGCGTGCCGGACGAGGACGTCGCTCGCCTCGCGCACGGCCGCCTCGGCGGCGGACAGGTCGGCGGCACAGCCCCGCAGCGAACGGCGGGCCTCGGCGGCGGAGTGCCGGGCCTCCTCCAGGGTGCCCGGGTACGGCTCCGGCTCCTCCTGCTCCTCCTCCGGGGCGTGTTCGCGCAGCAGGTCGCGGAGCATGGCGGCGATCTCGTCGAAGCCGCCGGCCGCGTCCTCGGCGGCGCGGTGGGCGTCCAGCAGCTCCGCGTGCGCGTCGCGGGCCTCGGCCAGCGCCTCGGCGCGCGCGGCGAGTTCGGCCGTGGCAGTGCGCAGCAGCGCCTGGGCGTGCTCGGCGTCGCGCGGGACGAGTTCCTCGGGCAGCTCGGTGTGCGCCTCGCCGTCCTCGGGCGCGTGCCGCTCGGCCTCGCCGCGCAGCCGGCCGAGCTGCTCGCTCGCGGTCGACATCCGGGTCTCCAGGAGCTGCACCAGCTCCTCCGCGCGTGCGGCGGCGGCCTGCCGGGAGGGCCCGTCGGCACCGTCGGGCGACTGGAGCAGTTGCTCGGCGCGGGTGCGGACCTTGTTGCTGAGCCGGTCCAGTTCGGCGCGGGCGGCGCTCTCGTCGCTCTCCGCGCGGGCCTGCTCGGCGCGCAGGTCGGCACCGACGCCGACCTTCTCGTACACCTGGGAGGCGGCCCGGTAGGCCTCGCGGAGGGCGGGCAGGGACGCCTTCGGGGCGTCCTCGTCGTCGACGGGTACGTCGTCGGGGGCGCCGGCGATCTCGGCGCGCTCGGCGCGCAGGGCGCGCGCGGTGCGGCGGGCGTCGTCGGCGGCGCGCTGGGCGGCGCGGCGGTCCTCGTCGGCGGCACGGGCGCGGTCCAGGCAGGTCTGGGCGCGGGCCTCGGACTCGGCGGCCTCGTCGGCGAGTTCACGCAGTCTCACCTGCCAGCCGGCGCGTTCGCGGAGCCGGAAGGCGAGGCCGGCCAGGGCGTCGGCGGCGCGCCGGGCCTTCTGCGCGGCCTCCTGCCGTTCGTCGCGGATCCGGGCGGCCTCGGCGGCGGACTCGTCGGCCTCCGCCCGTACCGTGCGTGCCTCGGCGAGTTCGGCCTCGGTCTCCTCGGCGAAGGCGCGGGCCTGCTCGGCGGCCCGGGCCAGCTCGGTGAGGTGCCCGGCGGGGCAGCCGGTGCGCCAGGAGGCGAGCCGCGCGGCCAGTTCGCGGTCCTTGCCGAGACGGGCGGCGAGGGCGCGGATCTCCTCGTCGCGTGCGGTGGCCCGGGCGCGCAGTGCCTGGCGTTCCTCGTCGGCGGCGTGCTCGTCGTGCATGGCCGGGTTCGGCGGCACGAGGAACACGTCACCAGGGGTGGTGCCCTGGGCGGGGGGCGGGGCGAGCAGCGCGGCGGCGGTGCCGACGGCGACGGCGGAGCGGGGCAGCAGGGCGGCGTCACCAAGGGCCTCACGGGCACGCGCGTGCGTGTCCGGGTCGGTGATGATCACGCCGTCGACCAGTTCCGGGCGGGCGGCGAGGACGCGCGCGTGGTCGGCGGGGTCGACGGCCTGTGCCAGGTAGCGCCAGCCGGGCAGTGCCGGGATGCCGTGTTCGCCGAGGAACTCGACGGTGGCCAGCACGTCCGGGCCGGGCGGCAGCAGCCCGCCGTCACCGAGGGCGCCGAGGATGCGGGCGTCGTCGGCGGCGGCCGTACGCAGGTCGAACAGGTGCCGTTCGGCGGTGGACACGGCGCCGTCGAGGAGTTCGCGCAACTCGTCGGCGACGCGGTCGAGTTCCTCGGGGGTGAGCGCGCCGTGGGCGGCCTCGGCGGCCGGTGTGCGCGTGGTGCCGGCTTCTTCCGTCCGGGGCGCGGGCACCCGTGCCGCGCCCGGCGCGCCCGGCAGGCTCAGCAGTTCCGCGAGCCGTTCCTCGGCGGCCAGCGACTCGGCGAGGCGCCGCTCGGCCTCGTGGGCGCGCTCGGCGGCGGTCGCCGCGTCCGCCGCGCGGGCCGCCGTCAGCTCCGCGCGGGATTCGGCGGAGGCCGCTTCGCGCGCGTGCTCGGTGGCCTTGCGGGCGGCCTCGCGGGCCGCGTCCCAGGCGGCCACGGCGGTCTTCTCGGCGTCGCTGGCGGCGAGCGCGGCGCGCGCCGGGTCGGCGTCCGGGGCGCTGTCGTCCAGCCAGCCCGCGCGAACGGCCTCGGCGGTCTCCTGCTCGACCTCGGCGAGCCGCTGGCGCAGGTGCCCGGCCTCGCTGCGGGCCCGCTGCGCCTCGGTGGCGGCGGCGGTGGAGTCCCGGTAGGCGGAGTCGCTGACCTCCTGGAGGGCCGCGGAGCGCTCCTCCTCCTCGTTGGCGAGGGCCTCGGCGCTGCCGGCGGCGGTGTGCAGGGCCCGTACGAGGTCCACGGCGGCCTTGGCACGGGCGGCGAGCGCGGGGGCCGCGTCCCGTTCGGCCTCCTGGATGGCGGCGGACACGCGCGCGACACGGTCGGCGGCGGCCCGGTGGCGCAGTACGGCCTCGGCGGCCTGCCAGGCGGAGTGCAGCGTGCGGGCGTCGGCGAGCTCGCGCTTCTGCGCGGCGGTGGACTTCTCGGCGGCGGCCAGCGCCAGGGAGGCGTGCCGGTAGGCGAGTTCGGCGGCGATGAGGGCGCTGCGTTCGCGGGCGCCCTCGGAGTGCGTGACGGCGTACGCGGCGGCCGTCACCCGCTGGGCGAGGTCGGCGGCCCGGATCCGCTCCCGCACGGCTCGCGCCGACAGCCGCCGGGCCAGCGTGCGGGTGCGGCGCTCGGCGCCCGCGTGGACGTCACGCGCGCGTGAACGCGCCTCGGCGGCTTCCACGATCCGGCCGAGCAGGTCGACCGAGCCCGCGGTGAAGTCCCGTTCGGCGATCAGCTCGGCACGCCGGCCGAGCTTGTTGCCGAAGCCGCTGACGAGGTCGGCGAGGCCGTCGGTGTCCCGGGTGTCGGTGACCGCGCGCAGCAGCAGGTCGGTGAAGTCGGAGTCCTTCTTGACCGCGAAGAGGCCGGCCGCCTCGCCCTCGTCGGCGTTCATCTCGCGCTGGTAGCGGAAGAGTTCGGGGTCGAGTCCGAGCTCGCCGAGGTGTTCGGTCCAGCGCTCGTGGATCTCCTCCCAGTGCACCTCCAGGTGCGGGTAGACCTTGCCGGCCTCCATGACGGCGTCGCGGAAGCCCTTCATGGTGCGGCGGCGGCCGTGCGCGCCCGAGGTGCCCTCGACGGGCGGCCGTACGGCGGTGGACTCGGCCACGGGCAGGTTGTCCAGGCTGAGGCCGGGGCCGGGCCGGAAGGAGTACCAGGCCTCGGCGAACTTGCGCGGGTCGTTGGAGACCTGCCGGCCGCGCCACTCGCTGACCTTGCCGACGACCACGCACTCGCCGGTCAGCACGTGCTGCCACTCCAGGGCCACGTGGCCGCAGTCGTCGGCGAGCAGGAACTTGCGCAGTACGCCGGAGCTGGCGCCGCCGAGGGTGTTGCGGTGGCCCGGCAGCATCACCGAGAAGATCAGCTTGAGCAGGACGGACTTGCCGCCGCCGTTCTCCAGGAACAGCACGCCGGCGGGCGCGGGCCGGCGCGGCGGACCGGACGGCTCCTCCTCGAAGAACTCCACCTGCGTGGGCGCCGGGTCGGGCACGGGCTCCCCGACACCCCGCAGGTCCAGCACGGTGTCGGCGTAGCGCGCACCGGCGGGACCGATGGAGTAGAGGCGGACCCGGGACAGCTCGTACATGGCGGACTCTCGTAAGTCTGGTGAAAGGTGCGGTGGTTCGGGAGGGTCTGGAGCTGCGGGAGCTTCAGCGCGTCAGGAGTGGAACGGCAGTCCGGCGTCGGCCACCAGGTCCAGGTCGTCGATGTCCTGGGCGGGCAGCAGGGTGGCCGTGCCGTCGGTGACCGGGACGATGCCCAGCTCCACCAGTTCGGCCAGGGCGGCGCTGCCGGCCAGGTCGCGGACCTGGAGCTGGTAACGGGCCGTGGTGCGGTACGTGCCGCCGTTGTCGTCGCCGGTGCGCTGGAGGAAGCCCGAGTCGGTGAGGAAGGCCATGGCTTTCGCCACGATGCCGGTGGTGGAGGCGGCCGGCCGGCGGGCGTCCTTGGTGGCGCCCGTGGCGCTGCGTCTGGCCCAGATCCGCCAGGCCGCCTCCAGGCCGGGCGCGTCGGTCGCCGGGTCGGTGTTCTCGCCCTGCTCCTCGGCGCGCTCCTCCAGACGGCGGCAGGCCTGCCGGACGAAGGCGTCGACGCCGTTGACGGTGACCCTGCCGATGTAGGAGTCGTCGGCCAGGTCCTCGGGGCGCGGGAACGCCAGCGCGGCGACCGCGAGATGGGCCAGCCCGTGCAGGAAGCGGTCGCCGGAGTCGGCGGCGGTGCGACGCGCGTAGTCGCCCATGCGGACGGCGAACACCGAGTCCTCGGCGGCGGTCACGGCCATGCCCGCGCGCGGGGACACCTCCAGCACGACGAGCCCCAGACCGGCGGCGACGGCGTCGGCGAGCCGGGCGAACGCCGGGTCCTCGCGGTAGCGGCGCAGCAGTTCGGTGTACTCCTGGTCGCGTGCGGGCGCCAGCTTGGGCTGGAGTCCGAAGGCGACGAGCCGCGCCGCGTCGGCGGCGTCGGCGGGGGTGACGGCGGAGCCCGCCGGGGCGGCGGCAGGCTCGGGTTCACTCCGGTCGACGTGCTCGGTCACGGGTTCGGCTCCTTGTCGTGCTCTTGTCCACTCATGCCGGTCATGCCGCTCATGCTGCTTCCGTCCGGTCCGCGGCCATCCCTGCCGCGTCGAGCAGGGCGGTCCCCACGATCAGGTCCGCCCCGCCGAACTCGGGATCGTCCAGTTCGGTCCCGTCGTCCACGGCGAACAGCAGCTTCTCCTCGCCCTGCCGGTAGGCGGTGCCGACGGGTGGGCTGGCCGCGTGGACCGCAAGCAGCGCCACCAGGTAGGCGAGGTCGGGGTCCCCGGTCCGCCGGGCCTCGGCCAGCAGCCCGGACAGTCGTCTCGGGGCGTCCGCCGGCAGATCGAGCAGGTCCCTCGCCGCGGCCAGCTGCTCCTCGCTGAAGCGGCTGTCGTCCGGCGTGGCGATCAGATCGGGCTCGGGCATCTCCGCGCCCAGGTGCTCCCGCTCCACGGGCGGGGTCAGCAGTATGTCCACGAGGTCCCCGACCCGGACCGACACCGGCGTGCGCAGTCCCGTGCCGTGCGCGAAGAAGGCGTCGGTGACCCGGATCGCCTGCTCCAGGGGCAGCGGCAGGACGGGGGCGAGGAGATGGCCGTACAGGTCCGTCCCGGACGTCGCCGCCGGTGCGGCGAAGGCCTGCCGGTCCTGTTCGGCCCGGAACAGCGGGCCCGCCTCCAGCAGGCGCGACTGGAGCTGGGTGTGGCGCCGGATGCAGTCCTTGACGATGTCGACGAGTTCGGCGGCGCGGCGCTTGTGCTCGGGGTCCTCGGTCTCGTCGCGGGCCTTGCGGATGTTGGTGAGGATCGCGTTCTCGTGGCGGTAGCGCTCGGCCACGTGGTCCAGGGCCTCGGCGATCATGTCGGGGACGGCGCCCAGCCAGTCGACCGCGCGGACGTTGCGCCGGGTGGCCTCCAGAGCCCGGCGCAGCGTCTCGGAGTACTGGACCGTGCGGTAGCGGGCCTGCTCGGCGGCGAGCTGGGCGTCGGCGAGCCGGCCGCGGCTGATCAGCACCTCCAGCTTGACCTCGGCGGCGATCTGGGCGCTGGTGACGTCGGTGTCGAGGGCGCCGACCAGGACGTTGACCGCCTCGTCCGTCGTCCGCAGGTAGACCGTGCCGCCGGGGCCGGGGACCTCCTCGATCAGCTTGAAGTCGTAGTCACGGCGGACGTACGTGCCGTCCGCGGCGAAGGTGCCGTAGACCGCGCGGAAGCCGCGGTCCGCGCTGCCGACGTTGATCAGGTTCTCCAGGACCCAGCGGGCCACGCGCTCGTGTTCGGCGGCGGGCCGGCCCGGGGCCTGGGCGGCGATGCGGGGGATGAGCCGGGCCACGATCTGCTCGTGGTCGGCACCGGTGTCGAAGTCCATGTTCAGCGTGACCAGGTCGATGGCGGCCAGCGCCACCTCGGCCATCCCGTACACCGAGTACTCGCCGGCCAGGTTGGCCTTGCGCGCGTCCAGGTCGTGCAGCGGAGCGGTGCAGGCGAGCGCGCGCAGCCGACGCGCCAGCCCCTCGTCGGCGGCCGGGCCCGGAGCCGGGCGCGGCCCCGCGCTGAGCTGGGGCGGAACACGGTCCGTCGATGCAGGCGAAGTCACGGTGCACAGACTAGGTCCTGGGTCTGACATCGACCCAAACGAGCGGTCCCGCCGGTCCGGCCGGCACGGCTGCGGGTCGTTCCCGGGTGCGGACCGTCCGGGGCCGGCGCGCGGTTCCCCGTGCCCTTACGGGGCGCCTTCCTCGCCCACCCTGCGCCGGTACACCTCCACCACCCGTTCCAGCGAGTCCGCCAGATAGGTCTCCAGGAGCCGTTCGGCGCCGTGCCGGTCGCCGCCCTGGAGCGCCTGGAGGATCTGGGCGTTGCGGGCGAGGTACGGCTCGTGCAGCCGGCGCGGGTCGTCCACGACGTGGAAGGCCAGGCGCAGCTCGGCGAAGATGCTGCGCATCAGCTCGTCGGTGCGTTCGCTGCCGGCGAGGGCGACCAGTTCCCGGTGGAAGTGGATGTTGGCCGTACCCAGCCCTTTCCAGTCATTCTCCGCGGCGGCCGTGCGCCCCTCCTCGACCGCCGCGACCAGCCCGTCCAGCCGGTACGGCGGCTCGCCCAGCCCGCGGACGACGGCGCACTCGACGAGGGAGCGCGTGCGGTAGATGTCCTCCACGTCCTCGACGGTCAGGACCCGGACGAACACGCCCCGGTTGAGTTCGTGGATCAGCAGGCGCTCGTGGGTGAGCAGCCGGAACGCCTCGCGCAGGGTGTTGCGGGAGACGCCGAGCGCCCCGCCGATGCTGTCCTCGGACAGCCGGGTGCCGGGCGGGAAGTAGCCCTCGGAGATGCGGCTTCTGAGGATGTCCGAAACGCGCTCCGCGGTGCTCGTGCGGCCCAGAAGGACCCGGTCGCCGGCCAGTCCCGTCAGCTCCTCTGCCATGCCTGGAATTCAATCGCAGACACCAGGACGAAACAACACGGGTATTGAAGGATCGTTGAACGATCCTCTACGGTGCTCCGCACGGCTCACTTCCCAGCACCCTCCGTCCCTCGTCTGCGAGGTGCCTATGAGCACGACCCCACCACCCCGGTCCGCGCCCTCCACCGACGTCCGCCCGGGACCGGCCGAACACGGCGCCGAGGACGGCGCGTTCGCCTGGCTGCGCGCCCTCGGCCCGCGCGGCCGGCGCGCGTTCGCCGGTGCTTTCGGCGGATATGCCCTGGATTCATACGACTACTTCACCCTGCCGCTGAGCATGGTGGCGCTTTCGGCGTACTTCGGCCTCAGCAGCGGCCAGACCGGCCTGTTCACCACCGTCACCTTGGTGGTCTCGGCGGTCGGCGGCGCCGCCGCCGGCGTGATCGCGGACCGGGTGGGCCGCGTCCGGGCCCTGATGATCACGGTGGTCACCTACGCCGTCTTCACCGTCGCCTGCGGCTTCGCGCCCACCTACGAGACCCTGCTGGTCTTCCGCGCCCTCCAGGGCCTCGGCTTCGGCGGCGAGTGGGCGGTCGGCGCGATCCTGGTCGCCGAGTACGCGAGCGCACGCCACCGGGGCCGTACGCTCGGCGCGATCCAGAGCTCCTGGGCGGTCGGCTGGGGACTGGCGGCGGTCGTCTACACGCTGGTGTTCTCCTTCGCCGGCGACGACCTCGCCTGGCGGGTGATGTTCTGGACCGGCGCGCTGCCGGCGCTGCTCGTGGTCTGGCTGCGCCGCTCGGTGCACGACGCCCCCACGGCGACGGCGGCCCGTGAACAGGACCCGCGCCGGGGCTCGTTCGCCGCGATCTTCCGTCCGGCCGGCCGGGACGGCGCCCCCGGCCTGCTGCGCACCACGGTCTTCGCGAGCCTCCTGTCCACGGGCGTGCAGGGCGGCTACTACACGCTGGCGACGTGGGTGCCGACGTACCTGAAGTCCGACCGCGGTCTGTCGGTCGTCGGCACCGGCGGCTATCTGGCCTTCCTGATCTCCGGCGCCTTCCTCGGCTACCTCACCGGCGGCCACCTCACCGACCGGCTCGGCCGGCGGAACAACATCTGGCTGTTCGCGCTGCTGTCGGCGGTGTGCATCCTGGCGTACGCGAACATCCCGCACGGCGCCAACACCCTGCTGCTGGTGCTCGGTTTCCCGCTCGGCTTCTGCATGTCGGCCATCTTCAGCGGCTTCGGCTCCTACTTGAGCGAGCTGTACCCGACGGCGGTACGCGGCACCGGGCAGGGCTTCACGTACAACACGGGCCGCGCGGTGGGTGCGGTGTTCCCGACGCTGGTGGGCTTCCTGGCGGACAGCTGGGGCGTCGGCGGGGCGCTGGTCTTCGGCGCGATCGGCTACGGCCTCGCCGCGCTGGCGCTGCTCGGGCTGCCGGAGACGCGCGGGAAGGAGCTGGCGTGACGCGGGTGAACCGTACCGGGGACCGGCCCGTCACCACCGTCGACGCGCACGCGCACGCGTGGAGCCCGCATACCGCGCGGGCCCGCTTCCGCGACGGCCTGGCCGGGCCGACCGCCGGGGTCGCGGCGGGCCACACACAGGCCAACCTGATCGCGGTGCCCGCCGACTGGGCCTACGACATGCTGCTGTTCTGCCAGCGCAACCCCAAGCCGTGCCCCGTGCTCGACGTCACGGACGCCGGTTCCCCGACGACCGTCCTCGCCGAGGGCGCCGACCTGCGCACCGACCTGCCGCGCTACCGGGTGTGGCGGGACGGCGAGCTGGTCGACGAACCCACGGACGCGCGCGCGTACTGGCGGGACGACCTGGTGTCGTTCCTGCTCGGGTGCAGCTTCACCTTCGAGTGGGCGCTGGCCCGCGCGGGCGTGCCGATCCGGCACGTCGAGCAGGGCCGGAACGTGCCGATGTACGTGACCAGCCGGGCCTGCCGGGAGGCGGGCCGGCTGCGCGGGCCGATGGTGGTCTCCATGCGGCCGGTGCCGCCCGAACATCTGGGCGCGGCGATCCGGGAGAGCAGCCTGCTGCCGGCCGTGCACGGCGGTCCGGTGCACTGCGGGGACCCGGCAGCCCTCGGCATCGAGGACCTCTCCCGGCCCGACTTCGGCGACCCGGTGACCGTCGCCGACGGCGACATCCCGGTGTTCTGGGCCTGCGGGGTGACCCCGCAGGCGGCCGTGATGGCGTCCCGGCCGCCGTTCGCGATCACCCACGCGCCGGGCCAGATGTTCCTGACCGACGCACGGGACGAGCAGTACCGGCTGGTCGGCGTCGACTGAGCCCGGTCGTACCGGAGCCCGAAACCGCGCACAAAAGAAGTCCACGAGAACCGGAGACGCGAGAACACCATGACCGCGATCGATCTGAACGCCGACCTGGGCGAGGGCTTCGGCCGCTGGCGGCTGACCGACGACGACCAGCTCCTGTCCGTCGTCACCAGCGCCAACGTGGCCTGCGGCTTCCACGCCGGGGACGCGGCCACCATGCGCCGGGTGTGCGAACGGGCGGCCGAGCGCGGGGTGACGATCGGCGCGCAGGTCTCCTACCGGGACCTGGCCGGTTTCGGGCGGCGCGCGATGGATGTGCCGCCCGTCGAGCTGGCGGCCGAAGTGGCCTACCAGATCGGCGCCCTGGAGGTGTTCGCGCGGGCCGCGGGCGCGCGCGTGGCGTACGTCAAACCGCACGGCGCCCTCTACAACCGGGTCGTGCACGACGAGGAGCAGGCCCGCGCGGTGATCGAGGGCGTGCGCCTCGCGGACGCCTCGCTGCCGGTACTGGGCCTGCCCGGCTCGCGGTTCCTGGAGCTGGCGGCCGAGGCGGGTCTGCCGGCCGTCACGGAGGCCTTCGCGGACCGCGCGTACACCGACGAGGGCACGCTCGTCCCGCGCGGCCACGAGGGTGCCGTGGTGACCGACCCGGACGACGTCGTGGAGCGCTCGGTGAGCCTCGCGCGCTCCGGTGCGGTCCTCGCACACTCCGGCGCGCGGATCCAGGTGCGCGCCCGGTCGCTGTGCCTGCACGGCGACACGCCGGGCGCGGTCGGCCTGGCCCGGCGGGTGCGGGAACGGCTGGTGGCGGCGGGCGTGCGGGTGGAGGCGTTCGCGTGAGGGCGCTTGCCGTCGGCAACGACGCGCTGCTCGTCGAGGTGGCCTCCGGGGAGGAGGCGCAGGCCCTGCACGCGGAACTGCTGCGGCGCCGCGCGGACGGCGCGCTCACCGTGCGCGAGATCGTCCCGGCGGCCCGTACGGTCCTGCTCGACGGGCTGGCCGAGCCGGCCCGCTGGGCGGCGGAACTGACCGGCACACGGGTGCCGGAGATGCCTGCCCACGCGCGCGAGCTGATCGAACTGCCCGTGCGGTACGACGGCCCGGACCTGGCGGCGGTCGCCGCGCACTGGCGGGTGCCGGAACGGGAGGTGGCCCGCGTGCACGCCGGCACCGAGTTCACGGTGGCCTTCTGCGGCTTCGTGCCCGGCTTCGGCTATCTCACCGGGCTCCCGGAGCGCTACCACGTCCCGCGCCGCGCCACCCCGCGCACGGCGGTTCCGGCCGGCGCCGTGGCCCTGGCCGGCCCGTACACCGGCGTCTACCCGCGCTCCTCGCCCGGCGGCTGGCAACTGATCGGCACGACGGACACGGTGCTGTGGGACCCGGCACGCGTCCCGGCGGCCCTGTTGGAGCCGGGCACGCGCGTACGGTTCGTGCCGGCGGAGGGCGCATGAGCGGGGGGCGGAGGGCCGCACCGGCAGGGGTACGCACCGGGGGAACAGGCGCACCGGCACGGGTACGCGCCGGTGAAGCAGCCGCACCGGTAGCGGTACGCACCCGGGAGACATGCGTGACCGGGCAGCGGACGGAAGCCCACGCGCGCGCGTGCCTCGCGCCGGCGGGACCCGTGACCTGGGAGGCCCCATGACCGACCGTGCGCTGGTCGTCGTGCGCGCAGGGGCACTGACCACCGTGCAGGACCGCGGGCGGCCGGGGTACGCGCACCTCGGCGTGCCCCGTTCCGGAGCGCTCGACCCGCTCGCCGCGGCGCTGGTGAACCGGCTCGTCGGCAATCCGCCGGACGCCGCCGTCCTGGAGACCACGCTCAACGGCTGTGCGCTGCGCCCGCGTTCGACGGTGACCGTCGCGGTCGGCGGTGCGCCCTGCCCGGTGGCGGTGGGCGGTCGCCCGGCCGCGTGGGGTGCCCCGGTCGTGGTTCCGGCGGGCGAACTGCTGGAAGTGGGCGCGGCCACGGCCGGCGTGCGCGCCTACGTCGCGGTCGGCGGCGGTGTCGCCGTGGAGCCGGTCCTCGGCAGCCGCGCCACCGACCTGCTGTCCGGCCTCGGTCCGGCACCGCTCACGGACGGCACGGTCCTGCCGCTGGGCGCCCCGGCCGGTCCTCCCGCGCGCGTGGACGGCGCGCCGCAGCCGTGTCCGCCGGCCGAGCTCGTGCTCCGGGTGACACCGGGCCCGCGCGACGACTGGTTCACGGCTCGGGCGGTCCGGGACGTCACCACGCGCGCGTACCGGGTCTCCGCGGCGAGCAACCGCATCGGCCTGCGCACCGAGGGGCCCGCGCTGGAGCGGGCCCGGACCGGTGAACTCCCCAGCGAGGGCATGGTTCTCGGCGCGGTCCAGGTTCCGCCGGACGGACGCCCGGTGGTCTTCCTCGCGGACCACCCGACCACCGGCGGCTACCCGGTGATCGCGGTGGTCCGCGCCGCCGACCTCCCGGCCGCCGCCCAGGCCCTCCCGGGCACCCCGGTCCGGTTCGTACCGGTGCGGCGCCGCTGAGCCGCTACGGCTGCGACGGCCGCGGCGGCCCGAGGCGCCTCGCCGGGCGCGACCGCCCCCGACTGCCGCGCGTTCGCCGGTGCCGGCGACGCTGGGCCTCCCCGCGGAAACAGCCCCACCGCCCCACCCGCCGAATGTCACCGAAAGCGGCTCGCCCCACCTCAACCGGCCGCAACGGCCCCGGCGGAGGCGGCCGTCCCGACGGCCCCCGTCGCCTCGGGGCCCACCACCTCGACCGTCCCCTCCGCCAGGACCGCCTCCCTCTCGTTGCCGCGCCACTGGGCCACTGCCTCCTCGGTGGAGGTCTCCGGCAGGGCCGCCAGGGCTGCCGACACCGCTGCCGACGCGCGGTGGTCCAGGCGGGCGCCGGTGCCCCGGGCACGGTGGCGCAGTTCGCCGGCGGCCAGGCACAGCAGCTGCGGCAGCAGGTCGTTGCAGCGGCGGAGCACCCAGCCGGTCCCCGCCGTGGCCAGCCACCACAGGCTCGCCGTGCGGGTCGGCGCGGGGAACTCCGGCTCGGGCGAGACAGGTTCCCCGGTCGCGCGGCCCGTCTCGGCGAGCAGGGCGTGGCAGCGGGCGGCGAACCGCCGGTGACCGCGCTCGCCGGGGTGCAGCCGGTCCGCGCTCCACAGGCTCCGGTCGCTGATCCAGCCGTCGTCAGCGGCGTGCAGGTGGACGGCGCCGTACCGCTCGGACAGCGCGTGGACGACCGCGTTGACCGCCCGTTGCCTGCGGGCCAGCGGGCGGGCCAGGGCGCCGGGGAGCCGAAGCATGGCGCCGGGGTCGGGCAGGCAGGCGGTGAGCAGGGTGGCGCCCTGCCGGGTGAAGGAGCCGTAGACCTGGTCGAGGTGGGCGGCCACGGCGTGGATGTCGAAGGTGCGGCGCAGCGTGTCGTTGACGCCGACGACCACGGACACCAGGTCGGGGCGCAGCTCCAGGGCGGCCGGCGTCTGCCTCTCCAGCACGTCCCGGGTCTGCGCCCCGCTGACCGCGAGGTTGGTGAACCGCACCCGCTCGCTGTCCTCGGCGAGGGAAGCGGCCAGCAGCGCGGCCCAGCCCCGCCATCCGGCACCGGCCGGGTCGCCCACGCCCTCGGTCAGCGAGTCCCCGAGCGCGACGAAGCGGACGCAGCCACTCCGCTGCGCCGCGGCACCGGCTCTCATGCCACGCCCTCCGGTACGGCGGGCCGGGCGTCGGCGTGGCGCAGCACCTCCGTGTCGTGGGCCGCCAGGAAGGCCTCAACGGCCGTTCCCCAGCCGAAGCACTCCGCACGCGCGCGTGCCGCTTCCCGCCGCTCGGGCTCGGCGCGGTCCAGCAGCAGTTCCACGGCGTCCGCGAACGCCTCTCCGCCGCCCGCCGCGGTGGCACCCGCCGACCCGATGACCTCGGGCAGCGCCGAGGACGCGCTCGCCACCACGGGCGTGCCGCACGCCATGGCCTCCAGCGCGGCCAGTCCGAAGGTCTCGGCGGGCCCGGGCGCGAGGCACACGTCGGCGGACGCCTGGAGCGCGCCGAGGGCCGTACGGTCGGCGACGTGCCCGAGGAAGGTCACGGGGAGCCCCCGGTCCCGCGCGCGCTGCTCCAGCCGGGCCCGCAGCGGCCCGTCCCCGGCCACCACGAGCACCGCCCGCCGTCCGCGCCGCAACAGCGCCTCCAGGGCGTCCAGCGCCGTGCCGGGGCGCTTCTCGACGGACAGCCGGGACGCCATCACGAGCAGCGCCTCGTCCCCGCGCGCGTAGCGGTCACGCAGCCCGGGGTCGCGCAGCGCGGGGTGCCGTTCCATCAGGTCGACCCCCAGGGGGGCGCGTACGACGTTGCGCGCGCCGATGCGTACGAACTCGCGCTCGGCGAACTCGGTGGTGCACACGACCCGCGAGTAGACGTGCGCGGTCCGGGTGTTGAGGGAGTCGGCGGCGCGCCGCGCCAGGTGCTCGGGCAGGCCCCAGGTGCGCAGCACGCCGTCGGCGGTCTCGTGGGAGACCATCACGGCGGGCACGCGCGCGCGGCGCGCCCAGCGGCCGGTCCAGCGCAGGGTGGTCCGGTCGGAGACCTCCAGGCGGTCCGGGGCCAGTTCCTCCAGGAGGGCGGCGACGCGCCGCTTGTCGGTGAGGACGCGGTAGCCGCCGGTGCCGGGCAGCGGCGGGCCGGGCAGGGTGATGACCCGGCCCTGCTCGGTGTCGCGGTCGGTGTGCCGTTCGCCGGGCACGATCAGAACCGGTTCGTGGCCCGCGGCCCGGAAGCCCTTGCCGAGTTCCCGCAGGGCGGTGCGCAGGCCGCCGGAGGCGGGGGCGACGAAGTTCGCGAGGCGCACGATGCGCAGGGACTGCCCGGTCATGCCGCCACCACCGTCTTCCGGTCCGCGAGGACGTCGTCGTAGTGCGCGATCAACTGGTCGCCGACGGCGGCCCAGGTACGGCCCTCGACCGTCGCGCGGGCGGTGGCGCCGTACGCGGCGCGCCGCGCGGGGTCGGCGGCCAGGGCGCGGACGGCCTCCTGTACGGCGGCGGCGTCGCGCGGCGGGACCAGCAGGCCGGTACGGCCGTGGTCGACCAGGTCGAGCGGGCCGCCTGCGGCCGGCGCCACGACCGGGACACCGCTGGCCATGGCCTCCTGGACGGTCTGGCAGAACGTCTCGAAGGGACCGGTGTGCACGAACAGGTCCAGCGAGGCGAAGATCCGGGCCAGTTCGTCGCCGGTGCGACGGCCGAGGAAGACGGCGCCGGGCAGGGCCTCGGTCAGGTGGGCCTGGCTGGGTCCGTCGCCGACGACCACGACCCGCACGCCGGCCAGCCCGCAGACTCCGGAGAGCAGTTCGACGTGCTTCTCCGGGGCGAGCCGGCCGACGTAGCCGACGATCAGTTCGCCGTTCGGTGCGAGTTCGCGGCGCAGCGCCTCGCTGCGGTGCTGTGGCCGGAAACGTGCGGTGTCCACGCCGCGCGGCCACAACCGTACCCGCGGTATGCCGTGTTCCTCCAGGTCGGACTGGGCCGCGCTGGAGGGAGCCAGGGTGCGGTCGGCGGCGCCGTGCACGGAGCGGATCCGCCGCCAGGCCGCGGCCTCCCCGGCACCCATGTAGGTACGGGCGTAGCCGGCCAGGTCGGTCTGGTAGACGGCGACGGAGGGGATGCCGAGCCGGGCGGCGGCCGCCATGCCGCGGACGCCGAGGACGAAGGGACTGGCCAGGTGGACCACGTCAGGGCGGTGCGCGACGAGGGCGGCGGCGAGGCGCCGGCTGGGGAGGGCGACGCGGACCTGCGGGTAGCCGGGGAGCGGGAGGGAGGGGATCCGGACGACCGGGCACGGGGCGTCCGTGTCCGGGCCGCTGCCGGGCGCGGGAGCGGGGGCGACGACGAGCGGGAGGTGACCGCGATCTACGAGGTGCCGGGCGGTCTGGAGCGCGCAGTGGGCCACGCCGTTCACATCGGGGGGAAAGGATTCGGTCACGATGACGACACGCATACGGGTGTTGTCGCCGCGCTGGACGTGCCCGCGTCAACTTCGATCTTTCGGCGCGGGGAACGTCCCATGAGCGTTGGACTGCGCACCCGAGCGGGTCAGACGGCCGTCATGGCCACCTGACCCGCGGGTCACCCGGTGTTCACCCGGCGGGCGCTCGTCCGCCGGGGCAGATGTACGGGTGGGGGCCGGCAGCCGCGCCTCAGCCGAGGCTCACGGCCGGTCCCGAGCGCTTCAGCCGAGGGTCGCGTCCGGTCCGAAGCGGCTGCGTACCGCGGTCTGCACCTCGTCCTCCTCGGCCGGATCGGCGGCCAGGCGGCGCAGGCGCTCCACGACCCGGGCGTCGCCGGTCTCGGCGTGCCGGGCGGCCAGTTCGCGGGTGGTCTCCTCGCAGTCCCACAGGCATTCGACGGCGAAGCCGGTGGCGAACGAGGGGTCGGTGGCGGCCAGCGCGCGGGCGGCACGGCCACGGAGATGGGAGGAGGCCGTCTCACGGTAGACATGGCGCAGGACGGGGGCGGCGCAGGCGATGCCGAGGCGTCCGGCGCCGTCGACGAGGGTCCACAGGGTGGGCGCGTCCGGCCCCTCGCCGCGCACGGCCTCGCGGAGGGCACCGAGGACGAGGTCGCGGTCCTGTGCGCCGCCGCGGCAGGCGAGCATGCGTCCGGCGGCGGCACCGAGCGCGTCGGGACGCTGGGCCCAGCCGCGCGCGCGGTCGACGGCGGCGATGCTGCGCATCCGTTCGAAGGCGTCGACGGCGGCCTCCACGACGGGCGCCGTCCCGTCGACGACGGCGGCCTCGATCAGGTCGAGCGCGTCACGGTCGTTGCTGTCGGCGAGGTAGCGCAGCGCGGTGCAGCGGGCTCCGTCGGTGCCGGTCCGGGCGGCCTGGAGGATCTCGGGCCGGTCCTCCGGGCCGGCCACGGCGACCAGGCAGCGGGCGGCGGGCACATGGAGGGCGGCGCCGCGCTCCATGCCCTGCTGGGCCCACTCGAAGACGGCGCGGACGCTCCAGTCGGGGCGCGGGCCGGTGGGCCGCATCTGCCGCTGCCAGCGGTCGAAACAGCCGGCCTCCTGGGCGGCACGCACCCGCGTGGCGATCGATGCGCGCGGATCCTCGGCCCACAGCCGCCAGGGCCGCGGCTCGAAGGCGTCGCGTACGGCGGCGGCCAGCTCGGCCTCGCCCTCGGGATCGGTGGCGAAGCGGGCCAGGACGGGGGCGGCGAGGGCGCGCAGGCCCGCGTCGTCGTCCCTGAGGGCCAGCTCGTCCAGGGCCCACGCCCAGTTGGAGCCGTGCGCGGCGTACCTGCGCAGCAGTGCCAGGGCGTCGCGCCTGCCGTAGGAGGCGAGGTGGCCGAGGACGGCAAGGGCCAGGCCGGTGCGGGACTCGTCCGTGTCGAGGACGTCCTCGGGGTCGAAGAGGTGTGCCTCCACGGCGTCCAGCTCGCCGTTCAGGTCGAGGAAGAGCCGGGCGTAGTACAGGGAGCGGTTCTCCACCTGCCAGTCGTGGCGGGGGTCGCGCAGCACACAGTGGTTCAGGGCCGCGAGCGCTTCGGCGCGCGGGGCCGTGAGCGCGTGCAGCGTGCCGTCACCACGGCCGCGCTGGAGCAGGCCGAGCAGCGTACCGCTGGGCGCTATGACCGGATCGAACATGGGAAACAGCCTCACATCAAGCGTCGACGCAACCGGGGAACACGCATTACCTGGCCGCGTGACACAACGTCGGAGCGCCCGCCGTCTCTTGCTTGCTGTAGACCATCTCTCTCTGCCTCTCGTCGGTGGCCCATGCGGACCGCATCACGGCCCGCGCGGTGCGGCAACACCTGCCCAGCCATCGCGTCCGTGAATCACGACGTCATGATGACCCGCGGTGTGTGCTGCCGCGACCGTATTTCCGGCGGCCCTGTACCGCCTCCCCCGTTTTCCGTGTCGTACCTGGTCAGCGCGTCGGCGTCAGTGGACGCCGAACAGTTCCAGAAGCTCTGTCTTGCCGAACATCCGGGCCGTGTCGACGGCCGACGGCGTGCCTGCGGAAGGATCGGCTCCGCCCTCCAGGAGGGCCTTGATGACGTCCGTCTCACCCTTGAAGACGGCACCCGCGAGCGGGGTCTGACCCCGGTCGTTGACCTGATCCGCCGACGCGCCGCGCGCGAGCAGCGCGCGCACCGCGTCGGCGTGACCGTGGTAGGCGGCGAGCATCACCAGGGAGTCGCCGCGGTCGTTGGTGAGGTTGGCCGGAACACCCGCGTCGACGTACGCCACGAGCGCCTCGGTCTGCCCCTGCCGGGCCAGATCGAAGATCTTGGTCGCCAGCTCCACGACCTCGGGGTCGGGAACTTCACTCATCGGCCGGACCGCCTCTCCATGCTGATTCGGGGACTGCTTCGTACGAGTGAATCGCCAGCGTACTGGCTCGCGTGGCACATGACCCGATCCGCCCGAGGTAAAGATCAGCAGCAGCGCCCGCCCAGGGCACCGCACCCACAACACGCCTGGTCAATCGCGTTCTGACGCACTCGTCCGAGTGAGGGAAATCCCCCGCTTTTCACCCAGTTGCACCTTTAATCGTATGGATACATCCTGTGATCCTGGAAGAACTCATGGTGACTGTCCCCCACCATCGACACCAGGAGGCCCCAAATGATCCTCTCGCTCTCAGGCGTGCTGCTGCTCGGCGTCGTCGTCTTCCTGTTCTTCCGCAAGGACGGACTGAAGGGCTCGCACGCCACGGTGTCGGCACTCTTCGGCTTCTACCTGTCGACCACAGGCATCGCCCCGAGCATCAAAGCCGGAGGAGAGAGCCTGGCCAGCCTCCTGGGCGGCATCAAGTTCTGACCCCTCCAGCCCCGCCCGCACGCACCATCAGGAGACAGCAGTGGCCCGGCGCCCCCTCCCCCGCATTCTGAGCAAGGACAGCGCCCAGATCGCCCGGACGCAGATCGCCCGGAGCAGGGAGCTGGCCCGGACGGCGGCCGACAGCGCCACCGACGTCCTCCAGCCGCTGATCACCGTGACGCGCGGGCTGCGTCTGCTGGCCTCGGCCGGCCGGCGCAGGTGGGCGGACACGCCCAAGGACAAGCGCGGGCCACTGCTGTTCTTCGCGGCTTCCATGGTCCTGATCGTGGCCCTGATGCCGTACGGGCCGCTGCTCGCCGTCATCGCGGTGATGGCGGCAGCGGCCTGGCACGGCCGCGACCGCACCCCGTCGGCGCCCGAAGGGCCCGACGAGTCCCAGACCCAACGGCTCCAGGCGCTCTACGAAGCCCTGGTGCCCTACTTCTCCAGCTCCAATGACCCGGCGCCGCTGTACGCGCACGGCGGGGAGTGGGAGAAGGCCTACGCGGCCCACGAGTTCGACGACGCCGGGCGCATCGGCCACCTCGTGATCCGCTACCCCGCCTACTTCCCGGACGGCGAGCCCGCGGCCCGCGCGCGGATCGAGCAGTTGCTCACCGCGAAGGCCGGGCGGAGCCGCGAGTACCACTTCGCGTGGGAAGAGGAGGGCAACCAGCTCACCGTCAACGCGCTCCCCCCGCTGCCCGCCGACATCCCCGCCCAGCGCTTCGTCACCGCGCCCGGCGAGACAGTCCTCGGCTTCACCGACCCCAGCGAGGTCCAGCGCACGCTCCCCCTGTCCTACGGGGAGGAACGGGTCGACGTGCCGCCGGTCGTCTGGCGCACCGGCATCCGCTCCACCGAGCCGCACCTGCTGGCCATGGGCCACCCCGGCAGCGGTACGTCCACCCTGTTGCGCTCCGTCGCCATCCAGGCCCTCCAGTACGGCGACGTGCTGATCGTCGACGGCGGCGGCACCGGCGAGTACGCCTGCCTGACCGGACGGGACGCCGTCCTGGCCGTGGAGTGCGCGCTGCCCGGGGCGCTGGCCAGCCTGGAGTGGGCCGCGCGGGAGACCGAGCGGCGGCTCATCGCGATCAACCTGGCGCGGCAGGCGGGCGACCCACCGCCCCCGGACACCCGGCGCCCGCTGTGGATCCTGGTGGACCGCCCGAGCGTCTTCGCGCACCTCGCCCTCGCGGACGGCCGCAAGGACCCGCAGACGCTGCTCCAGGTGCCGTTGCGGCACGGCCGCGCGGCGAACGTGACCGTGGTCGTGGCCGAGCAGTTCGACAGCGCGGAGGTGCTCGCCGACGCGGTACGGCAGCACACACGCGCGCGCGTCGTGCTCGGGTCCGCCGCGCCGGAGCAGGTGGAGGCGGTGCTGGGCGCGCCGCCGCACACGACGTCGATGGCGCACGTGCCGCCCGGGCGGGGGTACGCGCGGCTGGGGTCCGGTCCGGTGCACCGGCTTCAGGTTCCGCGGACGCCGGACCCGTACGACGACGCCACGAGTGACGCCGACCGGCAGGCGGTACTGGAACTGCTGCCGCCACGGACCACCGCCGTGGAGGAGGAGCCGCGAGTATCGAAACCGACGGCTCTCTCGAAACCGACCGATGTCTCGGAACCGACGGCGGGGAAGGCACCGGTCCCCGCGGAGGCTCTGGCGGCGGAGCCTTCGTAGCGCCCTGGCGGTAGCGGAACCACGCGGCCGGCGGGACTGCGGCTCCCCAGGGGCGCGGGAAACCGCGCGACCGGCCACGACGGTCCCGCAGCCGGACACGCGCCCGAGGCCCCCGAACCGCACATCCGAGCCCCCGAACCCGCCCCGCCTACGCCACGAACGTCCTCGGCGCCTCGCCCGCCCCCGTCGCCCCCGACTCCACCAGCCGAGCCGCGGCGGCGAGCCGTGCCGCCGCCTCGTCCGCCACCGCTCCCCCGACGGTGAACGGAAGCCGGACATAGCCCTCGAACGCGCCGTCGACGCCGAAGCGAGGACCGGACGGGACACGCACGCCCGTCCGTTCGCCCGCTTCCGCGAGGCGGGACCCGGAGAGACCGCCCGCGCGCACCCACAGGGTCAGGCCGCCCCGGGGCACCTCGAACTCCCAGCCGGGCAGTTCCCGGCCCAGCGCGGCCACCAGGGCGTCCCGGTTCTCCCGTGCCTGCGCCCGGCGCAGCTCGACCGCCTGCTCCCAGCCCCCGGTGCTGAAGAGCCAGTTCACGGCCAGCTGCTCCAGCACCGGCGTGCCCAGGTCGGCGTAGGCCCGCGCGGCGACCAGGCTGCGGATGACGTCCGGCGCCGCCCGCACCCAGCCGATCCGCATCCCCGCCCAGAACGCCTTGCTGGCCGAGCCGACCGTGATCACCGTGGAGCCGGCCGGGTCGAAGCCGCACACCGGGCGGGGCATGCCGCCGTCCCGGAAGTCCTCCTCCAGCCACAGCTCGCTCATCGTCTCGTCGGCGACGAGCACCGTGCCGGCCGAGCGGGCCGCGTCCACCAGCCGGCGCCGCTGGTCCTCGTCGGCGAGCGCCCCGGTGGGGTTGTGGAAGTCGGCGACCACGTAGGCGATCCGCGGCGCGGCCTCGCGCAACACCTGGCGCCAGCGGTCCAGGTCCCAGCCGGACAGGCCCTCGGCCATCGCGACGGGCACGAGCCGGGCGCCCGTCTCGCGCATCAGCTGGAGGATGTTGGCGTAGGACGGGGACTCCACGGCGATCCGCTCGCCCCGGCCCGCGAAGAGGTGGCAGATGGCGTCGATGGCGCCCATGGCACCGGTCGTCACCATGATCTGCTCCGGCATCGTGGGGATCCCGCGCGCGATGTACCGCTCGGCGATCATCGAGCGCAGCGCGGGCAGCCCGGCCGGGTAGTCGCCGTGGGTGTGGGCGTACGGCGGGAGTTCCTCCAGGGCACCCTGCACCGCCCGGGTGAGCCATGGCTCGGGCGCCGGGAGCGAGGCGCAGCCGAGGTCGATCACGGAACCGAGGGCCTCGGGCGGCAGGGGCTCCAGGCCGCGGGCGGGGATGGGGTTGCCGGCCGGTACGGCGGTCCAGCTGCCGGCGCCGCGCCGGGACTCCAGGAAGCCCTCGCCGCGCAGCGCCTCGTAGGCCGCCGCGACGGTGGTGCGGCTGACCGAGAGGGCCAGGGCCAGTTCGCGTTCCGCGGGCAGGCGCGCGGCCACCGGGACCCGGCCCTCCAGCACGAGCAGCCGGATGCCGTCGGCGAGGGCGCGGTAGGCGGGGGGACGGCGGGTGCCGGGACCGGCCGGGCGGTCCTGCTGCGAGTTGAGGAGCCGGGCGAGCTGCGCGGCCCCCACGGCTGAGGTCCACTGCGCCATGGAGATCAGTCCACCTTCCCCGAATTGGCCATGGATGACGATTCATCCCAAGCCACAGAGTGTCATGCGTCAGGCCACCGCCACCACCCAGGGGGATATGTCCATGTCCGCTCCCAGCCCATCCGCTTCCAGCCCATCCGCTCCCGGCCGCCACCTCGGACGGCGGCTGGTCCAGTTGTACGCGGGCCTCGCGCTGTACGGCGCGAGTTCCGCGCTGCTCGTGGCGGCCGGCCTGGGCCTGGAGCCGTGGAACGTGCTGCACCAGGGGCTCGCGGAGCTGACCGGGCTGAGCATCGGGGTGGTGTCGATCATCATGGGCGCGGCGGTACTGCTCCTGTGGATCCCGCTGCGCCAGCGCCCCGGGCTCGGCACGGTCTCCAACGTCTTCGTGGTCGGCCTCGCCTTGGACGGCACGCTCGCCCTGCTCCCGGACGCGCACTCCCTCACCGCCCGTGTCCCGCTGCTGGTCGCGGGGATCGTGCTGAACGGCGCGGCGACCGGCCTCTACATCGCGGCGCGCTTCGGACCGGGCCCGCGCGACGGGCTGATGACGGGGCTGCACCGGCGCACCGGCCGGTCGATCCGCCTGATGCGGACGACCGTGGAGGTCGCGGTGGTGGTCACCGGATTCGCCCTGGGCGGCACCATCGGGGTGGGCACCGTGCTCTACGCCGTGTCCATCGGACCGCTGGCGCAGGCCTTCCTGCGGGTGTTCGCCGTCCCGTCGGCATCGGCGGGCAGCACGGTCGTTGCCGCGGCGACACCCGGGCGCGCGATACTGCGACCGTGAGCCCCACGACACCGCGCCCGCGCCACCCGTTCCTGGACCACCCGGGGCCGATCGCCTTCGCCCACCGGGGCGGGGCGGCCGACGGCCTGGAGAACACCGTGGCCCAGTTCCGGCGCGCGGTGGAGCTGGGCTACCGGTACATCGAGACGGATGTGCACGCCACGGCGGACGGCCGGCTGGTCGCCTTCCACGACACGACCCTGGACCGGGTCACCGACGGCGCGGGCCGGATCGCCGACCTGCCGTGGGCGGACGTGCGCCGCGCGCGCGTGGGCGGCCGTGAACCGGTGCCGCTGTTCGAGGAACTGCTGGAGACCTTCCCCGAGGTGCGCTGGAACGTCGACGTCAAGGCGGAGCCCGCGCTGCGGCCCCTGCTGGAGCTGATCGACGGAGCGGACGCCTGGGACCGGGTCTGCGTGGGCTCCTTCTCCGAGGCGCGCGTGCTGCGGGCCCAGCGGCTGGCGGGGCCGCGGCTGGCCACCTCCTTCGGCACGCGCGGGGTGCTGAGCCTGCGGCTGCGCTCGTGGGGGCTGCCGGCCGCGGTGCGCCGGTCGGCCGTGGCCGCGCAGGTACCGGAGGCCCAGTCGGGCGTGCCCGTCGTCGACCACCGCTTCGTCCGCGCCGCCCACGCGCTCGGGCTCCAGGTGCACGTGTGGACGATCAACGAACCGGAACGGATGCACCGGCTCCTGGACCTGGGGGTTGATGGCATCATGACCGATCACATCGACACGTTGCGCAAGGTGATGGAGGACCGCGGCGTCTGGCTCTGACCACCCGGCCGCCTCGGTCCGGCCTTCGCGGTCGAGCGGGGAAGCGAGGGCACGGGTGAGCACCGGCACCGCGCGGGCGGAGGCGGCGGACGAGTCCGCCGGCCTCGGGCGCGAGCAGCGCGGCTGGTACGTCTACGACTGGGCGTGCTCCGTCTATTCGACGAGCGTGCTCACCGTCTTCCTCGGCCCGTACCTCACCTCGGTCGCCGAGCACGCGGCGGACGCCGACGGCTATGTGCACCCGCTGGGCGTCCCGGTCCGGGCCGGCTCCTTCTTCGCGTACCCGGTGTCCCTGTCGGTGATCCTGGCCGTCGTCGTGATGCCCCTGGCGGGCAGCGCGGCCGACCGCACGGGCCGCAAGAAGCCGCTGCTCGCGGCGGCGGCGTACACCGGCGCGGCGGCGACCACCGGGATGTTCTTCCTGGACGGCGACCGGTATCTGCTCGGCGGGGTGCTGCTCGTCGTGGCCAACGCGGCGCAGTCCGTCGGGATGATGCTCTACAACTCCTATCTGCCGCAGATCGCGCCGCCCGAGCAGCGCGACGCGGTCTCCTCCCGTGGCTGGGCCTTCGGCTACGCGGCGGGTTCACTCGTCCTCGTCGCCAACCTGGTGCTGTACTCGGCGCACGACTCCTTCGGCCTCTCCGAGACCGCCACCGTCCGCGTCTGCCTGGCCTCGGCGGGCCTGTGGTGGGGCGCCTTCACGCTCGTACCACTGCGCAGGCTGCGCGACCGCCCGCGCGCGTGGGCCGGGCCACACCAGGGCCGCGGCAGCTGGCCGCGACGGTCCGGGACATGCGCCGGCACCCGCTGACCCTGGCGTTCCTGCTCGCGTACCTCGTCTACAACGACGGCATCCAGACAGTGATCACGCAGGCCTCGGTCTACGGCTCCGAGGAGCTGGGTCTCGGCCAGTCGACGCTGATCGGGGCGGTCCTGCTGGTGCAGGTGCCGGCCGTGGCGGGGGCACTGGCGATGGGGCGGCCGGCGCGGAGGTACGGCGCGCAGCGGACGATCCTCGGCTCGCTGGTGGCGTGGACGCTCACGCTGGCGGCCGGCTGGTTCCTGCCCGCGGGGGCGCCGGTGTGGTTCTTCGTGCCGGCCGCCGGGATCGGCCTGGTCCTCGGTGGCAGCCAGGCGCTGTCCCGGTCGCTGTTCTCCCATCTGGTGCCGCCGGGCAAGGAGGCCGAGTACTTCTCGGCGTACGAGATGAGCGACCGCGGGATGAGCCGGCTCGGGCCGCTGCTGTTCGGCGTGACCTACCAGCTGACCGGCAGCTACCGGTCGGCGATCGTCTCGCTGGTGGCCTTCTTCGTCCTCGGCTTCGTCCTGCTCGCGCGGGTCCCGGTGCGGCGTGCGATCGGTGAGGCGGGGAACCCGGTTCCGGAAAAGATCTAGCGCCGATTTAGCACTCGACATGAAAGGGCGGTAGTGTACGCGTTTGGCCTGCCAGGCGTACCGTTACTGCGCGTCAAAGATGCCGAAACGCTGGGTGACATCTGCTAGCAGATGTGACAAACCGGGCGCCTGTGGGTAGAACAAGGGGCGGCTACGACGGCGACGCATGACCCGGAACGGGACTCGGAACGGGAATCTTTACCGCCGACCGGACGTTGACCGGATGACGACGACAGCGACACCTGTCCTGTGGGCGACAAGCCCGGGAGGCACGATTCATGAGTGAGCGAGCTCTTCGCGGTACGCGCCTCGTGGTGACCAGCTACGAGACGGACCGCGGTATCGACCTGGCCCCGCGCCAGGCCGTGGAGTACGCATGCGAGAAGGGGCATCGCTTCGAGATGCCCTTCTCGGTCGAGGCGGAGATCCCGCCGGAGTGGGAGTGCAAGGTCTGTGGTGCCCAGGCACTCCTCGTGGACGGCGACGGCCCTGAGGAGAAGAAGGCCAAGCCCGCGCGTACCCATTGGGACATGCTGATGGAGCGACGCACCCGCGAGGAACTCGAAGAGGTCCTTGAGGAGCGTCTGGCGGTGCTGCGCTCGGGGGCGATGAACATCGCGGTCCACCCCAGGGACAGCCGCAAGAGCGCATAACGCGCACACAGCGCAACGACCGCGGGCGCCGTACGTGAAGACGTACGGCGCCCGCGGTCGTTCTCCGTGCTCGTGCGGGACGCTCAGCGAGTGAGCGGGGGCCGGTACTCCCCCGGCTCGGGCCGGTCCTCCCTGATGACCTCGCCCTGCACCACCTTGCCGTCGGGCCGGTGGATGCGGACCTGCTGGAACGCGTCACCCAGGCTGCCCGGGGCGGCCTTGCGCAGACTCCGTTCCAGCGCGTTCTCCGCGAGGCGGCCCACCGCCTTCTGAACCGGCGGGAGCAGCAGGAGCAGGCCCGCCGCGTCCGAGACCAGGCCGGGGATCATCAGCAGCAGACCGCCGAGCATCATCAGGCCGTTGCCACCGCCGCGCGCCGGTGAGCCGCCCTGCCGCATCGCCTCGTTCAGACTCCGGAAGGCGCGACGGCCCGCCCGCTTGATGACCACGGACCCCGCCACGAGGCCCACGACCAGCAGCAGGAACACCGTGAGGCCGCCCGCCGCGCCCACGACCAGGGTCAGCAGCCAGATCTCCAGCACCAGCCACGCGGCGAGGCCCAGCGGCAGATACCTGCGCAGCCGGGAGCGCCGGCGGCGGGCGGTGTACGGAGAGGTCGGAGCGCCAGTCGTCATGGTCCCAGTGTGCCTGGGCACGGCTCAGCGCGGGATAAGGGGGTGATCGGCCAGGGCGCGAACCGGCCGGCCGGCCGGGGCCGCGGACCCGGCGCTACGCCTGCTTGTCCCTGCCGGTGAGCTTGCCCAGGCGGTCCCCGACGCCCCAGGAGGTGACCCGCCACAGGGCCTCGACCACGATGTCCCTGCTCATCTTGGAGTCGCCCAGTGCCCGCTCGACGAAGGTGATGGGGACCTCGACGACGTGGTAGCCGGCCTTCACCGCGCGGCGCGCGAGGTCGACCTGGAAGCAGTAGCCCTGCGAGGCGACCTCGCCGAGGCCGAGCCCCTCCAGCGTCTCGCGGCGGAAGGCCCGGAAGCCGCCGGTCACGTCCCGGATCGGCACGTCGAGCATGATCCGCGAGTACGTGGAGCCTCCCCGCGAGAGGAACTCCCGGGACTTCGGCCAGTTCACCACCCGGCCGCCGGGCACCCAGCGGGAACCGAGGACCAGGTCGGCGCCCTTGAGGGCGGTGAGCAGCCGGGGCAGTTCCTCGGGCTGGTGGGAGCCGTCGGCGTCCATCTCGATCAGCACGCCGTAGTCCCGCTCCAGGCCCCAGCGGAAGCCCGCGAGGTAGGCGGCCCCGAGGCCCTCCTTGCCCTTGCGGTGCAGCACATGGACGCGCTCGTCCTCGGCGGCCAGTTCGTCGGCGAGCTTGCCGGTGCCGTCGGGGCTGTTGTCGTCCGCGATCAGTACGTGCGCCTCGGGGACGGCCTTGCGCACCCGGCCGACGATGGTCTTGATGTTCTCCGCCTCGTTGTAGGTCGGAATGATCACCAAGGCCGTGCCGAGCGGGCCGAACTGCCTCCCCTGGGCCTTGGCCGCGAGGGTCCCGTCGCCGTCGTTCACTGCTGCCCCTTCATGTCGTACGCAGGGGTCCACCATAGTGGCCGCCGTCTGGGAAGACGTGACAGCGCGTTCGTATGGTGGTGTCGGTTCCGCAAGAGCGGGGTAAGAAGGTTCTTTTCGGTACCTTCCCACCACGTACCGAACACCTTCGTACCGCGACGGATGGGGGCCCGGCGCCCTTCGGTCCGACCCGGGACCCGCTGGCTGCGGGTCGACCGGAAGCCGTTGTCTACTGAGCGCCCGGGCCCCACCCGGGTCACACCTGGCCGACCCGCGGGAACGTTCCCCTCGTCGGCGCGGGCGCTGAGCCTGGCTCCCAGTGACGGTGCTCCGGTGCGGCACACCGTCCCTGACCCAGCGGCGCTGCGACGAGTCGGCCGAACGTCCCCCGGTCGGGCGTCCGGTGGTGGACTCGGACGAACCTACCGGCCCCTGGCCGCCGACTGTCAACAGCCCTGTGAACTGCGCGGACGGCACCGGTGGCCCGGCCGGTGGGGAGGATGCGCAGGTCGGGCGGCGGGGTCCCGGCGGCCCGGGGCGGCCCGGGCCACCCCGGGAGATCACTCGCCCGGCCGTACGAACACCGTCCGCCCGCCGACCACGGTCCGCAGGCAGACCGGCAGGTCACGGCCCGGGGTGAGGTCGGGCAGGCCGGGCGTGCCGGAGCGCGGATCGGTGGACCAGCGGGCGACCCGGTCGTCGGGGGCCTGCACGATCAGCTCGTCGGTCCGCCAGACGGCGTAGTCGGCGGGGGCGCCTGGGACCAGAACACCCGCGTCGTCGCGGCCGACGGCCCGCCAGCCGCCGCGCGTGTGCGCGGTGAAGGCGGCGCGGACGGAGATCCGGTGCTCGGGCGTGCGGTGGAAGGCCGCGGCACGGACCGTGCCCCACGGGTCGAGCGGGGTGACCGGGCTGTCGGAGCCGAACGCGAGCGGTACACCGGCGCGGAGCAGGGCGGCGAACGGGTTGAGGGTGCGGGCCCGCTCCGCCCCCAGGCGCCGGGCGTACATGCCGTCCTCGCCGCCCCACAGCGCGTCGAAGGCGGGCTGGACGGAGGCGATCAGGCCCAGCTCGGCGAAGCCGGCGACGGTGTCGGGGGTGAGCATCTCGGCGTGCTCGACGCGGTGCCGGGCGGCGCGGATCCGGGCGAGGCCCACCTTCTCGGCGGCGGCGCGCACGCCCTGCACCACGGCGGCCACGGCGGCGTCGCCGATGGCGTGGAAGCCGGCCTGGAGGCCCGCCTCGGTGCAGGCCGCGACGTGGGCGGCGACGGCGGCGGCGTCCAGGTAGGCGGTGCCGCTGTGGCCGGCGTCGGCGTACGGCTCGTGCAGACAGGCGGTGTGCGAGCCGAGGGCGCCGTCGGCGAAGAGGTCGCCCGCGGCGCCGGTGGCACCCAGCTCGCGGGCCTTCGCGGTGTCCTCTTCCGCCCAGTAGCCCACGACACGGGGGCCCGGCACCTCGGCGGCGAGCCGCAGCAGGCCGGTGAAGTCGTCCTCGGAGGAGATCCGCGGGCCGCCGCACTCGTGCACGGTGCCGATGCCGAGGGAGGCCGCGTGCGCCAGGGCGGTGCGCTGGGCCTCGGCGCGCTGGGCGGGGGTGATGGCGGCGAGGGCGGCCTCGCGGACGGCGTGGTGGGTGTCCTTGGTGAGCGGGGCGTCCTCGCGCGGGACGTCGGCGGGGACCAGGTCCAGCAGGGCGGTGCTGACCACCGCCGAGTGCACGTCGATGCGGGACAGGTACAGCGGGCGTCCGCCGGTGGCCTCGTCCAGCTCCGCGCGGGTCGGCGGCCGGCCGCCGGGCCAGCGGGCGGCGTCCCAGCCGTGGCCCAGCAGGACCCGGTCGTCGGGGCGGGCGGCGGCGAACTCGCGGACACGGGCGAGGGCGGCCTCCAGGGAGGGGGCGCCGGACAGGTCGAGACCGGTCAGGGCGAGGCCGGTCGCGGTGGTGTGCACATGGGCGTCGGTGAAGGCGGGGGTGACCAGGGCGCCGTCGAGGTCGACCACCTCGTCCACGCCGTCGGCGAAGGCGTCGGCCGCGCCCTCGGAGCCGACCCAGGCGACGTGGCCCGCCTCGACGACCATCGCCGTCGCGAAGGGGTCCGCGGGGCTGTGGACCTCGCCACGGCGGAGCAGGACGGTCTCGGGGGGCTCGGCGGTGCGGTTGCTCATGGCCGACAGTTTCTCCCGGCGCCGGGCGGGAGCCGCACCGGGGGGGCGCCCGAAAGGCAGCCGGCGCCGTCGGCGCGGCGGCTGTCAGATCTTCGGCGGCCGGGCCTCGTACGGTGTCGAGAGGACCACCGTCGTCCGCGTCGAAACCCCGGCCAGCGAGCGCAGCCGGGCCAGCAGTTCCTCCAGTTCGTGCGGGGTGGAGACGCGCACCTTGAGGATGTAGTTCTCGTCGCCCGCCACGCTGTGGCACGCCTCGATCTCGGGGACCCCGGCGAGGCGGTCGGCGATGTCGTCGGGGGCGCTGGGGTCGAACGGCTTCACCGAGATGAACGCGGTCAGCGGCAGCCCGACGGCCTCGGGGTCGACCACCGCGGCGTAGCCGCGGATGACGCCACGCTGCTCCAGCCTGCGCACCCGCTGGTGCACGGCCGACGTGGACAGGCCCGTGGCCTTGCCCAGGTCTGTGTAGCTCATCCGCCCGTCCTTGACGAGCAGCTGCACGATCTGACGGTCCAGCTCCTCCATGCCGCCAAAACCTACAGTGCGCCTGATCTCCACGGATACCTCAGAGGTGCAGGTCATTCCCTGTTTCGGCAGAAAATGCACCGGGACGGGCACCCGCATACGGCATGTGACGAAGACCACACGTCTCGAACACCGGCTCCGTGATGTCCTCGTGATTACCGCCGAGACCGGACGGGAAGTGCTTGCTGTGGTCGAGGCCGCAGAGCCTTCACGGCCCAGCCTTAGGGGGAGAATCCCATGCAGAGTACCCATCGCCCTGGTCGATCCGCGTCCGCGCACCGGCAGCCGATCGCCGAACCCGAGCCGGAGGGCGTCGGCCCCGACGACCTCGACGAGGATCTGGACGCCTACGACACCTTCGAGATGTACCGGGTGATCTGCCCGGACTGCGCGCAGCCGATCGCGCTGCTGGCGGACGAGGAGGTGCTGCCGGAGCACGCGCTGTGCGCCTCGCCGTGGAACCCGTTCGGGCTCACGGTGTGCGCGGGCACGGGCCGTGCGGCGGCCGACGCCCGTCCCGCGGACGAGTCCTTCGAGCCGCAGGAGCAGGACACCGCCCTGCTGCTCACGCTTCCCCAGGGTCTGAACTGGCGGACACAGCCCTTCTCGCACGTCGGCGGCCCGGGCTCGCGCCCGATGCGCGTGCCGTCGATGCGTCGCCAGGCCGCCTGAGCCGGCTCGCTCACCCCGCCCCGCGCGCGACGCCCCGGAGGCGTTCCCGATGCGCGCGTCACCTCGGGTGAGGGATGGACGGGCCGGGCCGTCGATCTCCCGGGTGTCGTGGGCGCGTTGGGCCGTCGCACGCCGGCGCAGCGCGTCTCCCCGACCCGGCAGGGCGAGGAACTCCGCCGGGGACACGGGGACTTGGCCGTGCGGCCGGGCCGGCACGCCGGCCGTCGCCGACTGTCCTCGCGGGGGCGGACGACGCTCGGCCGTCGGCCGCGTCAGCCGTCCGGGGAACGCCCGAGGGGGAACCGGACGGGGATGAACTGAAGCTCGATTCCGTGCGAGGGTGACCTGTCCGGCCGTCGCCGCGTTGCCCTGGTATGACCCCCACGTACTCGGCAACCGGGCGTCAGCGCCGCATCTTCGTCCCCCGCCCCGGAGAATCGGTTCCGCCGGCCGCGCCGCCGGACCCGCCCATCTACCGCGACCTCATGCGGACCTGGGCCGACCGCGGTCGCACCCTGCCGGGCCGCCATGACCCGGAGTGGGTCAGACTGGCGGCCCCGACGGTGCTCACGGGCCAGTTCAGCGATCTTCTGGCCCCGCCACGTGACGGGCGATGACCATCCGCTGGATCTGGTTGGTGCCCTCGACGATCTGGAGGACCTTGGCCTCGCGCATGTAGCGCTCGGCCGGGAAGTCGGCGGTGTACCCGTAGCCGCCCAGTATCTGCACCGCGTCCGTGGTGACCTTCATGGCGGTGTCGGTGCAGTGCAGCTTGGCCATGGCGGCCTGCTTGGCGAACGGCCTGCCCGCGTCCCGCAGCCGGGCCGCGGCGAGGTACAGCGCGCGGCCCGCCTCGATCTGGGTGGCCATGTCGGCGATCATGAAGCGCAGGCCCTGGAAGTCGGCGATGGGCCGGCCGAACTGGCGGCGCTGGGTGGCGTAGCGGACCGCCTCGTCCAGTGCGGCCTGAGCGAGGCCGACGGCGCAGGCCGCGATGCCGAGCCGGCCCGAGTCGAGCGCCGCCAGGGCGATGGAGAAGCCCTGGCCCTCCTCGCCGACGCGCCGGTCGTCCGGGACGCGGACGCCGTCGAAGTGCACCTGCGCGGTGGGCGAGCCCTTCAGGCCCATCTTCTTCTCCGGCGCGGCACCGCTCAGGCCGGGGGCGTCGCCGGGCACGAGGAAGGCGGTGATCCCGCGCGGGCCGTCCTCCCCGGTGCGGGCCATCACGGTGTAGAAGTCGGCGATCCCGCCATGGGTGATCCAGGCCTTGGTGCCGTCGATCACCCAACCGTCGCCCTCGCGGACGGCCTTGGTGCGCAGGGAGGCGGCGTCCGAACCGGAGGACGGCTCGGAGAGGCAGTACGCGCCGAGCAGGCCGCCGCCCAGCATCGCGGGCAGGTGCTCGACCTGCTGCTGCTTGGTGCCGTAGGCGGCGAGGGCGTAGGACGCGAGCGTGTGGACGCTGACGCCCAGGCCGACGGTGAGCCGGGCCGCGGCCAGCTCCTCCAGGACCTGGAGGTAGACCTCGTAGGGCTGGTCGCCGCCGCCGTACTCGGACGGGTAGGGCAGGCCCAGCAGCCCTGATTCGGAGAGCAGGCCGAAGATCTCGCGCGGGAAGCGTCCCGCGTCCTCCTCCTCGGCGGCCCTGGGCGCGATCTCGCGCTGGGCGATCTCCCGGACGAGGGCGAGCAGATCCCTCGCCTCTTCCGTCGGCAGTTGACGCTCCACCGGCTGCGGGTCGCGGTCGGACATGGCGTCGGGCTCCTCCCTGTTCGGGCACCGGCGGTCCGGCCCGGGGTGGGGGGCGGCTCCGCCTGGTGATCGCGCTTCGCCGAAGGCGCCCGCTCCCGGGTCTCGGAAGCTGCTGACCAGCGGCATGCGCAGTGAGTATGCCCGATCAGCGACCTCCCGTCACCAGTTAACGACCGCTTACTTCAGGAGTCCAGTCGGAGCCGTACGCGGGGGCGAGATTGGTCCGAACCATTGACCTAGTGGTCTAGTCCTCCTAGGGTGCATGACCAACGCTTTACCGCGTTCATGCCAATCGGCGCACGTTCCCCTCTCCCCCACGAGGAGACACCCGTATGCACACTCCCCACCGCTCCCTCGTCCGGGCCCTCGTCTCGGCCGCGTGTACCGCCGCCCTCGGCGCCGGCCTGCTGGCCGGAACGGGCACGGCGACCGCGGCGGCACCGAGCGCCCCGCAGGCGGCGGCCGGCTCCAAGGTCGTCGGCTACTTCACCGAATGGGGCACCTACGACCGCAAGTACTACGTCAAGAACGTCGAGACCTCCGGCTCCGCCGCCAAGCTGACCCACATCAACTACGCCTTCGGCAACGTCACCGGCGGCAAGTGCGCCATGGGCGACTCCTACGCGGCCACGGACCGGGCCTACACCGCCGCCGAGTCCGTCGACGGCGTCGCCGACACCTGGGACCAGCCGCTGCGCGGCAACTTCAACCAGCTGCTGAAGCTGAAGAAGAAGCACCCCGGGCTGAAGATCCTGTGGTCCTTCGGCGGCTGGACCTGGTCCGGCGGCTTCGGCGAGGCCGCGAAGAACCCGGCCGCCTTCGCCCAGTCTTGCTACGACCTGGTGAAGAACTCCAAGTGGGCGGGGGTCTTCGACGGCATCGACATCGACTGGGAGTACCCGAACGCCTGCGGCAACACCTGTGACACCAGCGGACGCGAGGCGTTCAAGAACCTGATGGCCGCCCTGCGCTCGAAGTTCGGCTCCGGGAACCTGGTGACCGCGGCGATCACCGCGGACGCCACCAGCGGCGGCAAGATCGACGCGGCGAACTACGCCGGCGCCGCCCAGTACGTCGACTGGTACAACCCGATGACGTACGACTACTTCGGCGCCTGGGACGCGACCGGCCCGACCGCCCCGCACTCCCCGCTGAACTCCTACTCGGGCATCCCCAAGGCGGACTACTACACGTCGGCGACGATCGCCAAGCTGAAGGGCCTCGGCGTCCCGGCCTCCAAGCTGCTCCTCGGCATCGGCTTCTACGGGCGCGGCTGGACCGGCGTCACCCAGGCGGCCCCCGGCGGTACGGCCACGGGCCCGGCGGCCGGGACGTACGATCAGGGCATCGACGACTACAAGGTGCTCAAGACCAAGTGCCCGGCGACCGGCACCGTGGGCGGCACCGCCTACGCCAAGTGCGGCAGCGACTGGTGGAGTTACGACACCCCGGCCACCATCGCCACGAAGATGACGTACAAGAACCAGCAGGGCCTCGGCGGCACCTTCTTCTGGGAGCTGAGCGGCGACACCGCGAACGGTGAGCTGATCAAGGCGATCAACTGACGGTTCCTCCCGGGGTCAGCCGCCCCGGCGGGCGGGCGGCGGGGCCGGGTGGGCGGGGTCCAGCTCCTCGATGGCGCGCAGGGCCCCGCCGAGCGTCTTCACCAGCAGCTCGCACATGGTCTCGCGGGACAGCCGGGGGCGGCCGATCCAGTCCAGGGCGGCGCCCTCCACGCTGCACACCCAGGAGAGCAGACCCATCCGGGCCACCGGGGAGATGTCGGCGCGGCCATAGGCCCCTTCGGCGATCGTGGCGACGATCGCCTCGCGCACACCGTCCCGGATCGCGTGCACCTCGGTGTCGAAGCCGACGCCACCGCTGACGATGGTGCGGTAGGCGGCCTGGTGGTGCTCGGCGTAGCGCAGGTAGCCGTCGATCGTGCGGTGCACGCGGTCCACGGCGGGCAGCCGCACCCCGCCGGCGGCGGAGGTGACCAGGTCGGCGACGGAGTCCTGGATGATCGCCAGGTAGTAGCCGCGCTTGGACCGGAAGTAGTAGTAGATCAGGCCCTTGGCCACCTGCGCCTGGCGGGCGATGTCGTCCATGGACAACGCGTCGTAGGACGTGTCGGCGAACAACTTCCGCCCGATGGCGATGAGTTCGGCGCGGCGCGCCACGGAGCGCTCGGTGCCGCGCGGCTGGACGACGGCACGCTGCTGCGGCATGTTCAAGATCGGCCCTGACCTGGGTACGACGGGACAGCCGCAGTATGTCAGAACAAGCCGCGCGCGTGAGCGGTGTGTTCAGAGGCGGGTGCGCGTCGGTTCAGAGCAGGCCGAGCTGGGTCACCAGCATCGCGAACACCGCGACGAGGACCCAGCCCAGGACGTGCTCGACGATCTTCGGGCCGTCTTCCTGCGGGCCGCCGGTGACGGCGCGGGTGGCGGTGGCCGGGTGTGCGGTCATGGTGTTACTCGCAGAGGTCGGACGTGTACGGCGGAATCCCCCCACCCATCCGTCCACCTTGCCACCCGCGACGGCGTTCGCGGCGATGAGCTTGGTCACAGGCCGCGCGCACCAGGGCTCAGTACACGCCCACCGCGGCGAGCGCCTTGCGCTGGTGCGGGGTCGGGTGGGCCGGGAAGTAGAGGTAGCAGACCCCTCCGGTGCCGGAGACGACCTTGCCGGAGGCGTTGTACCGCTTGGTCCTCAGCCAGATGTTCTCCCACTCGCGCCGCTGGTAGACGCGCCGCACCGCCTCGTCGCTCGGTGAGGCGGGGTCGTTGGCGATCACGTCCCCGTCCGCGGTGAAGCCGATGACGGTCATCAGATGGCCGGAGGTGCCGTAACCGGCCCCCGTCAGCTCCTCCTTGAGGAACGACTGGGACGTTATGGCCGGGATGCCGGCCGCGATCAGCGTCTCCAGGTCGGTGAGGGAGGCGAGCCGGGTGACCACGCTCTGGAGGCCGTCGTAGGTGGCCGCGTAGGCGGCGTTGAACGGCCAGTTGCCGCAGCCCTGGTACTGGTGGTCGTAGGTGTACCGGGCCGCGTGGCAGACCTGCGGGTCCGCGTAGGACGGGTCGACCCAGGACAGCTGCTCGGGGGTGAGCCGGCCGCCCCAGTACTCGATGATCATCTGCGAGGAGGTGGGGCTGCACCAGGCCTCGCCGCCGTTGTCGTACTCGGGGTACTGGCCCTTGTGGATCTCCTGCGAGTAGCGCGGGACGGCGAGTTCCTGGGCGAGGCCGGGGGTGGAGGCCGGCACGGTGAAGCGGTCGGGGATGTCGGAGCCCATCGCCCCGAGCCGCCATACCGTCGGTGTCAGGTGCGTGCCGGGCCGGCGGTAGAGGGTGAGGCGCAGTCGGTACGACGCCAGGCGCAGGCCGGTGCTCGCGTCGTCGATGGCGAAGGTGTCCGTCCAGATCGTGCTCTTGCCGTCGGTCTGGTCGTCCACCGAGGTCCGCTTGACGTCCTGGTCGCCGGCGGCCCAGCGGCCCATCACGTACCAGGGTGTCTCGGTGCCGTCGGAGTACGTGCCGTGCAGCTCGACCTGGATCCAGGTGCCGGCCGGGGTGTGCGCGTTCCAGGAGGCGATGACCTCGGTCGCGGGCACGGTGAGCCGGTGCACCGGGGAGGTCCAGGTGGCGTACTCCCAGGTGGCGGTGGTCCCGGTGTGCGGGTCGGTGTAGTCGGTCCGGCCGGCGGGGGCGCCGATCACGACACCGGGGCGGCTGCCGGAGACGGGCCGGGCGCCCTGGGCGGTGCCGCAGCGCCAGTCGCGGACCGTGGTCCAGGAGTGGTGGTCGATCGGGCGGGCCTGCGCCCGGCCGGGGTCGTCGGTGTCGGCGGGGCGCGGTGCGGCGGCGGCAGCGGGGGCCGCTGTGCCGGTCACCGCCGCGGCGACGGCCGCGGCCAGAATGATTCTGCGGGACGGCTGTTGGGCTCTGCTCATGGGCGCGACGACCCCCAGGGTGTCCGAGACGGGCTGATCCGGTGCGGTAACTATGAAGCAGGCCGGATCTCGCTGCCAGCACTTCGGCGCATGCCGCCGTACGAATATTGGTCTGGACCACTGGTGGGGAGCGCCCGCAGGGGCGCGGGCCGTGGCGCAGCGCGGCTCCGCCGCACGAGCGCGACCGGCGCCCACGCACCCCGGCAGGCTCAGACGAGATCCATCGCGGCGACCTCGTCCGGGCGACCGTAGCTGACCGGCCCCTGGAAGCGGCGGCGGGCCGTGGCGAACCACCACACCGTCGCCACCAGCAGGACGACGGCGAGCGCGATCGGCGCGTAGTTGAAGGAGTCGACGGTGATCGGGGAGGCCTGCGGCAGCATGAACAGGACGCTGCTGAGCAGGATCCAGGTCACCGCGAGCCAGCCGATCGGCCTGCCCCAGCGGCCCAGGTGCCAGGGACCGGGCTGGAACGCGTCGCCGAGCCGCAGCCGCAGGAAGATCGGCACGGCGTAGGCCAGGAAGAGGCCGACCACGTTGACGCTGACGATGGCGGTGAACGCCGTGTGCGACCACCAGCCCGGCACCACCAGGGCCAGCGAGCAGCCGACCGCCAGCCAGACCGCCTTCACCGGCGTACGGGTGCGCAGCGAGACCGAGTGCCACCAGCGGGAGCCGGGCATGGCGCCGTCCCGCGAGAAGGCGAAGATCTGCCGGGTGTTGCTGGTGAGGTTGGCGAGACCGCAGAAGAGCATCGCGCCGATGACGATGAGGAGCATCACCTTGGCGGTGGTCAGGCCGAGGCCGTCGATGAGGATCTGGACCGGCGGCGCCGCGGCGCCGGCCACCTTGGCGTAGTCGCCGATGCTGTAGACCAGGGCCAGCATCAGGGCGAGGCCGGTGATCGCCGAACAGCCGATGGCGCGGGTGATGCCCTTCGGTGCGCTGACCGTCGCGTGGACCGTTTCCTCGGACATGTGGAAGCTGCCGTCGAACCCGGTGAAGGTCCAGCTCGTGACCAGGAGGCCGAGCATGCCGCCGTAAAGCCCGCTCGTGAAGCCGGTGTTGTTCTCGAAATGGGTGACGAAGGACGCGGACTGGTGATGATCGGGCATCACGATGAGTGCGCCCACGATCACGACGAGTCCGATCAGCAGCCACCACACGGAAATGCGGTTCAGTACGGCGACGAGCTGGACGGTGTAGGTGTTGGCGAGCCCCTGGAGCACGATGATCAGGGCCGTGACGAGAACCGTCTGGTGCGCGGTCGGCCGGTAGGAGGGCCACTGCAACTGCACGAACACCTGGATGAAGGTGGCGGCGGCATAGCCGGTGGCTGCGGTGCCGCCGATCTGGCCGACGAAGTTCAGCCAGCCCGTGAACCACGACCAGGCGCCCTTGTGCCGCTTGGCGAGTTTACCGGCGGAGAAATACAGGGCACCGCTCGTCGGATAGGCGGAGGCGACTTCCGCCATGGCCGCGCCGATGAGCAGCACCATGAGCGAGACACCGATCCAGCCGAACACGAGAATGCGGGGGCCGCCCGCGTTCATGCCGAATCCGAAGGAGGAGAAAATACCGGAGAGGATATTGATGATGGTGAACGAGATCGCGAAATTGTCGAACGCCCGGAAGCGCCGGGTGAGTTTCCGCGGATAACCCATCGCGTGCAGGGTGGCGTCGTCGTCGAGCACGACGGGGTCCGCCGCGCGGGCGCGGGCCCGGGGAGTCGACATCCGTTCCGACACAGATCGGCCTTTCTCTGGATGGGGGGTGGGGGCGAGCGGGTCAGGCGGGCCCCGGGACGGGCAGGCCGCAGGCGCGCCGGGCCCGGGAGAGCTGCTCGGCGGGATCACCGAAGGCGCTCCACGGCATGCGCGAGGCGTACGGGCCCATCGCCGTGAAGACCGCCCGGGCCTCGAACGCGCGCTGGGCCATGACCAGCGCGTGCGCGAGGTAGGCCAGGTCGAGCACGGGGGTGAAGCGGTAACCGGCCACGGTGGGCAGCCAGTGCTGGTAGATCGCCAGCGCGGTGGAGCGCCACTGGGGCTGCTCCCAGACCCGGTCGGCGAGGAGCTGGGTGGGGTTGTAGCTCTCCACCAGGGCCACCAGGGGCAGCAGCCGGAGGGCGGAGTCGGCGGGCGCCCGCTGGCTGAGGAAGGCGGCCACGTCCCAGGCCGCGGTGACCGAGCCGCCGTACCGCGTGAAGAAGCAGGACAGGAAGCGGTGGTGGGCCTCGCGGTGCCAGGGGTCCAGGGACAGGATGTGCGCGAACAGCCGCCAGGGGCCGGGCGGGGCGGTGAGCAGGCCCCGCGGGGCCGGGTCGCGGAGCCGGTGCAGCCGGGCCATGGCGAGCCGGGCGACCCAGGGGGTGGGGTCGGCGGGGGCCGCCTCGGCGGCCCGGTCGCAGGCGGTCAGCGCGATCCGCTCCAGCGCCTCGGCGCGCTCGTCACGGGCGTCGGCGGCGTGCAGGGCGCGCTGTACCGCGACCCGCGCCCACATGAGCGCGGCCTCGGGCGTCGGCTCCTCGGCGAGCCAGCGTTCCACCAGGTCGGTGCCGGCCGCCTCGGAGGCGAGGACGAGCGAGCGGTGGGCGCGCAGGGCGAAGTCGGAGCGTGTCTCGACGAGCGCCTCGTGGGCGTACCGATGGCGTCCGGCGCGCACATCGACGCATACGCTCGCCAGGACCCGGTCGTCGGCCGCCGGGTGCCATACATAGCGCCCTTCGAATAATTCCGCGGCCATGGTCCCCCTGCCGGTCCCCGTTCGACGCATCACGTTGCGCAGAAGGCACCTTACTCAGCGTGGGGCACACCCGGAACGTCGAATTCGACATATCGGTCAGGGGATGCGGACCGTTTATCGGCAGCCTTTGACTGGCCGCCAGCCGGTGGTTCAACGCGTGACAACGACTGGCGCTTGCCCCCTGGCGACACATGACCGCCACTAGACTGTGTTTCACGGAAAACCCACAACACCGGACCTCACGCCCGCACACAGCACGACACCCCGGGAATCACCATTCACGACCTCGCCGCCCGGCTGCACGGGCTCCCGCCCTCACTGGGGCCGGTCCGGCTCATCGCCGTCGACGGGCACGCCGGCTCGGGGAAGTCCACCTTCGCCGGGCGGCTGGCGCACGCGCTGGGCGGGGCTCCGGTGCTCCACCTCGACGACATCGCCAGCCATGAGCGGCTCTTCTCGTGGACCGACCGGCTCATGACCGAGGTGATCGAGCCCCTGGCGCGCGGCGAGAGCGCGCACTACACCCCGTACGACTGGCGGGCCCGCGCCTTCGGCACCCCGCGTCCGCTGCCGGCCGCACCCGTCGTGCTGGTCGAGGGCGTCGGTGCCGGCCGCCGCGCCCTGCGACCGCACCTGGCCCGGCTGCTGTGGATGGAGCTGCCCCGGGAGGAGTCCTGGGCGCGCGGCCGGCAGCGGGACGGCGCGGAGCAACGGGAGTTCTGGGACGGCTGGGTCGCGGCGGAGCGCGCGCACTTCGCCGAGGACCCCTCGCGCCCCCATGCCGACCTGCTGGTGCTCCAGCGAATTGCGGGATACGAGGTGCTGCCGGGACCGGCGACGGCTCCCGAAGCCGGACCTGGAGTGACGCTGAGTGACGGCCCGTCCCGGATGTGGTGAAGTCGTGAAGAGCCTTGCGGGACAACTTCTCCCAGTGCCTCAACTCCGCTTGACCGGGGGCCCGTACAGGTCTTACGTTCTCAATGTGCGGCTTTCGGAGTCGCCCACCGACGCGAAGCCCCCGGTTGTTCCCCCGTGACCGGGGGCTTCGTTCTGCCCGCGAAGAGGTGTTCCAGGCTCCTCGCACACCCGCACTCTCACCCTCGGTCACGAAACGCCGTGCGCCCCGCCTGCTCCCACCTCGTAGAACGCCCCGTGCGGCACCCTTCGGCACGCGCAGGCAGCGCGGGTACGATGCCCTCGGTGCGACCTTCGAGCGGCTGCCTCGCGCACCTGCAACTCCGGTCCGCGGAACAGCGGTTCGACCGCGGCGGCCGTCGGGCGACTGCCCGGTGGGAACCACGGGGACACGGTCTGTGGGGGGACGTGATGGACTTCGGCACGCAGGGCCCCGAGGCCCCGGCCGACCTCGCCTGGCTGCGGGGTGTGGACGCCTACACGATGGGCGCCTACCCGCAGGCGGAGGAGGAGTTCCGCACCGCGGTGCGGATGGACCCGGGCATGGCGGACGCCTGGCTCGGGCTGCACGCGCTCCGGGTCGACACGACCACCGCGCTGCTGCGGATGTTCCGGCACCGCGACCGCTTCGGCGAACAGCGCGCCCGGCACCGTCGTAGCCTCAACTCCTGGTACTGGCTGGGCTGGTGGGTGCAGCCGGTGCTGGAGAGCCCGCGCGATCTGCTGCTGGCGCACGCCTCCCACTGGCTGGACGGCCGGCATGTGCCCGAGCTGGACCGCGCCCTCGCCGGGCTGCCCCCGGTCGACGCCGACCCGCAGGTCCGCTTCCTGCACGCCTGCCGCGCCTATCTGGTCAAGGACTGGGAACAACTGGCCCGGCACACCGATCCACTGCTGGACGACTCCCTGCTCGGCATCGAGGCCGGCCTGTTCGGCGGCATGGCCCGGGTGCGGCTGGAGATGTACGGCCAGGCCGAGCCGCTGCTGTCGACGGCGCTGATGCGGTGCCGCAGCGAGCAGCCGCAGCGCAAGGAGCTGCGCTACTGGCTGGCCAGGGCGCACGAGGGAACGGGACGCTCGGCCGCCGCGCTCCCCCTGTACCGCGCGGTGCACCGGGTCGACCCGGCCTTCATGGACACCTCCGCCCGGCTCGCCGCGATCTCCGAGGGCGACGGGTACGACGAGACGGTCGACTACGCCGCGATCACGCTGACCGGCGCGGGGCAGGACGTGGTGGACGGACCGGACGGGTTCGATCCGCTGTTCGGCACGGAGGGCCGGGACCTGCGGCTGCCGGAGCCCGATCTGCCGGCCGTACCGCTGCCGTCGGTGGCCGACCCCTCGGTGCGGACCAAGACGGGGGTGCCCGGGGTGTCCACCGCGCCGATCCCGGCCGGGCCCACCGACCCCGCGTTACTGGAGGAGGCGCTCGCCGAACTGGAGCGCATGGTGGGGCTCGAACCGGTCAAGCGCCAGGTCAAGGCGCTGTCGGCGCAGCTGAACATGGCGCGGCTGCGGGCCGGGCAGGGGCTGCCGGTCCAGCCGCCCAAACGGCACTTCGTCTTCTCCGGCCCGTCCGGCACGGGCAAGACCACGGTCGCCCGGATCCTCGGCCGGGTGTTCTACGCGCTGGGGCTGCTGGGCGGGGACCACCTCGTGGAGGCCCAGCGCGCCGACCTGGTCGGCGAGTACCTGGGGCAGACGGCCGTGAAGGCCAACGAGCTGATCGACTCCGCGATCGGCGGGGTGCTGTTCGTGGACGAGGCCTACTCGCTGTCCAACTCCGGGTACGGCAAGGGGGACGCGTACGGCGACGAGGCCTTGCAGGTGCTGCTGAAGCGGGCCGAGGACAACCGGGACCATCTGGTGGTGATCCTGGCCGGCTACCCGGAGGGCATGGACCGCCTGCTCGCCGCCAACCCGGGGCTGTCCTCCCGGTTCACCACCCGGGTGGACTTCCCCTCCTACCGGCCGCTGGAGCTGACCGAGATCGGCAAGGTGCTCGCGGCGGAGAACGGGGACCTGTGGGACGAGGAGGCGCTGGACGAGCTGCGGTCCATCGCCGGGCACGTCGTAGATCAGGGGTGGATCGACGAACTGGGGAACGGGCGGTTCCTGCGGACGCTGTACGAGAAGAGCTGCGCGTACCGGGACCTCCGGTTGTCGACGTACCCGGGTTCCCTGTCCCGGGACGACCTGGCGACCCTGCGACTGCCCGACCTGATGCAGGCGTACGGAGAGGTGCTGTCGGGGCGGGGGCCGCAGGATCCGCCGGGTATGTGAGCGCCCCGACGGGGGGAACCGCGTGGTCGGCACGCCACCGGCCGCGCAGCTCCCCCTCACCACCCGGGCTAGCCGGCGAGCGCTCCCTCCGGCTCCCCGCTCACACGAGGCTCCGGCATCTCCCGGTGCGCCGGGTCACGGACCTCGCCCACCAGCAACTCCAGCACGTCCTCCAGGGCCACCAGCCCCAGCACCTTGCCGGTCGCGTCCGCCACCTGGGCCAGATGCGTGGCCGCCCGGCGCATGACCGTCAGCGCGTCGTCCAGCGGCAGCTCGGCGCGGAGCGTGGCCATCGGGCGCCACACGTGCTGCGGGACGGCCCGGTCGGAGTCCTCCAGGTCGAGGACGTCCTTCACGTGCACGTACCCCATGAAGGGGCCCTTCTCGCCGGCCGCGACCGGGAAGCGGGAGTAGCCCGTGCGGGCGGTCAGCTCCACGATCTCGCCCGGGGTGACCGCCGGGGTCACCGTGACCAGGGACTCCCGGCGCAACAGGACGTCCGTCACCGGGCGCGAGCCCAGCTCCAGGGCGTCCTCCAGGCGCTCCTGCTCCTCCGGGTCGAGGAGGCCGGCCTGGCCGGAGTCCTCCAGGAGCCGGTTGAGCTGCTCGGTGGTGACGACCGCCTCCACCTCGTCCTTCGGCTCGACCCGGAACAGCCGCAGGATGCCCTGGGCGCAGGCGCCGAGGGACACCGTGATCGGCTTGCAGAGGCGGGCGAACCAGACCAGGCCCGGGCTGAGCCACAGCGCGGCCTTCTCCGGGGCGGCCATCGCGAGGTTCTTCGGGACCATCTCGCCGATGACGAGGTGGAAGAAGACCACCGCGGCCAGCGCGATGACGTAGCCCAGCGGGTGGATCATGCCGTCCGGGAGGTGGATCCACTCGAACACCGGCTCCAGCAGGTGCGCCACCGTCGGCTCGGCGACCGCGCCGAGCGTCAGCGAGCACACCGTGATGCCGAACTGGGCGGCGGCCATCATCTGCGGCAGGTGTTCGAGGCCGTACAGCACCTGCCGGGCCCGGGCGGTGCCGAGCGGTTCGATCTGGCTGCGGCGGACGGAGACGAGCGCGAACTCGGCGCCGACGAAGAAGCCGTTGGCGAGCACGAGCAGCGCCGCGAAGACCAGTTGGAGGACGCTCATCGGGCGGCCTCCATCACGTTCACCGCCGGGGCCGTCCTGACCAGACGGACCCGTTCGGCGCGGTAGTGGCCGACCTGGCGGACCGAGAGCCGCCAGCCGGGCAGCTCGGCCCGGTCGCCGGGGGCCGGAATCCGGCCGAGCAGGTCGGCGACGAGGCCGGCGACGGTCTCGTACGGCCCCTCGGGCACGTCGAGGCCTATGCGCTGGAGGACGTCGACGCGGCAGCTGCCGTCCACGTCCCAGGCGGGCCTGCCGTCCTCGGGCGGGGCGGGGGCCAGTTCGGGCATGTCCTTGGCGTCGTGCTCGTCGCGGACCTCGCCGACCAGTTCCTCGACGATGTCCTCCAGGGTGACCACGCCGGCCGTGCCGCCGTACTCGTCCACGACGACCGCGATGGGCTGCTCGCTGCGCAGCCGGGCGAGCAGGGGCTGGACCGGCAGGGTCTCGGGGACCAGGAGCGCCTTGCGGGCGATCCGGCTGACCGGCGTACGCAGCCGGTCGTGCACGGGGACCGCCAGCGCGTCCTTGAGGTGGGCCATGCCGACGATCTCGTCGATCTTCTCCCGGTAGACGGGGAAGCGGGACAGGCCGGTGGCCCGGGTGAGGTTGACGACGTCCTCGGCGGTGGCCGAGTCCTGCAACGCGCTCACCTTCACGCGCGGGGTCATGACGTGCTGCGCGGTCAGTTCGCCCAGGGACAGGGTGCGGACGAACAGGTCGGCCGTGTCCTGCTCCAGGGCACCGGCCTGGGCGGAGTGACGGGCCAGGGAGACCAGTTCGCCGGGGGTGCGGGCGGAGGCCAGCTCGTCGGCGGGTTCGACGCCGAGGGCGCGGACCAGCCGGTTGGCGACCGTGTTCAGCGCCGAGATCACCGGGCGGAACAGCCGGGCGAAGCGGTGCTGCGGGCCGGCGACGAAGCGCGCGACTTGCAGCGGCCGGGACACCGCCCAGTTCTTGGGCACGAGTTCGCCGATCACCATCTGGATCGCGGAGGCCAGCAGCATGCCGACGACCACGGCGACGCCGGAGGCGGCACCCTCGGGGACGCCGAGCGCGGCGAACGGGCCGCGCAGCAGCGCGGCCAGGGCCGGTTCGGCGAGCATGCCGACGACCAGGGAGGTGATGGTGATGCCGAGCTGGGTGCCGGAGAGCTGGAAGGACAGCTCCTTCAGCGACTCCACGACCGTACGGGCGCGGGTGTCGCCGTCGGCGGCGGCCTTCTCGGCCTCCGGGCGCTCGACGGTCACCAGGCCGAATTCGGCCGCCACGAAGAAGCCGTTGGCGAGGATCAGCAGGAACGCCGCTCCGAGGAGCAGCAGGGGGATGGTCACGCTGCCACCGCCTTCCCGTTCCGTCGGGCAGGGGTGGCGCAGGTACTACAGGACGATCCGTCCATCGCCGGAGGGAGTCACTCCTCGGGTAGCAGGAACCCCTGTGCACCGGGCGGCGCGCAGGGGCGGAGGCACAGCGAGACGGCCTCCGCCCACCAGATTAATCAAGATCTGGGCTCATGCGGCAGGGCGGAGGGCGCCGTACGGGCCTCGGCGAGCGCGCGCAGGGCCCTGGCGTCGGCGATGGCCCGCTGCTTGGCGATGCCCGGCTGGATGCCGAGCGCGGGCAGGCTGGTGCCGTCGCTGAGGTCCAGGAACACCCACGGGTCACCCGGACGGAGGTTCACCCGGACGATCTCCGCCCAGGCCAGGCGGCGCTTGCCGGCGATGTTGACGACGGTGACGCCGGACTCGTCGGCGACCACCTTCACCCGGGCGAGCTGGGCCAGGACCCAGAAGATCAGCGCCCCGGTGAGGATGAAGCTGAGCCGCGAGCCCGGGCCGAGGTGCTCCAGCAGCATCGCGACACCGGATATCACCAGGAAGATCACGACCCCGGCGGTGAGCAGGATCGCCCGGGTGTGTCCCGGCCGGAAGGTGACGGGGAGGCGGGGAGGTGGGGGCAGGTCGGACATCTCTCGGGCGTACCTCTTACAGGCGGCAGGCGTGGATGGCCGTGGTCAGGATGGCGCGGGCGCCGATGGCGTAGAGGTCGTCCATGATCCGCTGGGCCTCCTTGGCGGGGACCATGGCGCGGACCGCGACCCAGCCCTCGTTGTGCAGCGGCGAGACGGTCGGGGACTCCAGGCCGGGGGTGAGCGCGACGGCCTTCTCCAGCTGCTCGACCCGGCAGTCGTAGTCCATCATCACGTACGTCCGGGCCACCAGGACGCCCTGGAGGCGGCGCAGGAACTGCTGGACCTTCGGTTCCTCGGCGTCGGCGCCGGTGCGGCGGATGACGATCGCCTCGGACTTCATGATCGGCTCGCCGAAGACCTCCAGGCCCGCGTTGCGCAGGCTGGTGCCGGTCTCGACGACGTCGGCGATGACCTCGGCGACGCCCAGCTCGATCGCGGTCTCCACGGCCCCGTCCAGGTGGACGACGGAGGCGTCGATCCCGCGGTCCGCGAGGTGCTTGTCGACGATGCCCTCGTAGGAGGTGGCGACCGTCTTGTCCTTGAGGTCCTCGATGCCGCTCGCCGTGCCGGGCTTGGCGGCGAAGCGGAAGGTGGAGCGGGCGAAGCCGAGCGGCAGGATCTCCTCGGCGTCGGCGCCCGAGTCGATCAGCAGGTCACGGCCGGTGATGCCGATGTCGAGGCGGCCGGAGGAGACGTAGATCGCGATGTCGCGGGGGCGGAGGTAGAAGAACTCGACCTCGTTCTCCGGGTCGACGATGCGCAGCTCCTTGGACTCACGGCGCTGCTGGTAGCCGGCCTCATGCAGCATCTCCGCCGCAGGGCCGGACAGTGAACCCTTGTTGGGGACGGCGATGCGCAGCATGAGGTCGGCTTCCTTTGCGTGAAGGGGGTTTCTACGGCTGTGTGCGGCGGGCGGGTCAGAGGTGGGCGTAGACGTCGTCCAGGGAGATCCCGCGGGCGACCATCATCACCTGGACGTGGTACAGCAGCTGCGAGATCTCCTCCGCCGCCGCCTCCTTGCCCTCGTACTCGGCGGCCATCCAGACCTCGGCGGCCTCCTCGACGACCTTCTTGCCGATGGCATGGACACCCTTGCCGACCAGCTCCGCGGTACGGGAGGTGGCGGGATCGCCGTGGGCGGCCTTCTGCTGGAGCTCGGTGAAGAGCTCCTCGAACGTCTTCTTGGACATGGTGCTGCCCACCCTACGCGGTCGGGCCGGCCCCTCAGTGCCAGGGTTCGGATACCGAGCGGAGCGTGGCCGCGGTCGCGACGGCGGCGGTCACCGCCTCGTGGCCCTTGTCCTCGTTCGATCCCTCCAGGCCGGCCCGGTCCAGGGCCTGCTCCTCGGTGTCGCAGGTGAGCACGCCGAAGCCGACGGGCACCCCGGTCTCGACGGACACCTGGGTGAGGCCCTGGGTGACGCCCTGGCACACGTAGTCGAAGTGGGGGGTGCCGCCCCGGATGACGACGCCGAGGGCGACCACGGCGTCGTAGCCGCGGCCCGCGAGGACCTTGGCGGCGACCGGCAGTTCGAAGCTGCCGGGGACCCGGATCAGGGTCGGCTCGTCGATGCCCAGTTCGCCCAGGGCGCGCAGGGCGCCGTTCACCAGACCGTCCATCACCTGCTCGTGCCACTGCGCCGCGACGACGGCGACCCGGAGGTCGCTCACATTGCGTACGGACAGTTCCGGTGCACCCTTGCCGCTCACGTCTCTCCTCAGTGCTTTCGTGCTTACTGGTTGCCGCAGGTGGCCGCGGACGCGGCCACCGAAGCCGACACGGCGGGCGTGTCGAGCCAGGGCAGGTCGTGCCCCATCCGGTCCCGCTTGGTGCGCAGGTACCGGAGGTTGTGCTCGCCGGCCTGGACGGGCATCGGCTCGCGGCCGGTGACCTTCAGGCCGTGGCGCAGCAGCGCCTCGGTCTTGTCGGGGTTGTTGGTCATCAGCCGGACGCCCCGTACGCCGAGGTCGGCGAGGATCTGCGCGCCGGCGCCGTAGTCGCGGGCGTCGGCGGGCAGGCCGAGTTCCAGGTTGGCGTCCAGGGTGTCGTGGCCCTGCTCCTGGAGCTCGTAGGCGCGCAGCTTGGACAGCAGGCCGATGCCGCGTCCCTCGTGTCCGCGCAGGTAGACGACGACGCCCCGGCCCTCGGCCTGGATGCGTTCCAGGGCGGTGTCCAGCTGGGGGCCGCAGTCGCAGCGCAGGGAGCCGAAGACGTCGCCGGTGAGGCATTCGGAGTGGACGCGGACCAGCACGTCCTCGCCGTCGCCGAGCTCGCCGTGGACGAGGGCGACGTGTTCGACGCCGTCGACGGTGGACCGGTAGCCGTAGGCGGTGAAGGTGCCGTGCCGGGTGGGCAGGCGGGTCGCGGCCTCGCGGCGGACGGTGGGCTCGCTGCCGCGGCGGTAGGCGATCAGGTCCTCGATGGAGATGATCGTCAGGCCGTGCTTGCGGGCGAACGGGATCAGCTCGGGCAGCCGGAGCATCCGGCCGTCCTCACCGGCGATCTCCACGATGGCGCCGGCCGGGCGGAGCCCCGCGAGCCGGGCGAGGTCGACGGCGGCCTCGGTGTGGCCGTTGCGCACCAGGACGCCGCCGGACCGGGCGCGCAGCGGGAAGACGTGGCCGGGGCGGACGAAGTCGGTGGGCTCCGCCGTGCCGCCCGCGAGCAGCTGGAGCGTCGTCGCGCGGTCGGCGGCCGAGATGCCGGTGCTCACGCCATGGGCGGCGGAGGCGTCCACCGAGACGGTGAACGCGGTCTTCATCGACTCGGTGTTGTCCTGGACCATCTGCGGCAGCTGGAGCCGGTCCAGCTCCTCGCCCTCCATGGGGGCGCAGATCAGGCCCCGGCACTCGCTCATCATGAAGGCGACGATCTCGGGGGTCGCCTTCTCGGCGGCGATGACGAGGTCGCCCTCGTTCTCCCGGTCCTCGTCGTCCACGACGACCACCGGGCGGCCCGCCGCGATGTCGGCGATGGCCCGCTCGACCGGGTCGAGGGCGAAGTTCTCGGTGTCGTCGGTGCCGTACGGCAGCGGTGCCGAGGTCATGCCGGGGCTCCTTCCAGTGCGGGCCGCGGGCCCCGGCGGGAGCGCAGCCACCAGTCGCGCATGCCCCACAGGACGAGTGCGCCGTAGATGACGTAGACGAAGCCGGAGAAGGCGTAGCCGTTGGCGAAGTTGAGGGGGACGCCGACGAGGTCGACGAGCAGCCAGGCGATCCAGAACTCGACCATGCTCTTGGCCTGGGCGTACATCGCGACGACGGTGCCGACGAAGATGTAGGCGTCGGGCCAGGGGTCCCAGGAGAGCTTCGGGTAGGCCGTGAAGAGCAGGGCGACGGCGACCGTGCCGGCGGCTGCGGCGGCGAGCATGCCCGCGCGCTCCTGCCAGGTGGCGAAGCGGGGGGCGATGTGGCCGTCGTCGGACCGGTCCTTGGTGCGCTGCCACTGCCACCAGCCGTACAGCGCGACGGCCATGACGACGACCTGCTTGCCGGCGCTGCCGGTCAGGTGGCCGTAGAAGGCGGCGAACAGGACCAGGCCGGACAGGAACTGCACGGGCCAGGTCCACAGGGAGCGGCGCCAGCCGAGGGCGAGGGTGATGAGGCCCAGGATGTTGCCGATCATGTCGGACCAGATGATGTGCTGGCCGAAGAGGGTGAACGCCTCGGAGTTCAGCCAGTTCACTTGCCGGCCCCCTGCCCGGCCGCGAGCAGCCGCTCCACGTACTTGGCGATGACGTCCACTTCGAGGTTGACCGGGTCGCCGGGCTGCTTCACGCCGAGCGTGGTGAGGGCGAGGGTGGTCGGGATGAGGCTGACGGTGAAGTGGTCGTGGCCGGCCTCCACGACGGTGAGGCTGATGCCGTCGACGGTGATGGAGCCCTTCTCCACGACGTAGCGGGAGAGGTCCGCGGGGAGGGAGATCTTCACGATCTCCCAGTGCTCGGAGGGGGTGCGGGCCAGGATCTCGCCGGTGCCGTCCACGTGTCCCTGCACGATGTGTCCGCCGAGGCGGGCGCCGACGGCGGTGGGGCGCTCCAGGTTGACGCGGGAGCCGAGGGTGAGCGCGCCCAGGCTGGAGCGCTTCAGGGTCTCGGCCATGACGTCGGCGGTGAATTCCTCGCCCTCGTGCTCGACGACCGTGAGACAGACCCCGTTCACGGCGATGGAGTCGCCATGGCGTGCGCCCTCGGTCACGACGGGGCCGCGGAGCCGGAAGCGCGAGGAGTCGCCGAGGTTCTCGACGGCGGTGACCTCACCCAGTTCTTCGACGATTCCGGTGAACACTTCCCGGGTCCTCCTGCCTCTTCGGGCACGGACTCCGGGGCTGTCGATGACGACAGAAAGGTACGGATGAGCACACACCGGGGGCGTCGCCGACAAGGAACACGCCCGCGCACGGACGCGTCCGGAGACGGCGGCGCGCACACGGAGAACGCATGCCCGCCCGCCGCGCACTGCCTCCCATCCGGACTTTAACCGTCGGTCCAGGAATTTCACCTGGTCAACCGGCCGCTGGAAGCGACCGGGTCGCGGACTGTAACCGCCGGTTCGGACTTTCACCGACCCCGGAGTGCGCTGCTTCTGGTACAGGGCCAGTGTGCCACGCCCGGTGCGCGTCCATGCGGGTGAAGGGTGTGGGGTCGCTCACAGCACGTGTCGCCGCCTTCGCGTCCCGCAGCCACCTGCGCCAACTGGCCGGTACGGCAGGAGCATTGGCCCCGGTCCGGACCATTGACCGTACTGGTCTAGTCCTTTTAGGGTGCGGACGGGCCCGGCGGCGGTGACGACGGCCCTTGCCCGCCGCCGGGCCTCCACCGCGCCGACTACAGTCACCCGCATGACGGCACCGGTGATCCGCGCGATCGAGTGGGACGGGACGGCGTGGGACGACCCCTCCGCGGACCAACTCCACGATCTGCTCGCGGACATGAGCCTGACCTGGCGCTTCGTCATCGTCGAGCGGCTGGACCGGGAGCCTGCCGGGCACCACTACATGCAGGTGTACCTCAATGACGACCTGAGCTACCAGGTGGAGTACCGCGAGGGCGGCCCGGAGCGGCACTTCCAGGCCCGGGTCCCGCGCGAGCACGAGGTGTTCGCCGTCGAACCCGTGGCCGAGGTGGTACAGGCCTGGGCGTTCGAACGACCGGGCTGGCGGGAGGCACTGCCATGGGTGCCGTGGCGGCCTTCGGGGGAGCCGGTACGGCCCTGATGTCCCAGGGCGCGGGGTCAGGCGGTCGACCGCTCCGGTGGCGTGTCAGCCGCCCATGCGGTCCGGTGGCGCGAACAGTTCGTCCTGGGCCCGGTCCCGGGCGGTGAGGAGCGCGCCGCGGAGTACGGCCGTCCCGCCGAGGCTGCTCGCCCGCACCTCGGTGACCAGCGGCGACATCCGGCGCAGCCGCTCCTCCACCAGCCCGGCGAGCACCGCGCCCCCGGCCTGGCCGACCTCCCCGCCGAGCACCACGCAGCCGGGGTCCAGAACGGCCACCACGGATGCGGCACCGACGGCGATCCGGTCGGCGAGGACACGGAGGAAACGGGCGGCGGGAAGGTCGCCGGGCAGGGCCGCCGGGGTCGCGCCGCCCAACTCCGCCTGTGGGGGCGCCCCGCATCCGACAGGTCCCGCCGACTCCGACACCGACTCCGACTCCGACGCGGAAACGCGGCCCGGATCGGCGCCGGACGCCCGCGCCGCAGGTCCCGCCTCCCTCGGAGCGGACGCGAAGCCGCCGTCCGGCTCGACGCCCGAACACCCCGCCCCAGGCCCCGCCTCCCCCGAGGCGGACGCGGTCACGGCATCCGGCTCCGCGCCCGCCTGCACGTCCGTCCCCCCGGGCCGCTTCCCGTCCCCCGCACCCGGCCGCGCATCCACCCCACCCGGCCGTGCCACCGGCACCGGCCCCCTCTCCCCCGTCACGGGCACCGGCACCGCCACCGGCACCCCCTCCCCCGCCTTCTCCACCTCCGCCACCGCGCCCCGCACCGCCTCCGCCGCCCCGGGGCCGTCCGGTGCGGCCGGGGTCGAAAGGCCGCACTCGGTCGCCAGGGAGGTGACCGCCGCCGCGCCGGTGAGGGAGTGGAAGCCGCCTACGCAGTCGGTGGCCGAGGGCAGCGTGGCCGTTCCCGGGACCGGCAGGAAGCCGATTTCGCCGGTGCCGCCGGAGGCCCCGCGGCGCAGGGTGCCGTCCAGGACGACCGCGGCGCCGACGCCGTGGCCGAGCCAGAGCAGGACGAAGGTGTCCCGGTCGCGCGCGGCGCCCTCGCGCTGCTCGGCCAGGGCGGCCAGGTTGGTCTCGTTCTCGACGGTGACCCGTGCGCCGGGCAGCCGGTCCTGGAGGGTGACGACCAGGCTGCGGTGCCAGGCGGGCAGCCCGACCGAGTCGCGGAGGTCTCCGGTGGCCGGGTCGATCAGGCCGGGCGCGCCGATGCCGACGGTGTGCAGCCGGTCTGCGCCGGCCTCCTTGGCGGCGCTCTCCACCGCCGCCACCGCCTGCTCCACCGCGGGCCCGGTCCCCGCGTCCGGGCCGATCGGCACGGACGCCTCGGCGAGCACCCGGCCGAGCAGGTCGGAGACGAGGACGAAGACGCCCTCGGTGCGGACGTCGAGCGCGGCGAGGTGGGCGCGGTCGGCGACGATACCGTAGAGCCGGGCGTTGGGGCCCCGGCGCTGTTCGCCGGACTCGCCGACCACCGTGATCAGGCCGGAGGCCGTGAGCCGGTCGACCAGGTCGGCGACCGTGGGCCGGGACAGTCCCGTCAGCTGCTTCAACTGCCCTGCCGTGAGCGGGCCTTCCTGCTGCAACAGCCGCAGGGCCAGCCGGTCGTTGAGGGCCCGGGCGGTGCTGGGTGATGCGGGCATGACGGGAATCCTCCCAGATCGCCGGGGTGGGACCAGGCCTGGTATGCGCTATCTATCAGGCAGGGTTCCTGATAGTTTACGGCGCGTCGCAGTGGAGCGGCGCCTGCGGGGCCGGGCACTCCCGGGGAGGGGACAGGATCATGAGTGACGTGACGCGTGCGGGCGACGAGGTCAGGCGCGCCCGGTACGCCGTGGCGGCCGTCTTCGCCGTGCACGGCGCCGTGACCGGCTCGTTCGCGACACGTGTGCCGTGGGTCCAGGACCACACCTCGCTCGGCGCGGGCCAGTTGGGGTTCGCGCTGGCCTTCACGGCGCTGGGCGCCTCGTGCGCGATGCCGCTCGCGGGCGGGATCACCCATCGTTTCGGCAGCCGTACGGCCCTGCGCGGGCTGCTCGCGCTGTGGACGCTCTCCCTGATCCTGCCGTCGATCGCGCCGAACCTGGTCACCTTGTGCCTGGCGATGTTCGTCTACGGCGCGAGCGCGGGCATGGCCGATGTCGCGATGAACGCGCTCGGGGTGGAGGTCGAGCGCCGGCTACGGAAGTCGATCATGTCGGGTCTGCACGGCATGTGGAGCGCGGGCGCGCTGATCGGCTCGGCGGCCGGCACCCTCGCCGCGCACCTCGGCGCGGACGCGCGCGTGCACTTCGCCCTGGCCTCGGCCGTCCTCACCCTGCTCGGCCTGGTGGCCTGCACCTGGGTGCTGGACCTCCAGCCCGCCGAGGACGAGGAGCCGCCCCCGCGGTTCGCGCTGCCGCCGCGCTCCGCCCTGCTGATCGGCGCGGTCGGTTTCTGCGCGGTGTTCGCGGAGGGCGCGAGCCTGGACTGGTCGGCGGTGTTCCTGCGGGACCGGCTGGACAGTTCGGCCGGGCTGGCGGCGGCCTCCACGACCGGGTTCATGCTGACCATGGCGGTGGCGCGGATCGCCGGGGACGCAGTGGTGAACCGTTTCGGCGCGGTCCGCACGGTGCGGTCCGGCGGTGTCCTGGCCGGGTTGGGCGGCCTGCTGGTCGTGCTCGCCGGGCACCCGGTGGTGGCGATGGCCGGGTTCGCGCTGATGGGGCTCGGCATCGCGGTGGTCGTACCGCTGTGCTTCGCGGCGGCCGGGCACGCGGGCCCGAACCCCAGCCAGGCCATCGCGGGCGTGGCAACGATCACCTACACCTCGGGGCTGATCGCGCCGAGCCTGATCGGCGGGGTGGCCCAGGCGACCAGCCTGATGGTGTCCTTCGTGGTGGTGACGGCCCTGGCGTGCGGGCTCGCGGTGTTCGCGGGCGTGCTGCGCACCGCCGAGCGCGGCGGCGGCGAGGTCAGCCGGCGGGCCGCAGCAGTTCCCGACCCACGGCCCTGAAGGTCTCGCTCCAGGGCGCGGGGCGCAGGGTCGCCGCGTCCAGCCGGACCAGCACGCGACTGCCCCGGGCGTAGGTCTCGGTCCCGTCGGCCGAGCAGAACCGGAAGCCGTAGGTGAGGCCGGTGGTGCCGAGCCGTTCCAGCCAGAGGTGGACGGCGTAGGTGCCGGGGCGGGTGACCGGTGCCTCGTAGCCGATGCGCAGCTCGCGGACTGCGTTGCAGGCATCGCCGGCCGCCGCCCAGTCGCCGTCGAAGCGGACGCCGTGCTCGCTCCACAACTCGGTCCAGGCGCGCTCGACCATCAGCGGGTAGCGGGCGTTGTGCAGCAGCCCGAGGGCGTCGAGGTCGTCGAAGTGGACGGTGACGGGGACCAGCCGGCCGTAGGAGACGGCGGGGGCGGTCGGGGCTTCGGCGGTCACGGGAAGGGCTCCTGAGCAGCGCTGTCGGGGTGGCGACACCCCCGTACGCCACCATACTAAGCGAGCGCTCAGGAGCCCGGCCCGGAAGCCCCCGGGCCGGCGAGGGGGTCAACCCGCTATCGAGTCCAGCTGCTCGGCGGCGGGTCGCAGCGCCCAGAGGTCTCCCCCGGGCGGCGCCTCCAGCTTCGGCACGGCCGCCTTGGCCGACGGGTCACCGGCGTCGGCCGCCGCGTGCACCACGTCGGCCGCCGCGTAGCGGTGGAACTCCAGCTCCGGGTGCGGCCAGGCGGCGGCACCGGTCGCGGCGGGCAGCAGGTAGTCGACCGCCTTGGACAGGCTCTGCCCGTCCGGCCCCGCGTAGTCCCACAGGTTCACCCCGACGTGCCGGCCGATGGCCGCGAGCCGGGTGTAGGCGACCAGGTCGAAGGTCGAGTAGTGCCAGCTCCGGGTCCGGGTGAGCTCCTGGGGCTGGCTGCCGTCGGCCGCGATCTGCGGGTCGATCCGCTTCGCGCGCGCGTCCAGCACGGTCCGCCGGGCGAGCGCGGTGTCGCCGGTGGCGTAGGCGAGGGCGGCGAGCTGCATGTCGTAGAAGGTGCCGTGGTTGTTGGCGGCGGCGCCCTCCTGCCGGCCGAAGTCGCTGTTCGTCAGCCAGTCGCGGAAGTCCTCGTTCCACCGGGTCATCGCGGTGCGGTCGGCGGCCGTCCAGCCGGGTGCCCCGGTGGCGAGGATCGCCTGTGCGTCCAGGACGCTGGTGTAGGACTGCGAGAAGTCGATGACGCCGATGGCCCGGCCGTCGTACTTGCACGGGATGAACTGGGCGTGGTCCAGGTTGGGGTTCATCCGGGTGGCCGGGTCGAGGAACCAGGTGCGCAGGATCTGCCCGGCCTTCTCGGCGTAGCCGCGCCTGCCGGTGTAGTACCAGGCGAGCGAGAGGTCGTACGTCGCGTCGAAGACCTTCTCCACGTCCTGCCGGTCGGTTCCGCTGTCGACCTCCGGGTTGCGCCGGCCGTCGCGCTGGACGTACGGGCAGCCCCAGGGGTTGTCGGCGGTGGGGGCGGTCGTGGGCCACCAGTAGGGGGCCTGGCTCAGGTAGTCGTGGACGTCGCCGCCCGGGGCGGGCTTCGGCTTGTCGACGACCGTCCAGGGGCCCTGGTCCAGCCAGGTGTCGGCGCGGGTGGTCAGGTCCGCGAGGGCGTGCCGGAGCCGGGGGTCGTGGGGCAGGCGGGCCCGGGTCTGCCGGAGGCGGACGCCGTCGAGGACCGCGGTCCGCGGAGCCGCCTTGGACGGGGCCGGTGCGGCGTGGGCGGAGGGGACGAGCAGGGCTCCGAGGGCCACCACGGCGGTGAGGAGCGCGGCGGCACGGGGTCTTCCACTCATTCGGGCACTCCGATCTTCGCTCGACCCGATCAGACATTTGATCAGGTATGTGAACGCAGTTCATGAGGAGGACCGTGCGAGCGTAGAGCCGCCAGGTACCCCTGACAATGGTTCGGAACCTCTTCACGTACAGAGAAAGCGAAACCCCTTATGGATCTCGGCGTGCGCTGGAAGCTGCACGGTGACGGGCGCACGCCCGCGCCCGGAGCGGTGGTACGCCCCGACGAACGGCTGTCCTGGCCCCGCACCGTGGGCCTGGGCGCCCAGCACGTGGTCGCGATGTTCGGCGCCTCGTTCGTGGCCCCCGTGCTCATGGGCCTGGACCCCAACCTGGCGATCATGATGTCGGGCGTGGCGACCGTGATCTTCCTGCTCGCCACCCGCGGCCGGGTGCCGAGCTACCTCGGCTGCTCCCTGTCCTTCGTGGGCGTGGCCGCCGTCATCCGCGCCCAGGGCGGTACGAGCGCGACCGTGACCGGCGCGGTCCTCGTCGTCGGTGCCGTGCTGTTCCTGGTCGGCCTCGCGGTGCAGCGCTTCGGGGCGCGGATCATCCACGCCGCCATGCCGCCGATCGTCACCGGCGCGGTCGTCATGCTGATCGGCTTCAACCTGGCCCCGGTGACCGCGTCCACCTACTGGCCTCAGGACCAGTGGACCGCCCTGCTGGTGATGCTCTTCACCGGCCTGGCGGTCGTCTGTCTGCGCGGTTTCTGGTCCCGCGTCGCGATCTTCCTGGGCCTGGTGTTCGGGTACGGCCTCTCCTGGGCGTCCGACCGGATCTTCGGCAAGATCCACTCGGTGGACGCGAGCGGCAAGCTCACCGACCACTGGCGCCTGGACCTCTCCGGCGTCTCCAAGGCCGACTGGATCGGCCTGCCGTCCTTCCACGGCCCGACCTTCCAGTGGTCGGCGATCCTGGTCGCGCTGCCGGTCGTCATCGCGCTGGTCGCCGAGAACGCGGGCCACGTCAAGGCGGTCGGCGAGATGACCGGCGACCCGCTGGACGACAAGCTCGGTACGGCGATCTCGGCGGACGGCGTCGCCTCCGTGCTGTCGACGGCCGTCGGCGGCCCGCCCAACACCACCTACTCCGAGAACATCGGCGTGATGGCCGCGACCCGCGTCTACTCCACCGCCGCCTACTGGGCCGCCGCCGGCTTCGCGCTGCTCTTCGGCGTCTGCCCCAAGTTCGGCGCGGTCGTCGCCGCGATCCCCGGCGGGGTCCTCGGCGGCATCACCGTCATCCTCTACGGCATGATCGGCCTGCTCGGCGCCCAGATCTGGCTGAACGCCAAGGTGGACCTGCGCAACCCGCTGAACCTGGTGCCGGCCGCCGCGGGCATCATCATCGGCGTCGGCAACGTCACCATGAAGTTCACCGACACCTTCTCGCTCAGCGGCATCGCCCTCGGCACGCTGGTCGTCATCACCGGCTACCACGCGCTGCGCGCCTTCGCCCCGGCCCATCTGAAGAAGCAGGAACCGCTGCTGGACGAGGGCACGTCCTCCTACGACACCGGCGCCGACCCGGCCGCCCCGCGCGCCGAGTCGTAGTCCGGCGTTCCCCCGTTCCGGCGAAGCACCGGGCCGGTCGGCACGCCGGCCGGCCCCGGGCTGGGACCCTTCCCCCATGGTGCAGTTGGAACACCTCACCGCCCCCGTCGACGCCGTCGTCGCACGGATGCGCGCGCTGGACGCGGCCCTGCCCCCAGGGGACGGCGTCGCCGTGTTCAACCGGGTCTACCTCGCCGTCACCGAGGAGGTCGACCGGCGCCTGGACGCCGGCGAGTTCCCGGACCCGCGCGCGGCGACCGCGCTGGACGTGCGGTTCGCCGAGCGCTATCTCGCGGCGGTGGACGCAGCCACCGCGGACCGCCGCCCGCCCGCCTGCTGGCGGCCCCTGTTCCAGTTCCGCCGCCATCCCGGCGTACGACCGCTCCAGTTCGCGCTGGCGGGCATCAACGCGCACATCGGGCACGACCTGGCCCTGGCCGTGGTCGACGCCTGCCACACGCTCGGCTGTGAACCGGCCGACCTGGAGGACGAGTTCGACCGCGTGGGCGACCTCCTGGTGTCGCTGGAGGAGCGCATCCGCGAGGATCTGATGCCGGGCCCCGACCTGTTCCAGATCGCCGACCCGCTCACCCATCTGCTGGGCTCCTGGAGCCTGGAGCGGGCCCGGGACGCGACCTGGGCGGCGGCCCGGGCCCTGTGGGCGCTGCGGCACTGCGCCGACGTGGCCGAGGAGTTCACCGAACGGCTGGACGCGGTGGTGGGGTTCGCCGGCCGGATGCTGCTGACACCGCTGGCCGACTGAGATCCCGGCGCATGGGAAAAGGCGCGGGGGCCGAAGTCCGTGGCCGGCCGCCCGCGCCCTGGTCCGTCTCCCGGGTCAGTCCTCGGGAAGCTCCACCGGCGCGATCTCGTCGTAGACGTCACCCGGGCCGGGGTTCGCCGCGTCGGTCGCGCCGCCGAAGTGGTGCATGACGCCCCAGACCGCGTTCAGCGCGGTCTGCACGGCACCCTCGGCCCAGCCGGCCGTCCAGGAGATGTCGTCGCCGGCGAGGAAGATGCCCCGCTTGTCCTCGGGCAGCCGGTCCTGCACGAAGTGCGTGAACAGGCGCCGCTGGTAGCGGTAGTGGCCGGGCAGGTTGGCCTTGAACGCGCCCATGAAGTAGGGCTCGTTCTCCCAGGAGACGGTCACCGGGTTGCCGATGATGTGCTTCCTGATGTCGACCTTCGGGTAGATCTCGCCGAGCGACTTCAGCATGACCTCCATCCGCTCGTTCGCGGACAGCGGCAGCCACTTCAGGCTGTCGTCGCACCAGGTGTACGACAGGCAGATGACGGCGGGCTTGTCCGGGCCGTCGTCCAGCAGGTAGGTGCCGCGGGTCATGCGGTCGGTGAGCGTCATCGACATGACGTCCCGGCCCGTCGGATTCCCCTCGTCGTCGACGGCCTTGTCCAGCCAGAACGGCCGGTCCACGGGCACGAAGAGCTTGCTGGACTCCATGTAGTGGGTGCGCTCGATCGCGGTCCAGTGGTCGATCGGGAACAGCGAGTCGTCGCAGGCGATCTTGGACAGCAGCATCCAGGACTGGGCGGTGAAGATCGCCGCCTTGTAGGTGCGGATGTCGCCGTGCGCGTCGGTCACGGTGATCCGGTTGCCCGCGGTGCGGTGCAGCCGGGTCACGGCCGGGCGGGGTTCCCCGTCCACGTGCAGCGACTTCAGGGACGTCCCGTACGGCCAGTGGACGATCTTCTCCGGCTCGCGCTCCCACAGCCGCAGCGGCAGCTGCTGGGAGCCGCCGACGATGCCGCGGTGGTGGTCGTCGGCCTCGGTGTAGACGACGCGGAGGATCTCCAGGATGGAGTTCGGGAAGTCGGTGTCCCAGCCGCCGGTGCCGAAGCCGACCTGGCCGAAGATCTCGCGGTGCCGGAAGGACTTGAAGGCCTCGGAGTCGCAGAGGAAGCCGTAGAAGGTCTGGTTGTCCAGCTTCTCGACGAGCTTCGCCCAGATCTCGCGGATGCGCGGGACGTCCCGCTCGCGCATGGCGCGGTTCATGTCGGAGAAGTCGGCGCCCTCCTCCAGGCACTTGTTCCAGGCGTCGGCGACGTCCCGGTACACCTGGGGCAGGTCGTCGATCGTCTCGGCGTAGTGCGACTCGCCCTTGAGGTCGACCACGGTGGACGGGGTCGCCTCGGCCAGGGGGTTCGGGAAGGGCCTGGTCTCCAGGCCGACCAGGTCGATGTAGTGCTGGAGCGCGGTGGAGGACGGCGGGAAGCGCATCGCGCCCATCTCGGCGGTCAGCGAGTCGTCGCAGCCCTCGAAACCGACCGTGCGGAGCCGGCCGCCGATCTGGTCGGCCTCGTAGACGACGGGCTTGAGACCCATCTTCATCAGCTCGTACGCGGCCACGATGCCGGACAGACCGCCGCCGATGATCGCGACCTCGGTGCCGTGCTCGGTCGCCGGGACCTGGCCGAGGCCCGCCGGGTGGGCGAGGAAGTCGTCGTAGGCGTAGGGGAAGTCCGGGCCGAACATGGTGATCGGCGGCTGCTGCTCGTCGGTGTGCTCGACGGCGTTGGGCACCGTGGACGTCATGGGGTACGGACTCCTTGCACGGGTGGTTCGGGGGAAGGCTCGGGTGTTCAGACGAGGGACCCGTACAGACCGGGGCGGCGGTCCTTCAGGTACGGGTTGTGCTCGCGGGAGGCGGCCAGGAAGGCGGGGTCGGCGTCGGCGAGCACCAGCTGCTCGGCACGGCCGGCGCGGGTGCGGGCGACGCCGTCGGGACCGGCGAGGACGGAGAGGCCGACGAACTCGAACTCGCCTTCCTGGCCGACCCGGTTGACGTAGGCGACGTACATCTGGTTCTCGAAGGCGCGCACCGGGATCATCGACTCGGCGACGAACTGGAAGGGGTGCATCTGCGCGGTCGGCACGACCAGGAGGTCGGTGCCGGCCAGGGCGTGGGCGCGGACGTTCTCCGGGAACTCGACGTCGTAGCAGATCAGCAGGCCCACGGTGAGGCCGTTCAGCTCGGCCTGGACGACCTGCTGCTCGCCCGGTGTGAAGTGGTCGCGCTCGAAGCAGCCGAAGAGGTGGGTCTTGCGGTAGTTCGCGAGCCGGGTGCCGTCGGCGGAGATCAGCTGGGCGGAGTTGAAGACGGCGTCGCCGTCGCGCTCGGGGTAGCCGTAGGCGAGGGCGAGTCCGTGCCGGGTGGCGATCTCGGCGATCGCGTCGGCGGAGTCGCCGTCGGCGGGCTCGGCGAGGCGGGCGATGCCGTCGCCGATCGCGTACCCGGTGAGGAACATCTCCGGTGCGGCCAGCAGTCCGGCGCCCGCGGCGGCGGCCCGGCCCGCGGCCTCGTCGAGGACCTTGAGGTTCTCGGTGATCGAGCCGGGACGGCCGGAGCTCTGGAGCAGGGCGGTGCGCATGCGTGATCCTCACCGGAACGGGGGGTTTGGGGGGCCAGGAAGAAGGTACGTTCGGCGCGCTCGGCCGGACAAGAAGGAGCCGTTGCGCGCCGGTGCGCGGTTCGTTGCGCCGAGGGGCGGCTGGGCGGCGATTCGTTGCGCGGGGCCGGTAAGGGTGACGGGAGGAGCACGGAAAAGGGCTCGGGGCGCCTTGTCGACGGCCGGGTACGGGTGGTCCGGGGTGCTCGCGCGGTTCCCCGCGCCCCTTCGGGGCGCTGATCCGTACCCGGTGACGACAAGGCGCCCCGAGCCGTGGTCCGCTCCTATCCCGGCGCCCCGGAGGAGAAGCGGCGCAGCAGCGGCGACAGCACCAGCACCGACTTGGTCCGCTCCACGAACGGCTCCCCGGCGATCCGCTCCAGCACCCGCTCGAAGTGGCGCATGTCGGACGCGAAGACCTGCGCGACGGCGTCCGCGTCCCCGGTGACGGTGGACGCGGCCACGACCTCCTGGTACCGCTCCAGCCCCCGCTGGATCGTCTCCGGCGAGGTGTTCCGCCGGCAGTAGATCTCGATGAACCCCTCGGTCTCCCAGCCGAGCGCCGCCGGATCCACCCGCACGGTGAATCCGGTGATGGCTCCGGTGGCCCGCAGCCGGTCCACGCGCCGCTTCACCGCGGGCGCGGACAGGCCGACCATCTGCCCGATGTCCGCGTAGGAGCGGCGGGCGTCCTCGGCGAGGGCGTGCACGATGCGTTCGTCGAGATCGTTCAGCACTGGGGGTCGTTCACTTCTTCGGTCCGGTCACTTCTCTGCCGTCGCCGCGAGAGCGTCATCGGCCGCGAGACGGGAACGGCGGTAGCCGTACAGGAAGTAGAACACGAGCCCGGCGGCCATCCAGCATCCGAAGACCACCCAGGTGACGGTGTCGAGGCTGAACATGTTGTACGCGCAGAACAGGAAGCCCAGCACCGGCAGGACCGGACCGAACGGCACCCTGAAGGCGCGCTCCAGCTCCGGGCGCCTGACCCGCAGCACGATCACCGCGATGTTGACCAGACCGAAGGCGAACAGCGTGCCGATGCTGGTGGCGTCGACGAGCTTGCCCAGCGGGATGAGGGCGGCGAGCGCCCCGCAGAAGAGGGACACGATCACCGTGTTGAGGCGGGGCGCGCCGGTCTTCGGGTGGATCCTGCCGAGCGCCTTCGGCACCAGGCCGTCGCGGGCCATCGCGAAGAGGATGCGGGTCTGGCCGTAGAGCACGGTGAGCACCACGCTCGCGATGGAGATGACCGCGCCGAGCGCGAGCAGCGTGCCCCAGAAGGTCTGACCGCTGACGTCGTTCATGATCCCGGCGAGGGCGGCCTCGGAACCGTCGAACTTCTTCCAGTTCCAGGCTCCGACGGCGACGGCCGCGACGAGCACGTACAGCGCGGTCACGATGATCAGCGACAGCATGATCGCCCGCGGCAGGTCCCGCTTGGGGTCCTTCGCCTCCTCACCGGCGGTGGAGGCGGCGTCGAAGCCGATGTAGGAGAAGAACAGCGTGGCACCGGCGGCGCTGACCCCGGTGATGCCGAGCGGCATGAAGTCGGCGTAGTTGCCCGACTTGAAGCCCGTGACGCCGATCGCGCAGAACAGCACCAGCGCGGCGATCTTCACACAGACCATGATCGTGTTGGCGCGGGCGGACTCCCGCGCGCCGCCGAGCAGGAGCACCATCGCCAGCAGGACGACGATCAGCGCCGGCAGGTTGATGACGCCGCCCTCGCCCGGCGCCGAGGACAGGGCGGCCGGGATGGTGACGCCGAGGGTGCCGTCCAGCAGCTCGTTGAGGTACTCGCCCCAGCCGACGGCGACCGCGGCCACCGAGACGCCGTACTCCAGCACGAGACACCAGCCGCAGACCCAGGCGACCAGTTCGCCCATCGTTGCGTACGCATACGAGTAGGAGGAGCCGGCGACCGGGATGCTGCCGGCCAGTTCGGCGTACGACAGGGCCGAGAACAGCGCCGTGAGACCGGCGATGACGAAGGCGAGGGTGACCGCGGGGCCGGCCTTGGGCACGGCGTCGCCGAGGACGACGAAGATGCCGGTGCCGAGGGTGGCACCGATGCTGATCATGGTCAGCTGCCACAGCCCGAGGGAGCGCCTGAGCTGCCCTCCCTCACCGTGGCCGCCCTCCGCGACCAGGTGTTCCACGGGCTTGCGACGCATGAGGCGCGCGGCGACGCCCGGGGACGCGGGGGCCGCCGATGTCTGGTGGTGCGGGGGTGCGCCTTGGTCGAGCACGCGCTGGCTCCTTATCGCTGCCGGTGGTTGCGGGGCGGGCCGGCAGGAGTGCCGGCCCTCGTGGGCGGGAACCGGCGGAGCCTGCGAGGGCAGGAACCCGCCGAGCGGGGTCCCCGCCACGCCACGTACTAGCGCAGCACCCTATGAGGCGGGCCTTCACGGGCGTAATGCAGCAACCTTGCGTATCCCCGCATGATCATTGCGTTCATCGGAACGGAATGACAAATCGTTGCGCGTGACCTGTCGACCTTTGCGCACGCGTCCGGGGGGTCCCGTTTCCCGACCGGCTTCCCTCTCGGCGCCGGACACGCCGACGGCCCCCGTCGTTCCCGGGCACGGGATCGACGGGGGCCGTCGGCGCGGAGCGGGGGTCAGTTCCAGCTGGCGTGCAGCGGCTTGCCCTCGGCGTAGCCGGCCGCGCTCTGGATGCCGACGATGGCCTTCTCGGCGAACTCCTCCAGGGAGCCGGCACCGGCGTAGGTGCAGGAGGAGCGGACGCCCGCGATGATCGCGTCGATCAGGTCCTCGACGCCCGGGCGGGCCGGGTCGAGGAACATGCGGGAGGTGGAGATGCCCTCCTCGAACAGCGCCTTGCGGGCGCGGTCGTACGCCGACTCCTCCGACGTGCGGTTGGCCACCGCACGCGCGGAGGCCATGCCGAACGACTCCTTGTAGGCGCGACCGCTCGCGTCGTGCTGGAGGTCACCGGGCGACTCGTAGGTGCCCGCGAACCAGGAGCCGACCATCACGTTGGACGCGCCGGCGGCGAGCGCCATGGCGACGTCACGCGGGTGGCGGACACCGCCGTCGGCCCACACGTGCTTGCCGTACTTCCTGGCCTCGGCGGCGCACTCCAGGACGGCGGAGAACTGCGGCCGGCCCACGCCGGTCATCATGCGGGTGGTGCACATGGCGCCCGGCCCGACACCGACCTTGATGATGTCCGCGCCCGCGTCGATCAGGTCCTTGACGCCCTCGGCGGAGACGATGTTGCCCGCGGCGATCGGCACCCGCGGGTCGAGCGCGCGCACCACCTTGATGGCGTTGATCATCGACTCCTGGTGGCCGTGCGCGGTGTCGATGACGAGCGTGTCCACGCCCGCGTCGAGCAGCTGCTTGGCCTTGCCCGCGACGTCGCCGTTGATGCCGACGGCGGCGGCGATCCGCAGCCTGCCGTTCGCGTCCACGGCCGGCGTGTACAGCGTGGCGCGCAGCGCGCCCTTGCGGGTGAGGATGCCGGCGAGCTTGCCGTCCTTGTCGACGGCCGGTGCGTAGCGGCGGTTGTGCTGGTCGAGGGTGTTGAAGGCCTCGCGCGGGTCGATGTCGGCGTCCAGCAGGAGCAGGTCCTTGGACATGACGACTTCGAGCTGGGTGAAGCGGTCGACACCGGACAGGTCGGCGTCGGTGACGACGCCGACGGGCCGCTGGTTCTCGTCCACGACCACGCCGGCGTTGTGCGCCCGCTTGGGCAGCAGCGCCAGGGCGTCGGCGACGGTCTGGTGCGGGGCCAGCACGATCGGGGTGTCGAGCACCAGGTGGCGGCTCTTCACCCAGGAGACCACGTCGGTGACGACGTCGATCGGGATGTCCTGCGGGATGACCACCAGGCCGCCCCGGCGGGCCACCGTCTCGGCCATGCGGCGGCCGGCGATGGCGGTCATGTTGGCGACGACGAGCGGGATGGTGGTGCCCGTGCCGTCCGGCGAGGCGAGGTCCACGCCCTGACGCGAGCCGACCGCGGAACGGCTCGGCACCATGAACACGTCGTCGTACGTCAGGTCGTACGCGGGCTGGATGTCATTGAGGAAACGCACGTGCTGCACATCCCAGTCGATCAGAGGCGACCCCCTGACAGGTGTGCCAGGGGGAAAGAGCACGTACTTCATTGTCCCATGTCGGGGCCGCTGTCAGGCCCTGACGGATCATCCAGGGTCGGCGCCGATCAGCTAGGAGGTTCCTCCAAGGGCGAGGGCGACGGTGAGCGACGGCATCACGCCCATGGCCTGCGTGAACACCTCCTGGGCGGTCTCCCACTCCTGGGGCCGCTCCTTCGCGTAGCCCTCCCAGCCCCGTACGACGACCAGGAGCCCGCTGTCCTCGGCCTGCTGCGGCCACACGGACGGGTCGGACAGGGAGTCGGCCAGCGCGTCCCAGTTCCGGCCGAACCAGTCGGGCAGCGACAGGGCCCGCGCGGCGCGGTCCATCAGGCCGGCCTTGTCCGTGACGCCGTCGAGGTCGAGCGCGACCACGAAACGGCCGGTCAGGTCTTCGCTCATCTCAGTACCGCCCGGAACGACTCGTAGTGATCATCGCTGTAGTAGAACTCCCCGCCCTGCCCGGTGACGATGCGCCGGGCCCCGCGGTCGTGCGAGCCGGGGGTCGGCACGGTGTACTCGTGGTAGTAGCCGCGCCGGTGCTCCGGCAGGCGTCCTTCGAAGTTCCCGAAGACGGTCCCGTCCTTGGCGTAGGGGAAGGGGCCGCCCTTGTCGATGAGGGCGAGTGTCCCGCGGGCCTCGGCCGGGAGGCGGGACTCCTGGACGGTGGCCATGCCCCGCGCCCAGGGCGGGGACGCCTGAGAGGCGGGGCCGGAGGCGCCGGCGCACCCCGTCAGGAGAACGGCGAGGCAGACCAGCAGCCCGGCGAGGGCGCGGGGGACGAACCGTGGCAGCATGCGGACGATGCTGCCACGGGCCGTCCCGCCACGGGCCGCCACCGGACCCGGTCAGACCCCGTCGGGGTCCTGACGGCTGAGCGCCGGCTTCGGGGTCGGGCCCGCCGTCATCAGGTAGTCGGCGGCCGAGGTGTCGGTCACCAGGCTGGTGACCAGCCCGGAGCGCAGCACCGCGTCGATCGCGGCGGCCTTGCGCTGCCCGCCCGCGATGGCCACGACCTCCGGGACACGGCGCAGCTGGTCGGCCTTGACCGTGATGCACCGCTCGCCCAGGTCCCGCCCGATCCGGCGCCCCTCGGCGTCGAAGAGGTGGGCCGACATCTCGGCGGCGACCCCGAGCGAGGCGTAGTGCGCGCGCTCCTCGTCGCTGAGCATGTCGTGCACGGTCGAGATGCCCGGCTCCCAGGAGCCGATGGAGACACAGGCGACCGTGACCTTGTCGAAGTACTCGAAGGCCCGGGCGATCCCGGTCTGGTGGCGCAGCGCCCCCGCGGTGGCCGCGTCCGGCAGCAGCATCGGCGCGTAGATGGGGTGCGCGTCGCCACCGGACACCTGGGCGGCCCGGCGGACGGCCTCCACCGAGCCGCGCTCGGCGGTCCCGGCGTCGTACACGCCCGTCAGCTGCACCACCGTGCACGGCGGCAGCCGGTCGAGCGCCGCCGCCATGTGGATGGTGGACCGGCCCCAGGCCAGCCCGAGCACGTCCCCCTCGTTGACGAGTTCGCCGAGCAGGTCGGCGGCGACCTCGCCGAGGTTCTCGGGGTCGGGGGTCTCCTCGGCCTCGGCCGGGGATTCGACCACGACGGCGTGCCTCAGGCCGTAGCGGGCGCGGAGCGCGTCGGAGCGCTCGGCGTCCAGTTCGGCCGGCACGCGGATCTCGATGCGTACGAGGTCCCTTTCGAGGGCAGTCTCCAGTACCCGGGCCACTTTGAAGCGGCTGACGCCGAACTCCTCCGCGATCTGGATCTTGGACTTGCCTTCGAGGTAGAAGCGGCGGGCCATGGCCGCCGCCTGCACCAGCTCAGCGGGTCCCATCCGCATGGCTGACCGGCCCGCCGACATACCCGACACGGCGATCTCCTCACTGCTGTTCACACTCTGGATTCGCCGTTCATCCTTGCAGATTCGGGGCGACTGATCTGCCCTGATGGGCGCCGTTCACTTAACCGTTCACTTGGCCGTGGCTGAGTGGTCGCATGCCCAGGACGCCTTGGCGGTGGCCGCCTCCGCCTGGGCGCGCAGGGCACGTACGGCCTCCGCCGGGTCCTTCGCACCGTAGACGGCCGAGCCGGCGACGAACACGTCCGCTCCCGCGTCCGCGCACCGCTCGATCGTCGAGGCCGAGACCCCGCCGTCGACCTGCAACCACAGCTCCAGACCATGCTTCTTGATCAACTCACGGGTGCGGCGGATCTTCGGCAGCATGATGTCGAGGAACGCCTGGCCGCCGAAGCCGGGCTCCACCGTCATGACGAGCAGCATGTCGAGTTCCGGCAGCAGGTCCTCGAACGGCTCGATCGGCGTCGCCGGCTTGAGCGCCATGGAGGCGCGGGCGCCCTTGGCGCGGAGCTCCCGGGCGAGCCGCACCGGTGCGGCGGCGGCCTCCACGTGGAAGGTGACCGACGACGCCCCCGCCTCGACGTACTGAGGCGCCCACCGGTCGGGGTCCTCGATCATCAGATGGCAGTCCAGCGGGGTGTCCGTCGCACGGGCCAGGGACTCCACGACCGGCACACCGAGCGTGAGGTTCGGGACGAAGTGGTTGTCCATGACGTCGACATGCAGGAAGTCGGCGCCTTGGACCGCCTTGGCCTCCTCCGCGAGGCGGGCGAAGTCGGCGGACAGGATGCTGGGGTTGATCTGCACGGCCATGACCCAAGCCTGCCATGTCGCTGCGCCGGGCTGTAGCGGCGGTCCCTTGAGGCGGGGGTTCGGGTGCGGGCCGGTGGGGGTTGATCGCGCAGTTCCCCGCGCCCCTTCCGGGACCCTGCGTCATCCGGTTCTGCGGATCAGGGCCAGGTACATCGCGTCCGTGCCGTGTACGTGCGGCCAGAGCTGGATGTCCGGGCCCTCGCCGAGGTCGGGGACGCCGGCCAGGAGGGGGCGGGCGTCGATCAGCTCGGTGTCCGGGCGCTGCTTGAGCACGTCGGAGACGACCGCGCGGGTCTCCGCCAGGTGCGGGGAACAGGTGGCGTAGCCGACGACGCCGCCGACGCGGACGGAGTCGAGGGCGGTGCGCAGCAGGCCGCGCTGGAGCGGGGCGAAGTCGTCCAGGTCCTCGGGGCGGCGCCGCCAGCGGGCCTCGGGGCGGCGGCGCAGGGCGCCGAGGCCGGTGCACGGGACGTCCACCAGCACCCGGTCGAAGCTGCCGGGCCGCCACGGCGGGCGGGTGCCGTCGGCGGCGACGACCTGGTACGGCCCCGGGTTGCCGTGCAGGGCCCGGGCCACCAGCCCGGCCCGGTGCGGCTGCTTCTCCGAGGCGAGCAGCGTGGCCCCGCGCCCGGCGGCGAGCGCGGCCAGCAGCGCTGCCTTGCCGCCCGGTCCGGCGCAGCCGTCGAGCCACTTCTCGTCGGGGCCGTCGAGCGGGGCGTTCGCCAGCGCGAGGGCGACCAGCTGGCTGCCCTCGTCCTGGACGCCGGCGCGTCCCTCGCGCACGGCCTCGACCGCGCCGGGCTCGCCGCCCTCGGCGAGCCGCACGGCGTACGGCGACCAGCGCCCGGGTACGGCGGCGTCCTCGCGGAGCAGTTCCTCGGTGGTGGCCCGGCCCGGCCGGGCGACGAGCGTCACCTCGGGCCGCTCGTTGTCCGCCGCCAGCAGCCGCTCGATGCCGGCCCGGCCGCCGCCGAGGGAGTCCCAGAGCGCGGAGACGACCCAGCGGGGGTGCGAGTGCACGACGGCGAGGTGCTCCTCGGGATCCTCGTCGTAGGGCGGCGCCACCTTCTCGATCCAGCCGTCGAGATCGTCCTGGGCCACCTTCCGCAGCACGGCGTTGACGAACTTGGCCCGTCCGTCCCCGAGTACGACCCGGGCCAGCTCCACCGAGGCGGACACGGCCGCGTGCGTGGGGATGCGCGTGCCGAGCAACTGGTGCGCGCCCAGGCTCAGCACGTCGAGGACCGGCGGGTCGACCTCACGCAGCGGCCGGTCGACACAGGCGGCGATGACGGCGTCGTACGTGCCCTGCCGGCGCAGCGTGCCGTACACCAGCTCGGTGGCGAGGGCGGCGTCCCGGGCGTCGAAGTCGCCCTGCTCGCGGGCCTTCCGCAGCAGCGGGGGCAGCACGAGGTTGGCGTACGCGTCCCGCTCGTCCACCGCGCGCAGCGCCTCGAAGGCCAGGACGCGGACGGGGTCCTTCTGGGGACGGCGGTAGGGCTTGGCGGGCTTGCGGGGCCGCCGGGACTGCTCGCTCACGAAAAAGGTGCTCCGGGTGTGAAGGGGGGATGCGCCTCCAGCGTACGTCGCCCCACTCGGCCGGGGGCCCACCGCCCGGGCCCGACCGTGCCGCCGCCGGGTCGACGGCCGGCGGGGGGTGCGACCGCTGCCGACGGGCCGGCCGCCGCGCCCCGGGGCCGACAGCAGCGCGTGGGGCATCAGCCGCCCGGCACCGGGGCCCACGTGCCCCTCTGTGAAACGTCGGCCGTGTCGCCGCCCAGGGCGTCAGCCGCCCAGCGTCTCGCCGTCCGCGATGCGTACGCCGCGGGCCCAGTCGGCCGCGCGCATCGGCTTCTTGCCCTGGGCCTGCACCCAGAGCAGCTCGACGGCGTACGACCCCGTGCCCACGTGCACGCTGTTCTTGCCCACCGCCGGCCGGCCCGGGGCGAGGTCCGTGCGCTCGGGCACCGGCGTGACCTGGACGAGCTTGAGCCGCTCGCCGCGGAAGGTGGTCCAGGCACCCGGCGCGGGCGTGCAGCCGCGCACGACCCGGTCGACGCGCAACGCGGGCGCGGCCCAGTCCACCTGGGCGTCCTCGACGGTGATCTTCGGCGCCACGGTGATGCCCTCGGCGGGCTGCGGTACGGCCTTCAGCGTGCCGTCCTCGATGCCGTCCATGGTCGCGGCGAGCAGCCCCGAGCCCGCGAAGGCGAGCCGGGTGAGCAGGTCGCCGCTGGTGTCGGTGGGGCGGATCCCCTCGGTCACGGTGCCGTAGACGGGCCCGGAGTCCAGCCCCTCCTCGATGAGGAAGGTGGACGCCCCGGTGATCTCGTCGCCCGCCATGATGGCGTGCTGGACCGGCGCGGCGCCGCGCCAGGCGGGCAGCAGCGAGAAGTGCAGGTTGACCCAGCCGTGGGCGGGGATGTCCAGGGCGGCCTTCGGCAGCAGGGCGCCGTAGGCGACGACCGGGCAGCAGTCCGGGGCGATCTCCCGCAGCCGCTCCAGGAACTCCGGGTCCCGGGGCTTCAGCGGCTTGAGCACCTCGATCCCGGCCTCCTCCGCCCGCTCGGCCACGGGCGACGCGACCAGCCTGCGTCCGCGCCCGGCGGGGGCGTCGGGCCGCGTGACGACGGCGGCCACCTCGTGCCGCCCGGAGGCGAGCAGAGCGTCCAGGGCGGGAACGGCGACCTCGGGGGTACCGGCGAAGACGAGCTTCATGGGCGGGATCGGGCCTCTCGGGCGGGGGTCGGCGGGCAGCGCACCAGTCTATGACCATGGGCGGCGCGCGAGCGGGTGGGCGGCGTACGCATATGCCCGTACGCCCCCACCCCGTGACCAGCGGAGCGCAGGCGCGTTGGTCAAGACAGAGTTGACCACATCGGGCCGCTTTCGCGGCCCAATTCCTTTCAACGCCGGTTCGAGAGGCTTGTTCATGGCCGACCACGCAACCCACGACGCCCAGGCTCGGGCCAGCCTGCACTTGCTGGTGCGGGACATCGAGAGGGTCCGCCGGCAGGTGGACGCGCTGCGCACGCTCACCGCCCAGTTGGGCAACGTCTACCGCCCGCGCCGCTCCGGCCCGTCCACGGGCTTCGTCGTCTACGGACGCGCTCCCGCCCCGACGGTCCGCCTCGCCCAGGAACTCCGGGACAGTGTCGAGACCCTGGTCACGGCCGCCGTGGACTTCGACCGCTCGCTCGGCTTCTCGTGGGACGCGGTGGGCTCCGCGCTCGGGGTCACCAAGCAGGCGGTGCACCGCCGGTACGGCGCCCGCCGCGCCGCGGCCCAGGCGGCGGAGTCGGAGCGGACGCCGGAGCCGTCCGGCACCCGCACGATCAACGTGAACACCGGGCTGCCCACGGTCCCCGCGGCCCGCTCCATGCCCACCCAGCCGACCGCGGGCAGCCCGACCCTGCGCGACGACGCCCGCCCGACGGCCTTCCCGGGCCCCCGCAACGGCTGACACCCCCCTCACCGCTGCCCTCCCGGACCGGGTCCGGGAGGGCGGGCGTGTCTTCCCATCCGGCCGGACCGTCGCGTGAGCCCGGTGTCCTCACCGGCTCGGCGTGCGCCCGTCACCCGATGTCCGGCGGATCGATCCGCACCCGGACCGCCTCCCCGCTCCCCCGTGCCATCCGCGCCGCCTGGGCGGTCTTCAGGGCCGTCGCCAGTGCCGAGCCGCTGCCCGGTGGTACGCGGACCAGTGCCCGGTCCCAGTGTTCGCCGGGCGGCGGGGCGCCGGGTCTGCGGGCTCCGCCGGGCGGGGACGGCGGCAGCGGCACCGGTCCCAGCACCTCGGCGTCCGGCGGCAGGTCGACCGCCGCCAGGAACTCGGCGACGGCCGCGGGCGGCCCGGACACGGCCGCCATCCGGGACACCGGCGGGAAGCCCAGTTCGGCCCGCTCGGCCAGCTCCCGCACGGCATGCCCGACCGGGTCCCACCGCACCAGCGCCTGGACGGGCCGCAGGGTCGGCTCGGCCACCACGACCACCGTGCCGCCCTCGCTCTGGGGCCGCACCAGCACCCCGGCCGCGATCCACCGGCGCAGCGCGTCCTCCCCGGCCCGCAGGTCCGGTCGTACGAGCATGGCCCAGCCGTCCAGCAGCAGGGCCGCCGCATAGCCGCCCTCGGCGACCGGTTCCGCGCCCGGGGTGCTGACGACCAGCGCGGGCGTGTCCGGGACGGTGTCCAGCACATGCTCGCGCCCCGAGGTGCGCACCGGTACGGCGGGGAAGGCCCGCCCCAGCTCCTCGGCGGTCCGGCGCGCGCCCACGACCTGGGCGCGGAGCCGGAAGCCGCCGCACTCCGGGCAGTGCCAGGCGCCCTCCTCGCGCCCGCACCACCCGCAGCGCAAGACGCCCGCGTCCTGTCCCTGGAGCGGGCCGGAGCAGTGCCGGCACCGGGCGGGCGCCCGGCACCGGGCACAGGCCATGCGGGGCGCGTAACCACGCCGGGGCACCTGCACCAGCACCGGCCCGTGCCGCAGCCCCTCACGGGCCGCCTGCCAGGCGAGCGTGGGCAGCCGCGCGGCGCGGGCGGCCTCGTCACGCGCGAGGTCGTCGTCCCCGACCGTCCGGACGAGGGGCGCGGTCCGGCGCACCTGCTCCCGCCCGGCGACCAACGGCCGGGCCCAGCCGCTCTCGACGAGCTGGGCGGCCTCCACGGTGCAGCTCCAACTGCCCAGCAGAAAGGCGCACTTGTCGAGTGCGGCGCGCAGCAGCAGGACGTCGCGGGCGTGCGGCTGCGGGGCGTGCGGCTCGCTGTGGCTGTCGTCCCCGTCGTCCCAGATCGCGACGAGGCCCAGATCCTGGACGGGCGCGAACATCGCCGCCCGGGTCCCGACGACGGCACGCACGGAACCGCGCCGCACCGCCAGCCACTGCGCGTACCGCTTCTCGGGCCCGGCGTCGGCGGTGAGCAGCGCGTGCCGGCCGGTGCCGAGCAGCGCGGTGAGCGCGGCGTCCACGCGCGCGGCGGAGCGCCCGTCCGGTACGACGACGAGGGCGCCGCGCCCGGAGGCGAGGGTGGCGGCGACGGCCCGGGCCAGTTCCTCGCTCCACAGCGGTCCCGGCAGCGCGTTCCACACGGCCCTGGGAGCCCCTCCGGAGGCCAGGGCGTCGAGGAAGGCACCCCCGTGCTCGTACCGGCCCCAGGAGCCGTGCTCCGGTGCCGTGGGCGGGGGCAGCGGCTCGGGGGACGGGCGCTGCTCGGCGCGGGCGCTGCGCGGGGGCACGGCCAGCTGGAGGACATCGGCCAGGCTGCCCGCGTACCGGTCGGCGACGGCCCGGGCGAGGCCGAGCAGTTCCTCGCTCAGCACCGGCTCGGGCGACACGACCTGGGCGAGCGCGGCCAGCGGTCCGGAGTAGTCGGACTCGGCGCGCCGCTCGACGAGGAAGCCGTCGATGAGCCCGCCGCCCTCCCGGCGTCCGTCGCGCACCCGGTGCCGCCCGGCCCCGAACCGCACCCGCACCCGCACCCCGGGCCGGGCGTCCGCGTCCAGCTCCGCGGGCACGGCGTAGTCGAAGTACCGGTCGAGGTGCAGGACGCCCTTGTCGACCAGCACCCGTGCGACGGGCAGCTCCTCGGCGAGCGCGGCCCCCCGCCAGGTCCGGGGCTTGGCGCGCGGCACCTTCGCCTTCCGCACGCTCTCCCGGATGAGCGCGAGCTGCTCCGGCGGCGCCCCCTCGGCCCCGCCACCCCCCGACCCGTTCTCGCTGCTCACGCTTGCATTCTCGCAAACCCCACTGACAACGCGGCCGGTCCGCCGGTGCGACGGCGACGCCGGGGCCCGGCCCCCCGAAGGGAACCGGGCCCCGGCGAGGGCGGGTGGGCCGGGGTTACAGGCCCACGGCCTTGCGCAGGGCGTCCACGCGGTCCGTGCGCTCCCAGGTGAAGTCGGGCAGCTCGCGGCCGAAGTGGCCGTAGGCCGCCGTCTGGGCGTAGATCGGGCGGAGCAGGTCGAGGTCGCGGATGATCGCGGCCGGGCGGAGGTCGAAGACCTCGTCGATCGCCTTCTCGATCTTCTCCGGCTCGATCTTGTGGGTGCCGAAGGTCTCCACGAACAGGCCCACCGGCTCGGCCTTGCCGATCGCGTAGGCGACCTGGACCTCGCAGCGGGAGGCCAGGCCCGCCGCCACCACGTTCTTCGCCACCCAGCGCATCGCGTACGCCGCCGAGCGGTCCACCTTGGACGGGTCCTTGCCGGAGAAGGCGCCACCGCCGTGCCGGGCCATACCGCCGTAGGTGTCGATGATGATCTTGCGGCCGGTCAGGCCGGCGTCGCCCATCGGGCCGCCGATCTCGAAGCGGCCGGTCGGGTTGACCAGCAGCCGGTAGCCCTCGGTGTCCAGCTTGATGCCTTCTTCCAGCAGCGCCTTCAGCTCCGGCTCCACCACGAACTCACGGATGTCCGGGGCGAGCAGCGACTCCAGGTCGATGTCGGAGGCGTGCTGGGAGGAGACCACCACCGTGTCCAGGCGGACGGCCTTGTCGCCGTCGTACTCGATGGTGACCTGCGTCTTGCCGTCCGGACGCAGGTAGGGGATCGTGCCGTTCTTGCGGACCTCGGACAGGCGCTTGGACAGCCGGTGCGCCAGGAAGATCGGCAGCGGCATCAGGGTCGGCGTCTCGTCGGACGCGTAGCCGAACATCAGGCCCTGGTCGCCCGCGCCCTGCCGGTCCAGCTCGTCCTCGTCGCCCTCGACCCGGGCCTCGTACGCCGCGTCGACACCCTGCGCGATGTCCGGGGACTGCGCGCCGATGGACACCGAGACACCGCAGGAGGCGCCGTCGAAGCCCTTCTTGGAGGAGTCGTAGCCGATCCCCAGGACCGTGCTGCGGACGAGGGTCGCGATGTCCGCGTACGCCTTCGTCGTCACCTCGCCGGCCACGTGCACCAGGCCGGTGGTGATGAGCGTCTCCACGGCGACCCGGGAAGACGGGTCCTCGCGCAGGAGCGCGTCGAGAATGGTGTCGCTGATCTGGTCAGCGATCTTGTCGGGGTGACCCTCGGTCACGGACTCCGAGGTGAACAGGCGACGGGACACAACGCTCCCTGTGGTTGCAGCGGCTGCTGGCTGATCATTTACGGTCGGCGCGGGGCTGCGCCTGGCGTCGACCGTGAACAGTTTATCTGTCGCACTCGACCGGCGGGCCACTGTCTCGCCTCTCGGGAGCGCTGTGACCTGCGGCACGGGCATTCTGCACAATGGCGAGCGGCCTTGGCCAGGGCCGCCACACCTGATTTCGACGCTGAGTGACCTTGACGTCGGGTTCGCCCGGTCGCCTGGCCGGCATTAGGCCAGACGCCGTACGACCAGGTCCCAGACGGTATCGGCCAGGGCTTCCTTGGGGCCGTGGGGCACCGGGGTCTCGCTGCCGTCGGCGCCCAGGACGACAGCCTCGTTCTCCTCGGAGCCGAAGGTCCTGGCCTCCCCCACCTCGTTGACCACGAGCAGGTCGCAGCCCTTGCGGGCGAGCTTGGCGCGGCCGTTGGCGAGGACGTCGTCGGTCTCGGCGGCGAAGCCGACGACGACCTGCCCCGGCCGGGCGCGGTCGGCGGAGATCTCCGCGAGAATGTCCGGATTTCGCACCAGGACGATCGGGTCCGGGTCCTGGCCGTCCCTCTTCTTGATCTTCCCGGTGGCGTAGACGGCCGGGCGGAAGTCGGCGACGGCGGCGGCCATCACCACCGCGTCGGCGTCCGCGGCGGCCTTGAGGACGGCCTCGCGCAGCTGCACGGCGGTGCCGACCCGGACGACGTCCACGCCCGCCGGGTCGGGCAGGCCGGCGTTGGCGGAGACCAGGGTCACCCGGGCGCCCCGGGCCGCGGCGGTGCGGGCGAGGGCGTAGCCCTGCTTGCCGGAGGAGCGGTTGCCGAGGAAGCGGACCGGGTCCAGCGGCTCGCGGGTGCCGCCGGCGGAGACGACGACGTGCCGCCCCCGGAGGTCGGGCTCGGTGACGCCGCGGGCCAGCACCCGGCGGCACACCTCGAAGATCTCCGCCGGGTCGGGCAGCCGGCCCTTGCCGGTGTCGACGCCGGTGAGGCGGCCGACGGCGGGCTCGATGACGACGGCGCCGCGGCGGCGCAGCGTGGCCACGTTCTCCTGGGTGGCCGGGTGCTCCCACATCTCGGTGTGCATGGCCGGGGCGAAGACGACCGGGCAGCGGGCGGTGAGGAGGGTGTTGGTCAGCAGGTCGTCGGCGAGGCCGTGGGCGGCCTTGGCGAGCATGTCGGCGGTGGCCGGGGCCACGACGACCAGGTCGGCGTGCTGGCCGATGCGGACGTGGGGCACCTGGTGGACGTCGTCCCAGACCTCGGTGGCGACGGGGTTGCCGGACAGCGCGGACCAGGTGGCGGCGCCGACGAAGTGCAGCGCGGAGGCGGTCGGCACGACGCGGACGCCATGGCCCGACTCCGTGAACCTTCTCAGCAGCTCACAGGCCTTGTAGGCGGCGATGCCACCGCTGACCCCCAGCACGACCTTCGGCTTGTCCACCATGGCTCCTCGCATTCGAGAATCTGCACCACCCATGACACACCACAGGCCCGGCAGGGGGTCCCCCCGGCGTTGGCTGGGGGGAGTGACTGCCGGGCCTGTGGATAAGTCAGTCGCAATCTGAAAGTACTACTGCGCCGGGCCGTCGACGGCCTCGGAGGTCAGCAGACCTGCGTTGATCTCGCGCAGGGCGATCGACAGCGGCTTCTCGTGGACGTGGGTGTCGACGAGCGGACCCACGTACTCCAGGAGGCCCTCACCGAGCTGGGAGTAGTACGCGTTGATCTGGCGGGCACGCTTGGCCGCGTAGATCACGAGGCTGTACTTCGAGTCGGTCGCCTCAAGAAGCTCGTCGATCGGCGGGTTGATGATGCCCTCGGGCGCGGTGATGGAAGAGGACACGCTCTACCTTCCGATGGATGGGAAAGAATCAGACATCGTGATCACAGTCACGATCACACAACGTCCATCAAGGCTAGCAGCTCGCGGGCCACGTCCTCGACGGAGGTGTTGACCAAGGTCGTATCGAACTCCGGCTCGGCCGCCAGCTCGGTCTTCGCCGCCGCCAGGCGGCGGTCGATGACCTCGGGCGGCTCGGTCCCCCGGCCGGTCAGCCTGCGCACCAGCTCCTCCCAGGAGGGCGGAGCGAGGAACACCAGCTGGGCGTCGGCCATGGACTCGCGGACCTGCCGTGCGCCCTGGAGGTCGATCTCCAGCAGGACGGGCTCGCCGTTCTCCAGCCGCTCCAGCACCGCCGCGCGGGGGGTGCCGTAGCGGTTGCCGGCGAACTCGGCCCACTCCAGCAGCTCGCCGTTGGCGATCAGCTTGTCCATCTCCTCGTCGGTGACGAAGAAGTAGTGGACTCCGTGCTGCTCGCCGGGGCGCGGCTTGCGGGTCGTCGCCGAGACCGAGAGCCAGACCTCGGGGTATTCCTTGCGCATATGGGCGACGACCGTGCTCTTGCCGACCCCCGAGGGGCCGGAGAGCACGGTCAGCCGCGGACGTTCACTCATGCAGCGATTATTCCAGCAATCCCGGAGTGCCCGGGACTCCCGGTCCGCCGGGCGGCGGACTCAGGAGCCGGTGCTGCCGAACTCACGCTCCAGGGAGGCGATCTGGTTGGAACCGAGACCGCGCACGCGGCGGCTCTCGGAGATGCCCAGACGCTCCATGATCTGCTTGGCGCGGACCTTGCCCACGCCCGGCAGGGACTCCAGCAGCGCGGAGACCTTCATCTTGCCGATGACGTCGTTTTCCTGGCCCTGCTTGATGACCTCGTGCAGGGAGGCGCCGGAGTGCTTGAGTCGATTCTTGACCTCGGCCCGCTCCCGGCGAGCCGCGGCGGCCTTTTCGAGCGCGGCTGCGCGCTGTTCAGGGGTAAGGGGCGGAAGAGCCACGCCTACGTCACCTCGGATGTCGAACTGTCGGATACGGACCGGTGAGGAACCTAGTCGCCCCACACCTGGGGAGCCACGAGCAACACGCTGCCCGTCCTCCCCCACTGCCTGAGGGGCGCGGGAGGTGCCCCCACTGCTCGGAGACTAGCGGGCAAGTCCGCCAGAGTCAGCGAGAACAGCGGAAAAGTCCTGGTCAGCCTCCGTCAGGCTGGACATTTCAGACATAATGCCCCTGATTTGAGGATGTATTCACCCTCAAGTCGGCGTGATCCCGCTCAGCCGAGCACGCGCCCGGGGTTCAGACACCGGCGACGGCCGCCCGGATCTCCCCCGCGAACCGCTCCGCCGCCCCGCGCAGCGCGCTGACGTCGGGACCGTGACGCAGAACACCCCGGCTGACGTTGGGCACGACATTGCGGACGGCCGCCCCGAACACCCGGGGGAGATCGGCCGGGGTCGCGCCCTGGGCACCGATGCCCGGCGCGAGGAGCGGGCCGTTGACAGCGAGGTCGTACGAGGACAGGTCGCCGAGCGTGGCACCGACGACCGCGCCGAAGGAGCCCAGCGGCTCCTCCCCCGCGTTCTCGGCCGCCAGGTGGGCCAGCACGGTCGCCCCCACGGTCCGGCCGTCGGCGCGGACCGCGTGCTGCACCTCGCCGCCCTCCGGGTTCGAGGTCAGCGCCAGCACGAACAGGCCGGCCCCGCTCTCCCGGGCGAGCGCGACGGCCGGGCTCAGCGAGCCGTAGCCGAGGTACGGCGAGACGGTCAGGGCGTCGGAGAACAGCGGGGCGCCGGGGCGGAGGAACGCCTCGGCGTAGGCGGCCATGGTCGAGCCGATGTCGCCGCGCTTGGCGTCCATCACGACCAGGGCGCCGGCCGCGCGCGCCTCCTGGACCGACTTCTCCAGGACGGCGAGGCCGCGCGAGCCGAACCGCTCGAAGAAGGCGCTCTGCGGCTTCAGGACGGCCACCCGGTCGGCCACGGCCTCGACGACCGTGCGGCTGAACCGCTCCAGGCCGGCGACGTCGTCGTCCAGACCCCACTCGGCGAGCAGGGAGGCGTGCGGGTCGATACCGACGCACAGCGGCCCGCGCTCGTCCATGGCGCGGCGCAGCCGGGCGCCGAAGGGCTCCAACGGGCTCATGCGGACTTCCTCACGTCGGCGCCGACCGCGTCGGCGAGGGTGGCGTACGGGCTGGTGCGCAGACGGGCGGCGAGGCCCTTGTGGATCGCGCGGCACCAGAAGGGGCCCTCGTAGACGAAGGCGCTGTAGCCCTGGACCAGCGTGGCACCGGCCAGGATGCGCTGCCAGGCGTCCTCGGCGGTCTCGACGCCCCCGACGCCCACCAGGGTGATCCGGTCGCCCACGCGCGCGTACAGGCGGCGCAGGACCTCCAGGGAGCGCTCCTTGAGCGGGGCGCCGGACAGGCCGCCGGTCTCCTTGACCAGCGCGGCGGGGGACCGCAGGCCGAGGCCCTCGCGCGCGATGGTGGTGTTGGTGGCGATGATGCCGTCCAGGCCCAGCTCCACGGCGAGGTCGGCGACCGCGTCGACGTCCTCGTCGGCGAGATCGGGGGCGATCTTCACCAGCAGCGGGACGCGCCGGTGCGCGACCGTACGGTCGGCGGCCCCGCGCACCGCGGTGAGCAGCGGACGCAGGTGGTCCACCGCCTGGAGGTTGCGCAGACCGGGCGTGTTCGGCGAGGAGACGTTGACGACCAGGTAGTCCGCGTACGGCGCGAGGCGCTCGGCGGACTTCACGTAGTCGGCGACGGCCTCCGCCTCCGGGACGGCCTTGGTCTTGCCGATGTTGACGCCGACCACCGTCTTGAAGACCGGCTCACGGGTGGCCAGGCGGGCCGCCACCGCAAGGGAGCCGTCGTTGTTGAAGCCCATGCGGTTGATCAGCGCGCGGTCCGCGACGAGCCGGAACAGCCGCTTCCTGGGGTTGCCGGGCTGCGCCTCCCCCGTCACCGTGCCGATCTCGACATGGTCGAAGCCCAGCATCGACATTCCGTCGATGGCCACCGCGTTCTTGTCGAACCCGGCCGCGAGCCCGAACGGGCCGTGCATGCGCAGTCCGAACGCCTCCGTGCGCAGCTCCTTGTGGCGGGGCGCGAGGGCGGCGGCGACGAAGGTGCGCAGCACCGGGACGCGGACGGCGAGGCGGATCCAGCGGAAGGCCAGGTAGTGGGCCTTCTCGGGATCCATGCGCTGGAAGACCAGCTTGAAAAAGATCTTGTACATGGTGTCCTCACGAAGAGGGGGACACCGTTTCCGGTGTCCCCCTCGGGGCTGCTAGTCGCGGGCCGCGGTCAGGTGTTCCGCGTGTTCCTGGAGCGAGCGGACGCCCACGTCACCGTGGTTGAGGGCGTCGATGCCCTGGACGGCCGCCGCGAGCGCCTGGACGGTCGTCAGGCACGGCACGGACCGTGCCACGGCCGCCGTACGGATGTCGTAGCCGTCGAGGCGGCCACCGGTGCCGTACGGGGTGTTGACGATGAGGTCGACCTCGCCGTCGTGGATGAGCTGGACGATGGTCCGCTCGCCGTTCGGGCCGGCGCCCTCGGACTGCTTGCGCACGACCGTGGCGTTGATGCCGTTGCGCTTGAGGACCTCGGCGGTGCCGGAGGTCGCGAGCAGCTCGAAGCCGTGCGCGACCAGCTCGCGCGCCGGGAAGATCATCGAGCGCTTGTCGCGGTTGGCGACCGAGATGAACGCGCGGCCCTTGGTGGGCAGCGGGCCGTAGGCACCCGCCTGCGACTTGGCGTACGCCGTGCCGAAGACCGAGTCGATGCCCATGACCTCGCCGGTGGAGCGCATCTCCGGGCCGAGGACGGTGTCGACGCCGCGGCCGTGGATGTCGCGGAACCGAGACCACGGCATCACGGCCTCCTTGACGGAGATCGGCGCGTCCAGCGGCAGCTCGCCGCCGTCGCCGTTCTTCGGCAGCAGGCCCTCGGCGCGCAGCTCGGCGATGGTCGCGCCCAGGGAGATCCGGGCGGCGGCCTTCGCCAGCGGCACCGCGGTCGCCTTCGAGGTGAAGGGGACCGTGCGGGAGGCGCGCGGGTTGGCCTCCAGGACGTAGAGGATGTCGCCGGCCATCGCGAACTGGATGTTGATCAGGCCGCGCACGCCGACGCCCTTGGCGATGGCCTCCGTGGAGGCGCGCAGCCGCTTGATGTCGAAGCCGCCGAGGGTGATCGGGGGCAGGGCGCACGCCGAGTCGCCGGAGTGGATGCCGGCCTCCTCGATGTGCTCCATGACACCGCCGAGGTACAGCTCCTCGCCGTCGTAGAGCGCGTCGACGTCGATCTCGATGGCGTCGTCCAGGAAGCGGTCGACGAGGACCGGCCGGGAGGGGCTGATCTCGGTCGACTCGGCGATGTAGGAGGCGAGGCGGGTCTCGTCGTAGACGATCTCCATGCCGCGTCCGCCGAGGACGTACGACGGCCGGACCAGGACCGGGTAGCCGATCTCGTCGGCGATGGCCTTGGCCTCCGCGAAGGTGGTGGCGGTGCCGTGCTTGGGCGCCGGCAGGCCCGCCTCCGCGAGGACCCGGCCGAAGGCGCCGCGGTCCTCGGCCGCGTGGATGGCCTCGGGGGACGTACCCACGATCGGCACGCCGTTGTCCTTCAGGGCCTGCGAGAGGCCCAGCGGGGTCTGGCCGCCCAGCTGGACGATGACGCCCGCGATCGGGCCGGCCTGCTGCTCGGCGTGGACGATCTCCAGCACGTCCTCCAGCGTCAGCGGCTCGAAGTAGAGGCGGTCGGAGGTGTCGTAGTCCGTGGAGACGGTCTCCGGGTTGCAGTTGACCATCACGGTCTCGTACCCGGCGTCGGACAGTGCGAAGGAGGCGTGGACGCAGGAGTAGTCGAACTCGATGCCCTGGCCGATGCGGTTCGGGCCGGAGCCCAGGATGATCACGGCGGGCTTCTCGCGCGGCGCGACCTCGGTCTCCTCGTCGTAGGAGGAGTAGAAGTACGGCGTCTTCGCGGCGAACTCGGCGGCGCAGGTGTCGACCGTCTTGTAGACCGGGCGGACGCCGAGGGCGTGCCGGACCTCGCGGACGACGTCCTCGCGCAGGCCGCGGATCTCGGCGACCTGCTGGTCGGAGAAGCCGTGCCGCTTGGCCTCGGCGAGCAGGTCGCGGGTCAGCTCCGGGGCCTCGGCCAGCTCGTCCGCGATCTCCTTGATCAGGAAGAGCTGGTCCACGAACCACGGGTCGATCTTCGTGTACTCGAAGACCTCCTCCGCGGTGGCGCCCGCGCGGATGGCCTGCATGACCGTGTTGATCCGGCCGTCGGTGGGCCGTACGGCCTCGCGCAGCAGGGTCTCCTTGTCGCCGGGCTCGCCGGTGAAGGCGAACTGGCTGCCCTTCTTCTCCAGCGACCGCAGCGCCTTCTGGAAGGCCTCGGGGAAGTTGCGGCCGATGGCCATGGCCTCGCCGACCGACTTCATGGTGGTGGTCAGCGTGGAGTCGGCCTGCGGGAACTTCTCGAAGGCGAACCGCGGGGCCTTGACCACCACGTAGTCGAGCGTGGGCTCGAAGGAGGCGGGGGTCTCCTGCGTGATGTCGTTCGGGATCTCGTCCAGGGTGTAGCCGACGGCCAGCTTGGCGGCGATCTTGGCGATCGGGAAGCCGGTCGCCTTGGAGGCGAGCGCCGAGGAACGCGACACGCGCGGGTTCATCTCGATGACGATCACGCGACCGTCCTCGGGGTTCACCGCGAACTGGATGTTGCAGCCGCCGGTGTCCACGCCGACCTCGCGGATGACGGCGATGCCGATGTCCCGCAGGATCTGGTACTCGCGGTCGGTCAGCGTCATCGAGGGCGCCACGGTGATGGAGTCACCGGTGTGCACGCCCATCGGGTCGAAGTTCTCGATGGAGCAGACGACCACGACGTTGTCGTTCTTGTCGCGCATCAGCTCCAGCTCGTACTCCTTCCAGCCGAGGATGGACTCCTCCAGGAGCACCTCGGTGGTCGGGGAGAGCGTGAGGCCCTGGCCGGCGATGCGGCGCAGTTCCTCCTCGTCGTGCGCGAAGCCGGAGCCGGCGCCGCCCATGGTGAAGGACGGGCGGACCACGACCGGGTAGCCGCCGAGGGTGTCGACGCCCTTGAGGACGTCGTCCATGGAGTGGCAGATGACCGAGCGGGCGGACTCGCCGTGGCCGATCTTGCGGCGGACCTCCTCCACGACCTCCTTGAACAGGTCGCGGTCCTCGCCCTTGTGGATCGCCTCGGGCTTGGCGCCGATCAGCTCCACGCCGTACTTGGCGAGGACGCCGTTCTCGTGCAGGGAGATGGCGGTGTTCAGGGCCGTCTGGCCGCCCAGGGTGGGCAGCAGGGCGTCCGGGCGCTCCTTGGCGATGATCTTCTCGACGAACTCGGGGGTGATCGGCTCGACGTAGGTGGCGTCGGCGATCTCCGGGTCCGTCATGATCGTCGCCGGGTTGGAGTTGACGAGGACGACGCGCAGGCCCTCGGCCTTGAGCACGCGGCACGCCTGGGTGCCGGAGTAGTCGAACTCGGCGGCCTGGCCGATGACGATCGGGCCGGAGCCGATGACCAGGACGGACTGGATATCGGTGCGCTTAGGCACGCTGGCCCTCCATCAGGGAGACGAAGCGGTCGAAGAGGTAGGCGGCGTCGTGCGGGCCGGCCGCCGCTTCTGGGTGGTACTGGACGGAGAAGGCGGGCTGGTCGAGCAGCTGGAGCCCCTCCACGACGTCGTCGTTGAGGCAGACGTGGGAGACCTCGGCGCGGCCGAACTTGGTCTCGCTGACCTTGTCGAGCGGCGCGTCCACGGCGAAGCCGTGGTTGTGCGCGGTGACCTCGACCTTGCCGGTCGTACGGTCCTGGACCGGCTGGTTGATGCCCCGGTGGCCGTACTTCAGCTTGTAGGTGCCGAAGCCGAGGGCGCGGCCGAGGATCTGGTTGCCGAAGCAGATGCCGAACAGCGGGGTCCTGCGCTCCAGGACGGCGGTCATCAGCGCGACCGGGCCGTCGGCGGTCGCCGGGTCGCCGGGACCGTTGGAGAAGAACACACCGTCCGGGGCGACGGCGTAGACGTCGTCGGCCGTGGCGGTGGCGGGCAGGACGTGCACCTCGATGCCGCGCTCGGCCATGCGGTGCGGGGTCATGCCCTTGATGCCGAGGTCGATGGCGGCGACCGTGAACCGCTTCTCGCCGACCGCCGGGACGACGTACGCCTCCTGGGTCGCGACCTCCTCGTAGAGGCTCGCGCCCTTCATGTGCGGCTGGGCCTGTACGCGCTCCAGCAGCTCGGCGTCGGGGGCGACGCCCGCGCCGGAGGCGCTGTCGAGCCCAGTGCCGGAGAAGATGCCGGCGCGCATGGAGCCGCGCTCGCGCAGGTGGCGGGTGAGGGCCCGGGTGTCGATGCCGGAGATGCCGACCACGCCCTGCCGCTCCAGCTCGTCGTCCAGGGAGCGCTTGGCCCGCCAGTTGGACGGCACGCGCGCGGGGTCGCGCACGACGTAGCCGGAGACCCAGATGCGGCCGGACTCGTCGTCCTCGTCGTTCCAGCCGGTGTTGCCGATCTGGGGGGCGGTCGCGACGACGATCTGGCGGTCGTACGACGGGTCGGTGAGGGTCTCCTGGTAGCCGGTCATGCCGGTGGAGAACACGGCCTCGCCGAAGGTCTCCCCCACGGCCCCGTAGGCGCGGCCGCGGAAGATGCGGCCGTCCTCCAGGACGAGTACGGCGGGAAGCACCTGGTTCCTCTGAGAGGAGCTTCCCCTGGTGGAGGTCGTCATCGCGCGCCTTCCGTGTCGTTGGTCATCTGGTTCAGGGTGTCGACCCACTCGGTGTGCTCGGCCGCGTGGTCGGAGCGGAAGCCCGAGTCGATCAGCTTGTCGCCGAGCGCCCAGGTCACCACCAGCAGTCCGCCCTCGGTGAGGACCTTGCCGGCGATGGCCTTGTCCAGCCGGGCTCCGCGCAGGGCCGCCGTGGGGACGAAGAAGTCGGTCGCGCCGGGGCGCTCGACCTCCAGGCCCGCGTCGGTCAGGGTGAGCTCGGCCCGGCTGCGGGTGCCCAGGCCGTGGGCCACGATGCGGTCCAGCCACTGTCCGGCGGTGGTGGAGCCGTGGTAGCGGCCACTCATGCTCAGTCTGACCGGGCCGGTCTCCTCCGGCATACCAGGCTGCGGCGGCTCGCCGTCTCCGCTGAGGGCGGTGGTGGGAGACGGGCGGGCGGGCAGCTCGGGCAGGTCGCTCTGGAGGGTGCCGCGCCACTTCCAGCCCTCGCGCATCAGCCAGTAGACCAGCGCGATGAAGAGGGCCAGTCCGACGAGCCAGCCGATGCGGGCCCCCCAGTCGGTGACCTCGGCCGACTTCTTCGCCTCGGCCAGCAGGATTACAGGTGTCACGTGAGCTTCCCGTCGACGAGCGTGGCCTTGCCCCGCAGCCACGTGTGCGTCACACGGCCCGGCAGCTCACGCCCCTCGTAGGGGGTGTTGCGGCTGCGCGAGGCGAAGCCCGCGGGGTCCACCCGGCCACGGTATTCCGTGTCGACCAGGGTGAGGTTGGCGGGCTCACCAGCCGAGACGGGACGGCCGTGGCCGGTGGCCTGTCCGATCCGCGCGGGCTTGAAGGACATGCGGTCGGCGACGCCGAACCAGTCCAGCAGGCCCGTGTCGACCATGGTCTCCTGGACCACTGACAACGCGGTCTCCAGGCCGACCATGCCCATGGCGGCGGCGGCCCACTCGCAGTCCTTGTCCTCGTGCGGGTGCGGGGCGTGGTCGGTGGCGACGATGTCGATCGTGCCGTCGGCGAGCGCCTCGCGCAGGGCCAGCACGTCGCGCTCGGTGCGCAGCGGCGGGTTGACCTTGTAGACGGGGTTGTAGGTGCGCACCAGCTCGTCGGTGAGGAGCAGGTGGTGCGGAGTGACCTCGGCGGTGACCTGGATGCCCCGGGACTTGGCCCAGCGGACGATCTCGACGGAGCCGGCGGTCGACAGGTGGCAGATGTGGACGCGGGAGCCGACGTGGTCGGCGAGGAGGACGTCGCGGGCGATGATCGACTCCTCGGCGACGGCCGGCCAGCCGCCCAGGCCCAGCTCGGCGGAGACGACGCCCTCGTTCATCTGGGCGCCCTCGGTGAGCCGCGGCTCCTGGGCGTGCTGGGCGACGACACCGCCGAAGGCCTTCACGTACTCCAGCGCGCGGCGCATGATCACGGCGTCGTCCACGCACTTGCCGTCGTCGGAGAAGACGGTGACGCCGGCGGCGGACTCGTGCATGGCGCCCAGTTCGGCGAGCTTCTTGCCCTCCAGGCCGACGGTGACGGCGCCGATGGGCTGGACGTCGCAGTAGCCGTGCTCCTGGCCGAGCCGCCAGACCTGCTCGACCACACCGGCGGTGTCGGCGACCGGGAAGGTGTTGGCCATGGCGAAGACGGCCGTGTAGCCGCCGCTCGCCGCCGCACGGGTGCCGGTGAGGACGGTCTCGGAGTCCTCGCGGCCCGGCTCGCGCAGGTGGGTGTGCAGATCGACCAGGCCCGGCAGCAGCACCTTGCCGCCGGCCTCGACGACCTGGGCGCCCTCGGCGGACAGGTCCCCGCCCACCTCGGCGATGGTCCCGCCGTCGATCAGGACGTCCTGCGGCGCGCCGCCGAGCACCTTCGCACCACGGATCAGGGTCTTGCTCATGTGTCTTACTTCTCCTCGGTACGAGAGTGGGTGACGGCGGGCTCGTTGCCGCCGAGCAGCAGGTACAGGACGGCCATCCGGATGGAGACGCCGTTGGCGACCTGTTCGACGGCGGTGCAGCGGTCGGAGTCGGCGACCTCGGCGGTGATCTCCATGCCGCGCACCATCGGGCCGGGGTGCATCACGATGGCGTGCTCGGGCAGCCTGGCCATGCGGTCGCCGTCGAGGCCGTAACGCCGCGAGTACTCGCGCTCGGTCGGGAAGAAGGCGGCGTTCATGCGCTCGCGCTGGACGCGGAGCATCATCACGGCATCGGACTTGGGCAGCGTGCTGTCGAGGTCGTACGAGACCGCGCACGGCCAGGAGTCGACGCCGACCGGCACCAGGGTGGGCGGGGCGACCAGGGTGACCTCGGCACCGAGGGTGTGCAGCAGGTCGACGTTGGAGCGGGCGACCCGGCTGTGCAGGACGTCGCCGACGACGGTGATCCGCTTGCCGGACAGGTCCTGGCCGAGCCCGGCGTCGCGGCCGATGAGCCGGCGGCGCATGGTGAAGGCGTCCAGCAGGGCCTGGGTGGGGTGCTGGTGGGTGCCGTCGCCGGCGTTGATGACGGCCGCGTCGATCCAGCCGGAGTTGGCCAGGCGGTAGGGGGCTCCGGAGGCGCCGTGCCGGATGACCACGGCGTCGACGCCCATGGCCTCCAGGGTCTGCGCGGTGTCCTTCAGGGACTCGCCCTTGGACACCGAGGACCCCTTGGCGGAGAAGTTGATGACGTCCGCGGACAGGCGCTTCTCGGCGGCCTCGAAGGAGATGCGCGTGCGCGTGGAGTCCTCGAAGAAGAGGTTGACGATCGTCCGGCCGCGCAGGGTCGGCAGCTTCTTGATCGGCCGGTCCGCGACCCGGGCCATCTCCTCGGCGGTGTCGAGGATGTGGACGGCGTCGTCGCGGGTGAGGTCGGCGGCCGAGATGAGATGACGCTGCATCTGTCAGGCTCCGTAAGGCAGTTCATTCGGGAGATTTCGGGCAGGCGGGCGCGTGTTCGCGGCACGCCGGGGCGGCCGTGCGCCCGACTTGCTACTGAGCGGCCGGCTTCACACCGAGCAGCACGGTGTCGCGACCGTCCTCCTCGGCGAGCTGGACCTTGACCGTCTCCCGCAGCGACGTGGGGAGGTTCTTGCCGACGTAGTCGGCACGGATGGGCAGTTCGCGGTGGCCGCGGTCGACCAGGACCGCGAGCTGCACCGCGCGCGGGCGCCCGATGTCGTTCAGGGCGTCGAGGGCGGCGCGGATGGTGCGCCCGGAGAAGAGCACGTCGTCGACGAGGACGACCAGCCGGCCGTCGATGCCGTCGCCGGGGATCTCGGTGCGGGCCAGCGCGCGCGGCGGATGCATGCGCAGATCGTCGCGGTACATGGTGATGTCGAGCGAGCCGACCGGGACCCCGCGGTCGGTGATCTGCTCCAGCTTGGCGGCGAGCCGCTGGGCGAGGAAGACGCCGCGGGTCGGGATGCCGAGGAGCACCACGTCGTCGGCGCCCTTGGCGCGCTCGACGATCTCGTGGGCGATACGGGTGAGCACCCGTGCGATGTCGGGGCCTTCGAGAACGGGCCGCGCATCGGACGCTTGCGGATGCGCAGGCGTGATGTTCTTGTCCATACGAAACGGACCTCCTTCTCCGCCTCACGGGACGGACCTTAAAGGACGTCGGAATTGCGCCATCCACCGTAGCAGGTCACCTGACCGGTCTCGGCCGCCCCCCTGTCACCCGCTTGGCCTAATCGGTGGCCACTACCACGGAAGAGTCGGTGTGGACCATTCGGCTTGACGCACCAGAGTCACGCTGCGTAACCTCACAGTGAGTTACCAGCCGCGCGGCGGGAAACCAGCCGGCCGCGTCGACACAGTGTCCGGGGAGCTATATGTCCAGCGAATACGCCAAACAGCTCGGGGCCAAGCTCCGGGCCATCCGCACCCAGCAGGGCCTTTCCCTCCACGGTGTCGAGGAGAAGTCCCAGGGTCGCTGGAAGGCCGTGGTGGTCGGTTCGTACGAGCGCGGCGACCGTGCCGTGACCGTGCAGCGCCTGGCCGAGCTGGCCGATTTCTATGGCGTTCCGGTGCAGGAGCTCCTGCCGGGCACCACGCCGGGCGGCGCCGCGGAGCCGCCGCCGAAGCTGGTCCTGGACCTGGAGCGGCTGGCCACCGTGCCGGCCGAGAAGGCGGGCCCCTTGCAGCGCTACGCGGCGACGATCCAGTCCCAGCGCGGTGACTACAACGGCAAGGTGCTCTCCATCCGCCAGGACGACCTGCGCACACTCGCCGTCATCTACGACCAGTCCCCCTCGGTCCTCACCGAGCAGCTGATCAGCTGGGGTGTCCTGGACGCGGACGCGCGCCGCGCGGTGGCGACGCACGAAGAGGCGTAAGCGCCCGCACACGCCTCAGCAGAAACGTGCCGCCGGGGTGGCCGGAACTCTATGGTTCCGGCCACCCCGGCGGCGTTTCAGCGCCTACGACACACGCCGGAGGGCCCACAGCACAGGCGTGCTGTGGGCCCTCCGGCGTCGGCTGTCGGGCGGTTACGCCTGGTCCCGGCGCAGGGACGGCTTGAGTTCCTTCAGGCGGCCCAGCAGGCCGTTGACGAACGACGGCGACTCGTCGGTCGAGAACTCCTTCGCCAGCTGCACCATCTCGTCCAGGACGACGGCGTCCGGGGTCTCGTCGACCCAGATCAGCTCGTACGCGCCCAGCCGCAGGATGTTGCGGTCCACGACCGGCATCCGGTCGAGCGTCCAGCCCACCGCGTACTGGGCGATCAGCTCGTCGATCCGCTTCGCGTGCTCCGCGTAGCCCTCGACCAGCTGCATCGTGTACTCGCTGACCGGCGGCTGCCGGGTGTCGGACCGGGAGAGCCGGATCCAGTCCGCGAGGACCGTCAGGACGTCGGCGCCGCGCTGGTCGCCCTCGAAGAGGATCTGGAAGGCGCGCTTGCGGGCCGTGTTGCGGGCAGCCACGGTTAGCTGTTCACCCGGCCGAGGTAGTCGCTGGTGCGGGTGTCGACCTTGATCTTCTCACCGGTGGTGATGAAGAGCGGGACCTGGATCTGGTGGCCGGTCTCCAGGGTGGCGGGCTTGGTGCCACCGGTGGAGCGGTCGCCCTGGACGCCCGGCTCGGTCTCCTGGACGGTCAGCTCGACGGCGGCCGGCAGCTCGACGAAGAGCACCTCGCCCTCGTGCTGCGCGACGGTGGCGGTGAAGCCCTCGATGAGGAAGTTGGCGGCGTCGCCGACGGCCTTGCGGTCGACCATCAGCTGGTCGTAGGTCTCCATGTCCATGAAGACGAAGTACTCGCCGTCCATGTACGAGAACTGCATGTCGCGCTTGTCGACAGTGGCCGTCTCGACCTTGACACCGGCGTTGAAGGTCTTGTCGACGACCTTGCCGGAGAGCACGTTCTTGAGCTTGGTGCGCACGAAGGCGGGGCCCTTGCCGGGCTTGACGTGCTGGAACTCGACGACGGACCAGAGCTGGCCGCCTTCGAGCTTGAGCACCAGGCCGTTCTTGAGGTCGTTCGTGGAAGCCACGGTTGCGGAATCTCCTGGACTGACGTGGACGACCCCGGGGCACGCACCTGCCTAGAGGGCGAGCAGCTCCTTGGTCGTGATGGTGAGTAGCTCGGGTCCGCCGTCCGCCTCGGGGCGTACGACGAGCGTGTCATCGATCCGGACACCGCCCCGGCCCGGGAGGTGGACCCCCGGTTCGACGGTGACCGGCACGCAAGCGTCCAGTTTACCCATGGCCGCGGGCGCCAACTGCGGGTCCTCGTCGATTTCGAGTCCGACACCGTGTCCGGTCAGCGGTGGCAGGGCCTCCGCATAGCCCGCGGAGTCCAGTACCTGACGTGCGGCGCGGTCCACGTCACGGTAGGCGGCGCCGGGTGCCAGGAACTCGCGTCCGGCCCGCTGGGCGGCGAAGACCAGGTCGTACAGCTCGATCTGCCAGTCGGCGGGTGAGGTGCCGATGACGAAGGTGCGGCCGATCTCGCAGCGGTAGCCGCGGTAGGTGGCGCCGAGACAGACGGAGAGGAAGTCGCCCTCCTCCACCCGCCGGTCGGTGGGGCGGTGGCCGCGGCGGCCGGCGTGCGGTCCGGTGGCCACGGAGGTGGGGAAGGCCGGGCCGTCGGCGCCGTGGTCGACCAGGCGCCGCTCCAGCTCCAGCGCGAGGTGCCGTTCGGTACGGCCGACCAGGATGGACTCCAGCAGCTCGCCGAGGGCCTGGTCGGCGATCTCGGCGCCGATGCGGAGACAGGAGATCTCCTCCTCGTCCTTGACGACCCTGAGCTGTTCCACGGCCCCGCCGAGGTCGATGAGGCGGAGCCTCGGGGCGACGCAGGCGATGGCCCGGTGCCGGGTGACGGTGAGGTGGTGTTCCTCGACCGCCAGGGAGTCGGCGCCCTGGCCGGCGGCGAGGCCGGCCGCCGCGACGGCGGTGTCGCCCTCGCGCGCCGGAAGGACGTGCAGGCGCAGGTTCTCGTCCGGCTGGCCTTCGTGCGGGCGGTCGTCCGGCGGACCGGCGCACAGCAGGACGTCCTCGCTCCTGCCGATCAGCAGCACGGCGCCCCGCGGGGCCGCGGCGGCGAGGTAGCGGACATTGGCCGGGCGGGTGACGAGCGCTGCCGCGGTGCCGGCCGCGTTGAAGTGTTCCCTCAGCCGGGATCGGCGGTTCGCGTACACCTCTGACATGAGATGAGCGTAGGAGGTTTGTCCGGATTATGCCGATCGGCGGGGGCCGAGTGGGGATGCGGAGCAGGTGGGGGGTGGTGCGGTGGAGTGCCGCAGGCACCCCCGCTCACCAGCTCGGTGGGCTCGCTATCGCCCTGGCCAGGACCTCGTCCAGCACCCGGGCCGTGCCCGGGACGTCCAGCTGGGAGTTGTCGACGATCGGGAGGCCCGAGCCGTACCAGCCGGCCATGCGGCCGTGGATGCGGGCCACCTCCTCGTCCGTGAGGCGGCGGTTGCCGGTGCGTTCGGCGTTGCGCTCCAGGACGACGTCGAGGCCCGGGAGCAGGACCACCGGGAGCAGGCCGGGGCCCACGTGCCGCTTCCAGCCGCCGAGGCCGACGACCGGGCGGTCCGGGAAGACGGCGTCGTCCAGGATGCAGGAGATCCCGTTGGCCAGGAAGTTGCGCGCGGCGAAGCCGCAGGTGCGACGGGCCAGGCGGTACTGGGCCTCCGAGTTGTCGTTCCAGCCGGACTGCGGGTCGGCGAAGCCCGAGCGGACCCATTCGCGGACGTCGTCCAGGCTGATGTGGGCCGTGGGGACCCGGCGGTGGTCCGCCCAGTACTTGGCGACGCTGGTCTTGCCCGCGCCGGCCGGGCCGATGAGGAGGACGGCGAGGGTGGTCGCCGTCGGGTCCGGTGCCGTGGCCGCGGCGGGCGGTGCCGCGGGGGCGCCGACCGGGCCGCCGGGCGGCAGCGGGACGTGTCCGGTGCTGTCGGGGGTCTGCGGGCCGGCGGTGTGCCGCGGGGGCGCGGGCGGCGGCACCAGGCCGGCGGGGGCCGGGGGCTGCTGCGGGGTCGGCGGCACCGGTCCGGGCGGAGCCGGGAAGCCCGGCGACGGGGGGACGGGGGCGGGTCCCTGGGAGACTCCCGGGTGCGGGCCCGGGTGGTGTGCGGCCGGCACCCAGCCGGCGTGCGGGCCCTGCCCCGGCTGGTGGGGCGGCGGCAGCGGAGACCCCACTGCGTGCTGCATCCGTTGCCACTCCGTCTCGTCCACACATCTGGCACTGGCAGCGGGGGCGTGCCCCGCTCGCTACCGAACGGTACCGTCCCCGGCCGTCGTTTGGTGAAACGGCCGGGGGCGGTCCGAAGTGCCCGGCGGGCGAGGGAGATCGGACGCGGGGAGCGGTCCGGGGACTACTGGCCGACTTCGCCGTAGGCGGCGAGGAGGACGGCCGGGTCCGGCCCTTCCAGGACGGTCGGCTTGGCCAGGCCGTCCAGGACGATGAAGCGCAGCAGGTCGCCGCGGGACTTCTTGTCGACCTTCATCGCCTCCAGCAGCTTGGGCCACTGGTCGTAGCGGTAGTGCAGCGGCAGGCCGACGGATTCGAGGATGCTGCGGTGGCGGTCGGCCGTCGCGTCGTCCAGGCGGCCCGCGAGGCGGCCGAGTTCGGCGGCGAAGTGCATGCCGACCGCGACCGCGGCCCCGTGCCGCCACTTGTACCGCTCGTTCTTCTCGATGGCGTGGCCGAGCGTGTGACCGTAGTTGAGGATCTCCCGCCGGCCGGATTCCTTCAGGTCCGAGGAGACGACGTCGGCCTTGACGCGGATCGACCGCTCGATCAGCTCGGCCGTGTGCGGGCCCGCCGGGGTGCGGGCGGCCTGCGGGTCGGCCTCGATCAGGTCCAGGATCACCGGGTCGACGATGAACCCCGCCTTGATGATCTCGGCCAGTCCGGAGACGTAGTCGTGCACCGGGAGGGAGTCCAGCGCGGCCAGGTCGCACAGGACACCGGCCGGCGGGTGGAAGGCGCCGACCAGGTTCTTGCCCTCGGCGGTGTTGATGCCGGTCTTGCCGCCGACCGCCGCGTCCACCATGGCCAGCACGGTCGTGGGGACGGCGATCCAGCGCACCCCGCGCAGCCAGGTCGCGGCGACGAACCCGGCCAGGTCGGTGGTGGCGCCGCCGCCGACACCGACGATGACGTCGGTGCGGGTGAAGCCGCACTGGCCCAGCGCCTTCCAGCAGTAGGCGGCGACCTCGGCGGTCTTGGCCTCCTCCGCGTTGGGCACCTGGATCGCCACGGCCTCGTAGCCCTGCCCGGCCAGGTCGGCGCGCAGCGCCTCCCCGGTCTCGGCCAGCGCTTCCGGGTGGATCACGGCGACCCGCTTGGCCTTCGCCCCGATGAGCCCGGCCAGCTCGCCCAGGAGCTGCCGGCCCACGAGCACCTCGTAGGGGTCGGTGCCCGCGGTACCGGCGATCTGGATCCGGGTGACTGCCTCGCTCATACCTGCTTCAACTCCAGTGCGTCCAGCGCCGCCTGCGCGACCTCTTCCGGAGTGCGGCCGTCCGTCGCGACGACGGCGGTGGCGACCTCCTCGTACAGGTGCCGGCGCGCCTCCATCAGCTCCCGCCACTGCTTGCGCGGGTTGACCGCGAGCAGCGGGCGGGCCACGTTCAGACCGGTGCGCTTGACGGCCTCCTCGACCTCCATCGAGAGGTAGATCACCCGCTGCCCGGCCAGCAGCGCGCGGGTGTCCGCGTCCAGGACCGCCCCGCCGCCCAGCGCGACGACGCCCCGGTGCTCGGCGAGCGCGGCCCGCACGGCGGCCTTCTCCAGGGCGCGGAAGGCGGCCTCGCCGTCGTCCACGAAGATCTCGGCGACGGTGCGGCCCTCGGCCGTCACGATGTCCTGGTCGGTGTCCCGGTAGCCGACGCCGAGGCGCTCGGCGAGCAGTCGGCCGACGGTGGACTTGCCCACGCCCATCGGCCCGACCAGGACGACCGCCGGTACGCCGCTCACCGGATCGCCAGGTTGTCGAGGTACGACCGGACGTTGCGGCGGGTCTCCGGGACGGAGTCACCGCCGAACTTCTCGGCGACCGCGTCCGCGAGGACGAGCGCCACCATGGCCTCGGCGACGATGCCGGCCGCCGGGACGGCGGAGACGTCGGAGCGCTGGTGGTGGGCCTGGGCGGGCTCGCCGGTGGTGACGTCCACGGTCCTGAGCGCGCGCGGCACGGTGGCGATCGGCTTCATCGCGGCGCGCACCCGCAGCAGCTCACCCGTGCTGAGACCGCCCTCGGTGCCACCCGAGCGGCCGGAGACGCGCCGGATGCCCTCCGGCGTGGCCACGATCTCGTCGTGGGCCCGGGAGCCGGGCACCCGGGCCAGCTCGAAGCCGTCGCCGATCTCGACGCCCTTGATCGCCTGGATGCCCATGAGCGCGCCGGCGAGGCGGGCGTCCAGCTTGCGGTCCCAGTGCACGTGCGAGCCGAGGCCGACCGGGACGTCGTAGGCCAGCACCTCGACCACGCCGCCCAGGGTGTCGCCGTCCTTGTGGGCCTGGTCGATCTCGGCGACCATCGCCTTCGAGGCGTCCGCGTCGAGGCAGCGCACCGGGTCGGCGTCGAGCTTCTCGACGTCGGCCGCCGTGGGGTAGACGCCCCGCGGGGCCTTCACGGAGCACAGCTCGACCACGTGGGAGACGATCTCGATGCCGGCCGTCTCCTTCAGGTACGACCGGGCGACCGCGCCCAGCGCCACCCGGGCCGCCGTCTCGCGCGCCGAGGCGCGCTCCAGGATCGGACGGGCCTCGTCGAAGCCGTACTTCTGCATGCCCGCCAGGTCGGCGTGGCCGGGGCGGGGGCGGGTCAGCGGCGCGTTGCGGGCCAGGCCCGCCAGCACTTCGGGGTCGACCGGGTCGGCCGCCATGACCTGCTCCCACTTCGGCCACTCGGTGTTGCCCACCATGATCGCCACCGGGGAGCCCAGGGTCAGCCCGTGCCGGACCCCGCCGAGGAACGTGACCTCGTCCCGCTCGAACTTCATCCGGGCACCGCGGCCATAGCCGAGCCGCCGCCGCGCCAGGTGGTCCGCCACCATCTCCGTGGTGATCGGCACGCCGGCGGGAAGACCCTCCAGCGTCGCGACAAGTGCGGGACCGTGGGACTCCCCCGCGGTCAGCCAACGCAGCCTGCTCAACGGTGCTCCTCAGTGCTCGCGCCCGGTACTGCCCGCCCCACGCGCGTCCTCGCGTACGGCGACGGCGCCGCCGGGTGCGCGACCCCGGTACGCCATCTCCGATCCTCCCACGTCCCGGGGCGCGGACCGGCCGCCGGTCCAGCAGGCGGACGCGTGCGGGGCGTCAGCGGGCCGCGAGCGCCTGCTCGCCGGCGTGCCGCATGGCCTCCAGGGGGCCCGGGGTGTGCCCGGTAATCTGCTCGAACTGGAGCACGGCCTGGTGGACCAGCAGGTCGAGGCCGCCGACCACGGCACCGCCGAACATGGACCAGCGGGCGGCCAGCTCGGTGGGCCAGGGGTCGTAGAGCACGTCGAAGAGGGTGGCGGGGCGTTCGGGTACGGCGGCGGCGAGGGCGTCGGTCGTGCCGGCGGGCGTGGTGGCGATGACCAGCGGGGCGCGCAGCGCCTCGGCCGCGTCGGCCCAGTCCGCCGTGCGGACCTCCACGTCGAGCCGTTCGCCCCACTGCCGCATCTCGGCGGCGCGGGCCTCGCTGCGGACGTAGGCGACGACCCCCCCGGTGCAGATCCGGGCCAGCGCGGCGAGCGCGGAGGAGGCGGTGGCGCCGGCGCCGAGGACGGCGGCGGAGTCGACCTGTTCGATGCCGTGCTCGCGCAGGGCGGCCACCATGCCCGGGATGTCGGTGTTGTCGCCGAGCCGGCGGCCGTCCTCGGTGAAGACGAGCGTGTTGACCGCGTCGACCGAGGCGGCCGTCTCGCTCACCTCGTCCACCAGCGGGATGACCGCCCGCTTCAGGGGCATGGTCAGCGACAGCCCCGCCCACTGAGGCCCGAGCTTGTCCAGGAAGCCGGGCAGGGCGGCCTCGTCGACGTCGAAGCTGTCGTACGACCAGCCGGTGAGTCCGGCCGCGTGGTACGCGGCCCGGTGCAGCACCGGGGAGAGGGAGTGGGCGATCGGCGAACCGAGCACGGCGGCACGGCGGCCGTCAGTTGCCCGTGTTGGCATTGAACTTGTCCCTGAGTTCTTGGAATTCGGTGAAGGTCTTGGCGAACTCGGTGTTGTTCGTCCCGTCGGTCGCCACGAAGTAGATCCAGCCGTCGTGCGTCGGATTCAGGGCGGCCTTGAGCGCGTCCTCGCCGGGGTTGCCGATCGGGCCGGGCGTCAGTCCCTTGTGGGTGTACGTGTTGTACGGGTCCGAGTTGCTGGTGATCTCCCTTTCGGAGATGTGGATGTTGCTCGTGCCCTTGAGGTAGTTGTAGGACGAGTCGAACTGCAACAGCCGGTTGGTCTCGGTGTTGGTGGGCTTGAGGCGGTTGTAGACCACCTCGGCCATCTTGCGGAAGTCGTCGTGGGTCTTGCCCTCGGCCTGCACCAGGCTCGCCACCGTGACGAGTTCGAAGGCGTTGTCCAGGCCGAGCGCCTTGGCCTTGTCGGTCAGGCCGTAGGCGGCGTACTTCAGCTTGGCCTGGGTGACCATCTGCTTCAGGACGGCGTCGGGCTTCATGCCCTTGGCGGCCGGATAGGTGCCCGGGAAGAGGAAGCCCTCCAGCGGGTCCTTGATGTCGCTGTTCTTGTTCTGCGCCCAGGCCGGCAGGCCGAGGGTCCGGTAATCCTTCCGGGCGACCTTCTTGGTGGTGCCCGCGGACAGTTCGAGTTTCTTGTCGATGGCCGCGTAGACACCGGAATTGCGCTCGCCGGGGGTGACGATCACATTGTTCTGGCTGCGCGGGTCCATCATCAGCCGGACGGCGCTGGCGGCGGACATCTCCTTCTTCAGGAGATAGGCGCCGGCCTGGATTCCGTCGCTGCCCGGAGTCGTGGTCTGGGCGTGGACGAACGCCTCGGCGCTCTTGACGACCCCGGCCTCTTTCAGGCGGCGGCCGATCTCCCAGCCGCCCGCGCCTTTCGGGATCTCGACGGTCACCGTCTCGCCGGTGCCGTCGCCCGCGTAGTCCGGAGCCGTGCCGAAACGATTTTGGTAGAACTGGTAGCCGAAATACCCGACGCCGCCGAGGCCGCCGCCGAACACCAGGACGACCACCATGCAGGCGCAGCCGGTGCGCCGCTTCTTGCTCTTGGCGGGCTTCTTCCCGCGCCGCTCACGCCGGCTCTGGAGCTCGTGCTCCTCCTCGTCGTCCTCACCGCCGCCTCCCGCGAAGAAGGCGTGCTCCTCCTCGCCCGCCGTCTCCGGCTCGGGCTCCGGCTCGGGCTCGGGCTCGGGCTGCCGGCGGCCGGGCGGCTCCGGCGGCGGGTAGGCGTCCTCGGTGGGGTAGAAGTCGGGCTGCTCCGCGCCGTAGGCCATGGGCTGCTGGCCGTACGGGTCGCCGGGGTCGGCGGCGTAGGGCACGTGGCCGTGGGTGCCGGTCGCGTCCCAGCCGCCCTGGTGGAACTGCTGCTGGGTCTGGTGGGCGAACCGCTGGTCGTACTCGGGCCGGCCCGATCCGTCCTGGTAGTCGGCGTAGTCGGGGTAGTCGGGGTACTGGTGCTGCTGCCCGCCGTACCCGGGCTGCTGTTCCTGGCTCCAGTCGCCGTGCTGCGGCGTCTGCGGATGGTGCTGCGGCTGGCCGCCGTAGGGCGACTGCGGGCCCGCCTGGGCCTGCCGTCCCCATCCGCCGTCCCCGTACAACGGGTCCTCCGGATGCCACGGTTCGGAGCCTTGGCCCCGGCCATACTCAGTCATCGATCCCCTAGAGCCGCGAGGCCGACGGTCACGCGGCCGGGGGCCGGCTTCCGCTCCGCCTCTTGCTGTGCCCCGGCTGTTCGAACACCGGCGCATCGCGCGGAACGTTACCGTATCGCGATCAGATGACCACTTCGACGCCTTCGCCGGGTGGTTCACCTGACACCCGTTCGGATTCCAGGGCCTGCTGCAAAATGATGACGGCGGCGGCCTGGTCGATGACCGCACGGCCCTTCTTCGACCTCACGCCCGAGGCACGCAGCCCCTGACTGGCCGTCACGGTCGTCATCCGCTCGTCCACCAGCCGCACCGGCACCGGCTTGATGCCCTTGGCCAGCTCCTGCGCGAAGGCGCGGACCTTGACCGCGGCCGGGCCCTCGCCCCCCTTGAGGGAGCGGGGGAGGCCGACGACGACCTCGATCGGTTCGTACTCCTCCACCAGCTGACGCAACCGGCGGTGGGCGGCGGGGACGTCCCGGCCCGGGACGGTCTCCACCGGGGTGGCGAGGATCCCGTCGGGGTCGCACGAGGCGACCCCGATCCGGGCGTCCCCGACGTCGATCGCGAGCCGACGTCCTCTGCGCATGTCTCGGCCGTTCCCTACTTGGCGGTCTCGGCGACCAGGCGCTCGACGGCCTCGACGGCCTCGCCGACGGCGGCCGGGTTCTGGCCGCCGCCCTGGGCGACGTCCGGCTTGCCGCCACCGCCACCGCCGAGCGTCTTGGCGGCCGTACGGACCAGGTCACCGGCCTTGAGGCCGCGCTCGCGGGCGGCCTCGTTGGTGGCGATGACCGTGAGCGGCTTGCCGTTGTTGACGGTGAACAGGGCCACGACGGCGGCCCGGCCGCCCTGGATCCGGCCGCGCACGTCCAGGACCAGCTTGCGCAGGTCGTCCGGGGTGGTGCCGTCCGGGACCTGGCCGGTGACCAGGGCGACACCCCGCACGTCCTTGGCGGACTCGGCGAGACCGGCGGCGGCCTGGAGCACCTTCTCGGCGCGGAACTTCTCGATCTCCTTCTCGGCGTCCTTCAGCTTGCCGAGCATGGCGGAGACCTTCTCCGGCAGCTCCTCCGCGCGGCCCTTGAGCAGCTCGGTCAGCTGGTTGACGACCGTGTGCTCGCGGGCGAGGAAGTTGTAGGCGTCGACGCCGACCAGGGCCTCGATACGGCGCACGCCGGAGCCGATGGAGGACTCGCCGAGCAGCTTCACCAGGCCCAGCTGGGCGGTGTTGTGCACGTGCGTGCCGCCGCACAGCTCCTTGGAGAAGTCGCCGATGGTCACGACGCGGACCCGCTCGCCGTACTTCTCGCCGAACTCGGCGATGGCGCCCTGCTTCTTGGCCTCGTCGATGCCCATGATGTCGGCGCGCACGTCCAGGTCGCGGGCGAGCACCTCGTTGATCTTCTGCTCGACATCGGTCATCACGGCCGTCGGCACGGCGGACGGGGACCCGAAGTCGAAGCGGAAACGGCCGGGCTGGTTCTCGGAACCGGCCTGGGCGGCCGTCGGGCCGAGGGCGTCGCGCAGGGCCTGGTGGGTGAGGTGGGTGGCCGAGTGGGCGCGGGCGATGGCCGTGCGCCGGCGGGTGTCGATGGCGGCGTGGGCCTTGGCTCCCACGGTCACCTCGCCGACCTGGACGACGCCCTTGTGGACGTACACGCCCGGGACCGGCTTCTGGCAGTCGCGGACCTCGATGACGGCACCGGAGTCGACCTTGATCCGGCCGGTGTCGCCGATCTGGCCGCCGCCCTCGGCGTAGAACGGGGTGCGGTCCAGGACGACCTCGACCTCGTCGCCCTCGGTGGCGGCCGGGGAGGAGACACCGTTGACGAGGATGCCGACGATCGTGGACTCGCCCTCGGTGTCGGTGTAGCCGATGAAGTCGGTCTCACCGGCGGCGTCGGCGATCTCACGGTAGGCACCGAGGTCGGCGTGGCCGGTCTTCTTGGCCTGGGCGTCGGCCTTGGCGCGCTCCCGCTGCTCCTTCATCAGGCGGCGGAAGCCCTCCTCGTCCACGGAGAGGCCCTGTTCGGCGGCCATCTCCAGGGTGAGGTCGATCGGGAAGCCCCAGGTGTCGTGGAGCAGGAAGGCCTTGTCGCCGGGCAGCACGCCGGAGCCCTGGGCCTTGGTCTCGGTGACGGCGGTGTCGAGGATGTTGGTGCCGGCCTTCAGCGTCTTGAGGAAGGCGTTCTCCTCGGCGACGGCGACCTTCTCGATGCGCTCGCGGTCGGTGACCAGCTCGGGGTACTGCTGGCCCATCATCCGGATCACGATGTCGATCAGGTCCTTGACGACCGGTCCGGTGGCGCCCAGCAGGCGCATGTTGCGGATGGCGCGTCGCATGATGCGGCGCAGCACGTAGCCACGGCCCTCGTTGCCGGGGGTGACGCCGTCGCCGATGAGCATGGTGGCGGTGCGCATGTGGTCGGTGACCACGCGGAGGGAGACGTCCGAGGCGTGCGAGTCGCCGTAGTGGACACCGGTCAGCTCGGTGGCGCGCTTGATGACGGCCATGGAGGTGTCGATCTCGTACATGTTCTGCACGTCTTGCAGAATCATGGCGAGCCGCTCCAGGCCGAGGCCCGTGTCGATGTTCTTGCTCGGCAGGTCCCCGAGGATCTCGAAGTTGTCCTTGCCGGTGCCCTCGCCGCGCTCGTACTGCATGAAGACGAGGTTCCAGATCTCCACGTACCGCTCGTCGTTGACGGCGGGGCCGCCCTCGACGCCGAACTCGGGGCCGCGGTCGTAGTTGATCTCGGAGCAGGGGCCGCAGGGGCCGGGGACGCCCATGGACCAGAAGTTGTCCTTCATGCCCAGGCGCTGGATGCGCTCCTTGGGCACGCCGACGACCTCGTGCCAGATCTGCTCGGCCTCGTCGTCGTCCTGGTAGACGGTGATCCACAGGCGCTCGGGGTCGAGGCCGTAACCGCCCTTGTCCTGGGGGCTGGTGAGCAGCTCCCAGGCGAGCTTGATGGCGCCTTCCTTGAAGTAGTCGCCGAAGGAGAAGTTGCCGCACATCTGGAAGAACGTGCCGTGCCGCGTGGTCTTGCCGACCTCTTCGATGTCGGGCGTGCGCACGCACTTCTGCACGCTGGTGGCGCGCGGGAAGGGCGGCTTGACCTCACCCAGGAAGTAGGGCTTGAAGGGCACCATGCCGGCGGGGACGAGGAGCAGAGTCGGGTCGTCCGCGATGAGCGACGCCGAAGGGACGACGGTGTGCCCGCGCTCCTCGAAGAAGCTCAGCCAGCGGCGGCGAATCTCGGCCGACTCCATCAGTGGTCCTCATTCCGGTTGTACGAGTACGTCGTGTTCTCGACGTACTGCGGGTTGCTGCGGTTGTTCTCGATGGCGGCGTACCGCCGGGGTGCCGTGAGCCCGGGGCTCTCCTGGATGCCGAGCGCCTCCTCCAGCTCGGCCTCCCGCTGGGCCATGTTGTCGCGGACGTCGAGCGCGAAGCCGACCGCGCGGTCCTTCAGCCGCTGACCGGTCTCAAGAGCCCTGTTCGCCGCGGTGGCGGCCAGGCTCTCCGGGGTCAGCTGCTTCAGCTTGCGGTTGACCTTGGTGGTGGCCCACACACCGGCGGCGACACCTGTGGTGAACCAGAACGTACGACGGAACATCGCTCGGTCTCAGTCCTTACTTCCGCTTGCGGCGTGCGGCAGGGACCGTCCGGCCCACGATCACGGTACGCCGGGGCGACTTCCCCGGCACGTCCTCCTCCTTGCGGCCACCGAGCGCCCGGCGGACGCCGTAGCCGAAGGCCGCGACCTTCACCAGCGGGCCGCCGAAGGTGGAGGCGACGGTGGTGGACAGCGCGGAGGCGTTCGAGGTGACCTCCTGGACGTCGGAGGCGATCGCGTCGACCCGGTCGATCTGCGTCTGCGCGGAGCGCACCGCCTGGGAGGCGTCGGCGAGCAGCGGGACCGCCTGGTCGGTCACGTCCGCCACGAGCTTGGTGGTCGCCTTGAGCGTCTGGGCCAGCCTCGCCAGTGCGACCGCGAGGAAGGAGACCAGGATCGCCCAGAAGACGGCCACCAGGATCCCGGCCACCTCACCACCGGACACTGTGCGCACCCGCTCCCTGAAACGTGCTCTGAACATCTGAACCATGAAAAAAGCAGTGCCCCGAGCCTATCGCGCCGTGGCGGAGGCTCCGTACCGGATTACCGGGTGGAGCGGGCGGAGTTGCGGGAAGCGATTGTACGCGGTGAACACGGTTCAGTACGCTCCGTGTCCCATGCGAAATGCTCACAGTCCCGGCTCCCGGGCGGACGGCGATCCGCCCGTCGAACTCACCTCTTTCGTCGGGCGCTCGGCCGAGGTGGCCGAGCTGACGACGGCGCTCGGCCAGGCACGGCTGGTGACCGTGACCGGGGTGGGCGGGGTCGGCAAGTCCCGGCTGGCCGCGCGGGTGGCGGCGCGCTGGGCGTGCGGTGGCCCGGCGGGCGCCCCGGGCCGGGGGCGGGTGGAGCTGTCGGCGGTGCGGGATCCGCAGTTCGTGGAGTACGCGGTCGTGGAGGCGCTGGGGCTGACCGACCACACCACGCGCCTGCCCCGGGATGCGCTGCTGGAGCATCTGGCCGGGCGGCGGACGCTGTTGGTGCTGGACGGGTTCGAGCACCTGGTGGCCGCCTGTGCCGATCTGACGGCGGAGCTGCTGCGCGAGCTCCCGGAGCTGCGGGTGCTGGCCGTGGGCCGGCGTCCGCTGGGCCTCGCGGGCGAGCGGCTGTTCCCGCTGGCGCCGCTCGGCGAGGACGAGGCGGCGGAGCTGTTCACGGACCGGGCCCGGGCGCAGGGCGTGCCGGTGGCCGACGGCGCCGAGGTGCGGGAGCTGTGCCGGCGGCTGGAGGGCATCCCGCTGGCGCTGGAGCTGGCGGCCGGGCGGCTGCGGGCGCTGTCCCCGGCGCAGTTGCTGCGGCGCCTGGACGACCGGTTCCGGCTGCTGACCGGTGGCGGCCGGGACGCCCTCCCCCGGCACCAGACGCTGCGCACGGCGATCGGCTGGAGCCACGAGCTGTGCTCACCGGACGAACGGCTGCTGTGGGCACGCCTGTCGGTGTTCGCGCACTCCTTCGACCTGGAGGCGGCCGAGTACGTGTGCAGCGGGGACGGGCTGGCCGCGGAGGACGTGCTGGACGTGCTCTCGGAGCTGCTCGCCCAGTCGGTCGTCTCCCGCGAGGAGACCCCGGCGGGCCCGCGCTACCGGATGCTGGACACCGTCCGGGCCTACGGCGCCGAGTGGCTGGGGGCGACCGGGGACGAGGGCCGGCTGCGCAGACGGCACCGCGACTGGTACCTGGGCCTCGCCACCCTGTGCGAGCTGGACTGGTTCTCGCCCCGGCAGCGCGAGGTGGCCGCGCGGGTCGAGGCGGAGCTGCCGAATCTGCGGACCGCGCTGGAGTTCTGCCTGACCGAGCCGGAGGAGGCGCACCTCGGCCAGCATCTGGCGGGTGCGCTGTGGTTCTGCTGGGTGGGGTGCGGCCGGCTCGCGGAGGGGCGGCGGTGGCTGGAGCGCGGGCTGGAGCTGGAGTCGGAGTACGAGCGGTCCCGGCTGAAGGCGCTGTGGGTGCTCGGCTATGTGGCGATCCTCCAGGGCGACACCGCAGCGGCGCTCCGGGCGCTGCGGATGTGCCGGGATCAGGCGGAGCGGTCGGCCGATCCGACGGCGGTGGCGTACGCCGAGCACCGCACCGGCTGTCTGGCCCTGGTCACGGATGACATGGCCCGCGCGGAAACGCTGCTGCGGTCGGCGCTGGACCGCTACCAGGAGATCGGCGAGCTGAACAGCAACGTCCTGATGGGCCAGGTGGAGCTGGCGATGACGCGGGCGTTCCGGGGGGATCTGCCGGATGCGGTGCGGCTGTGCGAGGACGTGCGCCGGGTGTGCGAGGACCACGGGGAGCGGTGGGCGCGGTCGTACGCCCTGTACGTGCTGGCGTACGCGGCCTGGCGGGGCGGTGACGCGGTCCATGCGCGCGAGCTGCTGGCGGACTGCCTGGACAACGCGCACGGCTTCCACGACCTGCTGGGCACGGTGCTGTCGATCGAGCTGCTGGCGCTGGTGACGGTGACGCAGGGCGATCCGGTGGAGGCGGCGGTGCTCCAGGGGGCCGCCGGGCGGATGTGGTCCTCGGTCGGGCTGCCGCTGTTCGGCTCGGCCTACTACAACGCCCCGCACGAGCAGTGCGAGGCCATGGCCCGGGAGGCGCTGGGCGACGAGCGGTACGAGGAGTGGGTGCGCCGGGGGGCGCGGCTGGACCGGGAGACCGCGGTGGCCCGTGCGCTGCGGAGGGACGGACGGCCGCTGCCGGCGCTGCCCGCGCCCCGGGGGCCGGTCCCGGCCGCCCGCTCCGGACAGCGCGAACCCGCCGCCTCGCCCACCCGGAAGGGCGGGGAGACGGCGGGCTGAGGACTTACGCCGTGACGGGGGTCAGCGGGCGTAGTACTCGACGACGAGCTGCTCGTCGCAGATGACCGGAACTTCCTTGCGGTTCGGCTCGCGGTCCAGGCGGAACGCCAGGGCCTTGAGGTTCACCTGGAGGTAGCGCGGGGTCTCGCCGTCGGGGGCGAAGCCACCCTCACGGGCGATCTGGAAGAGCGTCTTGTCCTTGGAGCGGTCGCGGACCTGCACGACGTCGTCCGGGCGGACGCGGAAGGACGGCTTGTCGACCTTCTGGCCGTTGACCTGGATGTGGCCGTGCACGACCATCTGGCGGGCCTGGTAGATCGTGCGGGCGATGCCCGAACGCAGGACCAGCGCGTCGAGGCGGCGCTCCAGCTCCACGATCAGGGCCTCGCCGGTCTTGCCCTGGACCTTGGACGCGCGCTCGTAGGCGCGGACCAGCTGGCGCTCGGAGATGTCGTACTGAGCGCGCAGGCGCTGCTTCTCCAGCAGACGGACCTTGTAGTCCGAGTTCTGCTTGCGGCCGCGGCCGTGCTCACCCGGCGGGTAGGGGCGGGCCTCGAAGTACTTGACGGCCTTCGGGGTCAGCGCGATGCCGAGGGCACGCGACTTCTTGACCTTGGGGCGGGACTGGTTCGCCACTGTCTTTCGTCTCTTTCGTAGTGTTCGGCTCGTCAGTGTTCAGGGAGGTCACATCCGCAGCCGGGAGAACCCGCCGGGTCCGCAGGGGACCTGCCGGGCAGCCGCTTCCCTGGTCTGGGCACATACGTGCAGCACGCGAGTGGCCCACCGACCGTCCCGGGACTCCGAGTGGTGGTGGGCTGCCCGCGACACCGTTCGACGGTGCGCGACGCTCCTGGAGCCGGTCCGCGCGGGACCGGGCCTCCGGCTGGTTGTCCCGCTCTGACAGCACGGGACTCAGCACTTCGGGTCAGTCTACAGGGTGCTCAGGACCGCTTTCGACCGAGGCGCTTGCGGGTCCACTCCACGGCGTCGGCGTATCTGGCCTCGGCGCCGTGCCGGCTCGGCGTGTAGTACTCGCGGTCCTTCAGGGCGTCCGGGGCGTACTGCTGCTCGGCGATGCCCTCGGGCAGGTCGTGCGGGTACACGTACCCCTGGGCGTGGCCGAGCTTGGCCGCGCCCTTGTAGTGCCCGTCGCGCAGATGCGGCGGCACGGGTCCGGCCAGGCCCTTGCGTACGTCTTCCAGGGCGGCGCCGATCGCGGTGGTCGCGGCGTTGGACTTGGGGGCGAGGGCCAGGGCGATCGTGGCGTGGCTGAGGGTGAGCGCGGCCTCCGGGAAGCCGATCATGGCGACGGCCTGGGCGGCGGCCACGGCGATGGGCAGCGCGTTCGGGTCGGCGAGGCCGATGTCCTCGCTGGCGGAGATCATCAGGCGGCGGGCGATGAACCGGGGGTCCTCGCCGGCCTCGATCATGCGGGCCAGGTAGTGCAGGGCCGCGTCGACGTCGGAGCCGCGGATGGACTTGATGAGGGCGCTGGCGACGTCGTAGTGCTGGTCGCCGTCGCGGTCGTACGTCACCGCGGCCCGGTCGACCGTCTGCTCCAGCGTCCGCAGGCCGATCTCGCTCTCGCCCTGGTCCAGGGCGGCCCCGGCGGCGGCCTCCAGGGCGGTCAGGGCGCGGCGGGCGTCGCCGCTGGCGATGCGGAGCAGATGCTCCTCGGTGTACTCGGGGAGGGTGACGGCCTCCTTGAGGCCGCGTTCGTCGCTCAGCGCGCGGCGGAGCAGGGAGCGGATGTCGTCGTCGGTGAGCGGTTCGAGGGTGAGCAGGAGGGAGCGGGAGAGCAGCGGGGAGATCACCGAGAAGTACGGGTTCTCCGTGGTGGCCGCGATCAGGGTCACCCAGCGGTTCTCCACGGCCGGGAGCAGGGAGTCCTGCTGGGCCTTGCTGAAGCGGTGGATCTCGTCCAGGAAGAGGACGGTCTCCTTGCCGAAGGCGCCGGTGGCGCGGCGGGCGCCGTCGATGACCGCGCGGACCTCCTTGACGCCCGCGGTGATCGCGGACAGCTCCACGAACCGCTTGTTCGTCGCCTTCGAGACGACGTAGGCCAGGGTGGTCTTTCCGGTGCCGGGCGGGCCCCACAGGATCACCGAGGACGGGCCGGCCGGGCCGCCGTTGCCCTCGCCGACCAGCCGGCGCAGCGGGGAGCCCGGTCCGAGCAGGTGCTGCTGGCCCACGACCTCGTCGAGGGTGCGCGGGCGCATGCGCACCGCCAGGGGGCTGGCTGCCGGATCCTTCTCCTGGCGTTCTTCTGCTGCTGCGGTGAAGAGGTCGGGTTCCACGCTGAAACCCTAGAACACCGCACTGACAATCCGGCCGGGACCGTCAGCTGGTCCAGAAGTCCCACCAGCGGGTGAGGACCAGCATGCCGATGATGCCGACGTGCACGACCGGCAGCACCCAGGTGAACTCGCCGAAGAAGGACTTCAGCCAGCGCGGGGACGGCAGGAAGTCGTTGCGGAGGTTGAACGAGGTGACGTACCAGAACATGGTGATCGTGGCGACCCACGCCAGCGAGCACCACAGGCACAGCGCGTTGATCCGGTACAGGGACTGGAACTGGAGCCAGGTGCAGAAGGCCACGCCGAAGAGCGTGCCGAAGTTGAAGGTCAGCCAGTACCAGCGCGGGAACCGGGCGCGGGCCAGCAGGCTCATGCCGACGCAGATGACGATGCCGTAGGCGACGAGACCGAGCATCGGGTTGGGGAAGCCGAAGGCGGCGGCCTGCTTGCTCTCCATGACGCTGCCGCAGGAGACGACCGGGTTGAGGCTGCACCCGGGGGTGAACGTCTTGCCGGCGACCTTGGCTTCCAGCAGCTTGAACTTGTCGATCGTGATGACCCAGGCGGCCAGCAGTCCGGCCGCCCCGGTGATCACCAGCAGGATGGCGAAGGCGCGGCTGCCGCCCACCGCGCGCGGGGCGTCGGCGGCGCGCTCCGGGCCGGGCTCCGCGGAGACGTCTTTGACTGTCGACTTGCTCATCACGCCGATTTCCGTCACTTGAGACTTGGACCATCTTCGGGCACGGGTCATTGTGCCGCACACGCGTGTGTGCGCACCGTTCGCTCCGTATAAGGATGTACGTACGACGGGTACCGCCTGCTCGGTTCCGGACAGCGCCGGCCGCCGCGCGGTACGTACGACGAAGGCGCCGGACAGCCCCTCGGGAGAGCGTCCGGCGCCCACGCGCGCGTGTGTGTGCTGCTAGCCGAGCCGCGCTTCCAGCTCCGCCACGATCTCGTTCACGCCGATCGCCGCCTGCTCGCCGGACTCCATGTCCTTGAGCTGGACGACGCCCTCGGCGAGGTCGCGCTCACCGGCGACGATCGCGTAGCGGGCGCCCGAGCGGTTGGCGTTCTTCATGGCGCCCTTCAGGCCCTTGCCGCCGTAGGCGAAGTCCGCCGCGATGCCCACCTTGCGCAACTCGGTGACCTTGGCGAACAGCACCCGGCGGGCCTCCTCGCCGAGCGGGACGGCGTAGACGCTGGTCGACGCCGGGATGTCCAGTTCCACGCCCTCGGCCTCCAGCGCGAGGACCGTGCGGTCGACGCCCAGGGCCCAGCCGACGGACGGCAGCGCCGGGCCGCCGATCATCTCGGACAGGCCGTCGTAGCGCCCGCCGCCGCCCACCGCGGACTGCGAGCCGAGACCGTCGTGCACGAACTCGAAGGTGGTGCGGGTGTAGTAGTCCAGGCCGCGCACCAGCTTCGGGTCGTCCTCGAAGGAGACGCCCGCGGCGGTGATCAGCTCACGGACCTCCTCGTGGTACGCCTTGCACGCGTCGCACAGGTAGTCGCGCAGCAGCGGCGCGCCGGTGAGCTGCTTCTGGACCGACTCGCGCTTGTCGTCGAGGACCCGGAGCGGGTTGATGTCGACGCGGCGGCGCGTGTCCTCGTCCAGGTCCAGGCCGTGCAGGAACTCCTGGAGCGCCGTCCGGTACACCGGGCGGCACTCCTTGTCGCCGAGGCTGTTCAGCAGGATGCGGAAGTTCCTGAGGCCCAGCGAGCGGTACGCCTGGTCGGCCAGGATGATCAGTTCGGCGTCCAGCGCCGGGTCCTCGGCGCCGATCGCCTCCGCGCCGACCTGGGAGAAGTGCCGGTAACGGCCCTTCTGGGGGCGCTCGTAGCGGTAGTAGGAGCCGGAGTACCAGAGCTTGACCGGGAGGTTGCCCGACTTGTGCAGGTTGGCCTCCAGCGCCGCGCGCAGCACGGACGCCGTGCCCTCGGGGCGCAGGGCGAGCTTGTCGCCGCCCTTGGTCTCGAAGGCGTACATCTCCTTGGTCACGATGTCGGTGGACTCGCCGACACCGCGCGCGAAGAGTTCGACGTTCTCGAAGCCGGGGGTCTCGATGTAGCCGTAGCCGGAGTTGCGCAGCGGAGCGGCGATCGCCTCGCGGACCGCCAGATACGTCGCCGAGTCCGGCGGGATCAGGTCGTAGGTGCCCTTGGGGGCCTGGAAGGTGCTCACGGAAGGTCTCTCGTCACATTCCTCGTCGGGGAGCCTCGGCGGCGCCGCGATCTTGGCGGCCTGCGGCCACTTCCCGCAGATAGGGGTTGGTGGCGCGCTCCTGGCCGATGGTCGTCTGGGGGCCGTGGCCGGACAGCACCACGGTGGAGTCGTCGAGCGGCAGGCACACGCGGGCCAGCGACCTCAGCATGTCCTCCATGGATCCGCCCGGCAGGTCGGTGCGTCCGATGGAGCCGGCGAACAGCAGATCCCCGGAGAAGAACACCGACGGGATGTCGGCGGTCTCGGGCATCCGGAAGGTCACCGACCCCCTGGTATGGCCCGGCGCGTGCGCGACGGAGAACTCCAGGCCTGCCAGTTCGAGGCTGGTGCCGTTCGTCAGCTCCTTCACGTCATCCGGCTCCCCCACGGTCAGCTCGCCCATCAGCGGCATGCCGATGGAGCGGCCGAGCGCCTTCTCGGGGTCGCTCAGCATGTACCGGTCCTCGGGGTGGATCCAGGCCGGGACGTCGTGCGCCCCGCAGACGGGGACGACCGAGGCGACATGGTCGATGTGGCCGTGGGTGAGGACGACGGCGACGGGCTTGAGCCGATGCTTCTCCAGTGCTTCCTCGACGCCTTCGGCGGCCTGGTGGCCGGGGTCGATGATCACGCACTCCTCACCGGCGGCGGGGGCGACGAGATAACAGTTCGTCCCCCAGGCCCCGGCGGGGAACCCGGCAATGAGCACGATCGTCCTTCGTTGTGTCGGTTACAGGCGGCTTCCGCTGGAGTCAGAGCCTACCGGCGCTGCCGTTTCCTCAGCGAACCCATATACGGTACGGGGCTACACGCAGCGGTCGGAGCACGAGGACGCACGCGTGCCGCCCGACACACGACACGCATGAGGAGAGAACCCGGTGGTCAGCCAGGAGCAGCGGCGGCGTCAGCTCGCCCGGGAGAAGTTCTTGCGGCAGCAGCAGCGGCGCACCGAGGCGCGGCGCAAGGCCCGCCTGCGCAACTCCGTGATCGCGTCGGTACTGGGCGTGGTCGTGATCGGCAGCGTCGCCCTGTACACGACCGGGGTGCTGAAGGACGACGGCGACAAGAAGGAGAACGCGAGCGCCGAGGTCACCCCCGGCGCCAGCCCGAGCGCCGCGCCGACCAGCAAGGCCCCGGACCCGTGCGCGAAGCCGGCGGCCGGCTCGGCGGAGAAGCTGAGCTGGAAGAAGGAGCCGGCGATGACGATCGACACGTCGGCCAAGTACACGCTGAAGCTCGCCACGACGTGCGGTGACATCGGCATCGCGCTGAAGACGTCGGCGGCCCCGCACACGGTGAACTCGTTCGACTTCCTCGCGGGCAAGGGCTACTTCGACCACACCAAGTGCCACCGCCTGACCACCCAGGGCATCTACGTCCTCCAGTGCGGCGACCCGCAGGGCACCGGCATGGGCGGTCCGGGCTACACGCTCCCGGACGAGAACCTCAAGGACACGAGCCTGAAGAGCAACACCTACCCGGCGGGCACGGTGGCGATGGCCAACACCGGCCAGAAGCACACCGGCGGCAGCCAGTTCTTCCTCGTCTACAAGGACAGCCCCCTGCCGCCCAGCTACACCCCGTTCGGCACGATCGACGCGGCGGGCATGAAGGTGCTGAACAAGATCGCCGCGGCCGGCGAGAACACGGGTGCCGGTGACGGTGCGCCGAACGCGACGGTCGTGATCAACAAGGCGACCGTCAGCAAGTCCTGAGGCCGGCCGTCAGCAAGTCCTGAGGTCAACGGGGGCCGGGAACGGCCGACTGCCGAATTTCGGTCGCGCTGGATGCGGACAGGCAACCCGCTGGTCGCCTATGTTGGCCGTGACGAAACTGTGGACGATGCCCGGGGGCGCTGAGGCCCCTCGCAGGCATCATGTGGAGGAGGCGCTGTGAGCAGCGACCCGTGGGGCCGCGTCGACGAGACGGGGACCGTGTACGTGCGTACGGCCGACGGCGAGCAGGTCGTCGGTTCCTGGCAGGCCGGCTCCCCCGAGGAGGCGCTGGCCTACTTCGAGCGCAAGTACGAGGGCCTGGTTGTCGAGATCGGCCTCCTCGAAAAGCGAGTGCGGACCACCGACCTGTCGGCGAAGGACGCCCAGGCCGCCATCGACCACCTGCGCGAGCAGGTGGACGCGCACCACGCGGTCGGCGACCTGGAGGCGCTGCGGGGGCGGCTGGACAAGCTGGTCGCGACCGTCGAGGCGCGCCGCGAGGAGCGCAAGCAGCAGCGGGCCCGGCAGTCCGACGAGGCCCGCAAGGCCAAGGAGGACCTGGTCGTCGAGGCCGAGCGGCTGGCGCAGTCCGACCAGTGGCGGGCCGCCGGCGAGCGGCTGCGGGCGCTGGTGGACACGTGGAAGGGGCTGCCGCGCCTTGACCGCAAGTCCGACGACGAGCTGTGGCACCGCTTCTCGCACGCCCGGTCGGCGTTCTCCAAGCGCCGCAAGGCCCACTTCGCGCAGCTGGACGCGCAGCGCGAGGAGGCCCGCCGGACCAAGGAGCGGCTGGTCGCCGAGGCCGAGGCGCTGTCGGACTCGACGGACTGGGGTCCCACGGCCGCCCGGTACCGCGAGCTGATGGCGGAGTGGAAGGCCGCGGGCCGCGCCCAGCGCGAGCACGAGGACGACCTGTGGAACCGCTTCCGCGGCGCTCAGGACGTGTTCTTCGCCGCCCGTAGCTCGGTCTTCGCCGAGCGGGACGCGGAGCAGTCGGAGAACCTGAAGCTGAAGGAGGAGCTGGCCGAGGAGGCCGAGAAGCTCCTGCCGATCACCGATCTGAAGGCCGCGCGGGCCGCCTTCCGCTCGGTCAACGAGCGCTGGGAGGCCATCGGTCACGTCCCGAGGGACGCGCGGCCGAAGGTCGAGGGCCGGATGCACGCCGTCGAGCGGGCGATCCAGGAGGCCGAGGAGGCCGAGTGGCGCCGGACGAACCCGGAGGCACGCGCGCGTGCGGAGGGTCTGACCGGTCAGCTCCAGGCCGCCGTGGACAAGCTGAAGGCGCAGATCGAGCAGGCGCGCGCCCAGGGCAACAACGCCAGGGCCGACAAGCTGGAGAAGGAACTGGAGGGCCGTCAGGCGCTCCTGGACCAGGCGCTGAAGGGCTTGCAGGAGTTCGGCGGCTGAATCCCCCGCCGCGCACCGCAGAGGGCCCCGTACGAGCGTACGGGGCCCTTCCCTGTGCGGGGGCTCGTGGGGAGCCGGAGCCGTCCTACGAGCGGCTGCGGCCCGATGTCACGCGGTAGACGTCGTAGACGCCCTCCACGCCCCGGACGGCCTTGAGGACGTGGCCGAGGTGCTTCGGGTCGCCCATCTCGAAGGTGAAGCGGGAGGTGGCCACGCGGTCGCGGGACGTCTGGACGGCCGCCGACAGGATGTTGACGTGCTGGTCGGACAGGACCCGGGTGACGTCCGAGAGCAGCCGGGAGCGATCCAGCGCCTCGACCTGGATGGCGACCAGGAAGACCGAGGACTGGGTGGGCGCCCACTCGACGTCCAGGATGCGCTCGGGCTCACGGGACAGGGAGTCCACGTTGACGCAGTCGCTGCGGTGAACCGACACGCCGCTGCCGCGCGTGACGAAGCCGATGATCGGGTCGCCGGGCACGGGCGTACAGCAGCGGGCCAGCTTGACCCACACGTCCTCGACGCCCTTGACGACGACGCCCGGATCGGCGCTGGAGCGGCGCTTGCGGCCGCGGGTGCGGGACGGCGGGACCGTCTCGTCGATCTCCTCGGTGGCGGCCTCCTCGCCGCCGAGGGCCTGGACGAGCTTCTGCACGATGTTCTGTGCGGAGACATGGCCCTCGCCGATCGCCGCGTACAGCGCGGAGATGTCCGAGTAGCGCATCTCGTGCGCGAGCGTGACCAGGGAGTCGCCGGTGAGGATCCGCTGGATCGGCAGGTTCTGCTTGCGCATGGCCCGCACGATGGCGTCCTTGCCGTGCTCGATCGCCTCGTCCCGGCGCTCCTTGGAGAACCAGGCACGGATCTTGTTGCGCGCCCGGGGCGACTTGACGAAGCCGAGCCAGTCCCGGGACGGGCCGGCGCCGGCCGCCTTGGAGGTGAAGACCTCCACCAGGTCGCCGTTGTCCAGGGTGGATTCGAGCGGTACGAGGCGGCCGTTGACCCGCGCCCCTATGGTGCGGTGGCCGACCTCGGTGTGGACGGCGTACGCGAAGTCCACCGGGGTGGCACCGGCCGGCAGCGCGATGACGTCGCCCTTGGGGGTGAAGACGAAGACCTCGTTGCGGGACAGGTCGAAGCGCAGGGACTCCAGGAACTCGCTGGGGTCCTCGGTCTCCTTCTGCCAGTCGAGGAGCTGTCGCAGCCACGCCATGTCGTTGATGGCGTCCTTGTCCTTGGCGGACGTCTTCGGCGCGTCGGTGCGGATCTTGGAGGCGCCGGCGACGGCCTCCTGCTTGTACTTCCAGTGCGCGGCGATGCCGTACTCGGCGCGGCGGTGCATGTCGAAGGTGCGGATCTGGAGCTCGACCGGCTTGCCGTTGGGGCCGATGACCGTCGTGTGCAGCGACTGGTACATGTTGAACTTGGGCATCGCGATGTAGTCCTTGAACCGGCCGGGGACCGGGTTCCATCGCGCGTGCACCGTGCCGAGGGCGGCGTAGCAGTCGCGGACCGTGTCGACGAGGACGCGGATGCCCACCAGGTCGTAGATCTCGGCGAAGTCGCGGCCCCGCACGATCATCTTCTGGTAGACGCTGTAGTAGTGCTTCGGGCGGCCGGTGACGGTCGCCTTGATGCGGGCGGCACGCAGGTCGGCCTGGACCTCGTCGGTCACTATGGCCAGATATTCGTCTCGCTTCGGTGCCCGCTCGGCCACCAGCCGCACGATCTCGTCGTACATCTTGGGGTAGAGGATCGCGAACGCGAGGTCCTCCAGCTCCCACTTGATGGTGTTCATGCCCAGGCGGTGGGCGAGCGGCGCGTAGATCTCCAGCGTCTCGCGCGCCTTCTTCTCCTGCTTCTCGCGCTTGAGGTAGCGCATGGTGCGCATGTTGTGCAGGCGGTCGGCGAGCTTGATGACCAGGACGCGCGGGTCCTTGGCCATGGCGACGACCATCTTGCGCACGGTCTCGGCCTGCGCGGCCTCGCCGAACTTGACCTTGTCCAGCTTGGTGACGCCGTCGACGAGCAGGGCCACGACGTCGCCGAAGTCGCGGCGCAGGTCCTCCAGCCCGTACTCGGTGTCCTCGACGGTGTCGTGCAGCAGCCCGGCCATCAGCGTGGCCGGGTCCATGCCCAGCTCGGCGAGGATGGTGGTGACCGCGAGCGGGTGCGTGATGTACGGGTCGCCGCTCTTGCGCTTCTGGCCGCGGTGCCAGCGCTCGGCGACCTGGTAGGCGCGCTCGATCTGGCGCAGCGTGGAGTTCTCGATCTTGGGGTCGTTGCTGCGCACTATCCGCAGCAGCGGCTCCAGGACCGGGTTGTACGGGTTCGCGCGCTGGACGCCGAGGCGGGCGAGGCGGGCCCGGACGCGGTTGGAGGAGCCGGTGCGGGTGGGCGGCGTGACCGGCTGGCGGACCACGGGCGGCTGCGCCGGGCGCTCGGGCGGGGCGGGCTTGGGGCGCGAGGACTCGGCGCTCTTCTCGACGGGCGCGGACTGGGCGCGCTGGACCGTCCCGCGGGTGTCGTTCTTCACCTGGGAAGCGTTCGGCGCGGGCTTCGCCGCGGGGGCCGAGGCGGGCTCGGGCTTGGCGGCGGTCAGTGGCTGGGCCTCGTCTGGCAAGAGGACTCCTCGTGCGCGATCCGGGTCCCCCGGTCAGGCTCCGGAAACCCCATGGTAGCGATCCTGCGCCCGGTCATCGCCTGGAGGCGGATGTGAGGACCGTGTATCCGTGCAACGCGGGGGGCCGCCGGGAGATTCCGGGAGGTGTCCTCGGGGGGATCCGCGGGTGTGCGGCGGGTGTCCGTACGGCGACGGCCGCCGCGGTGCCCGTACGACGACGGCCGCCCCGGTGTCCTCCGGGGCGGCCGTCGCGCTGTGCGGATCGGTCGGACGTGAGCGGTCAGACCTGGAGGAGGGCCGTCAGCGGGGCTCCGCCGAGGGCCGGCGCCAGGCGGGAGCGGCCGTCCAGGAAGCCCAGTTCCATCAGGACCGCGAGGCCGGAGACCTCGGCGCCCGCGCGCTGGATGAGCTGGATCGCGGCCTCGGCGGTGCCGCCGGTGGCCAGGACGTCGTCCACGATCAGCACGCGGTCGCCGGTGACCAGGTCCTCCGCGTGCACCTCGATCTCCGCCGAGCCGTACTCCAGGTCGTACGCCTGGCGCAGGGTGGCCCCCGGCAGCTTGCCCGCCTTGCGGACGGGGATGAAGCCGAGGCCGGCGCGGACGGCGACCGGGGCGCCGAGGATGAAGCCCCGGGCCTCCAGGCCGACGACCTTGGTCGCGCCGGTGTTGGCGGCGATCTCGGCCAGCTCGTCGGTGAGCGCCGTGAAGGCCGCCGGATCGGCCAGGAGCGGGGTGATGTCCTTGAACATCACCCCGGACTCCGGGTAGTCGGCGACGTCACGGATGCGGCTGAGCAGCAGCTCCTGGATGTCGGTCATCGGCGCTTCCCCGAGGTCCGGCCGCGGCCCCGGCCGCGGGAGGCGGGCTGGTCGCGCGGGCCCACCACGGCGGGAGCGGCGTCGTCGGCGTCGTCACCGGCGTCGGCCCGGGCCTCCGCGGCGAGGTCCCCCTCCGCGCCGGCCTGGGCGCGCTTGGCCAGGACCCGCTTGGTGAGGGCCTTCATCGCGGGCTCGCGCTCCTTGAGGTCGGCGACGAGCGGCGTGGCGATGAAGATCGACGAGTAGGCACCGGCCGCGAGGCCGACGAACAGCGACAGGGAGATGTCGTTGAGCGTGCCCGCGCCGAGGAAGCCGCCGCCGATGAAGAGCAGACCGGCGACCGGCAGCAGGGCGACGACCGTGGTGTTGATGGAGCGGACCAGGGTGCCGTTGATCGACCGGTTGGCGATCTCGCTGTAGGTGAACCGGGTCTGCTTGGTGATGTCCTTCGTCTGCTCCTTGAGGCTGTCGAAGACGACGACCGTGTCGTAGAGCGAGTAACCGAGGATGGTCAGCAGACCGATGACCGTGCCGGGCGTGACCTCGAAGCCGACCAGGGCGTAGATACCGGTCGTGATGGTGATGTCGTGGATCAGCGCGACCAGCGCCGCGACGGCCATCCGCCACTCGAAGGCGATCGCCAGGTAGATCACCACGAGGACCATGAAGATCGCCAGGCCCTCCCAGGCCTTGTTGGCGATCTGCTCGCCCCAGCTCGGGCCGACCAGGTCGGCGGCGAGCTTCTCGGGGTCGAGGTTCAGGTCCTTGGCCAGCTCCTGCTTGATCTTGTCGGACTGGCCGGTGTCGATGCCGGCGATCTGGATGCGCAGGCTGCCGTTGCCGAGCTTCTGCACGATCGCCTCGTGGCCGGAGGCCTCCGTGGCGTACTCCTCGGCCTTCGCCACCGACGTGCTCATGCTCGTGGGCGTCGTGAAGACCGCGCCGCCCTGGAACTCGATGCCCAGGTTCAGGCCGCGCACCGCCAGGCCGACGATGGCCGTGATGGTGATCAGGATCGAGATGCCGTACCAGATCTTGCGCTTGCCGACGAAGTCGTACGAGATCTCGCCGCGGTGCAGTCGAGCGCCGAGGTTGCCGAGTTTCGACATCGCTCACGCCTCCTTCGGGTCGACGGGGCCGGCGGCGGGACCGGCGGGACGGCGGGTGCGGCGCAGCGGCGGCTTGGCACCGAGGCCCTTCGGGTCGAGTCCGGACCACTTGTGGCCGTTCGCGAAGAACGTGCGGCGGGCCAAGAGCGTCATGAGCGGCTTGGTGAAGAGGAAGACGACGACCACGTCGAGCAGCGTGGTGAGGCCCAGGGTGAAGGCGAAGCCCTGCACCTTGCCGACCGTGACGATGAACAGCACCGCGGCGGCCAGGAACGACACGAAGTCCGAGACCAGGATGGTGCGCCGGGCGCGCGGCCAGGCCCGCTCGACGGCGGGACGCAGCGTACGGCCCTCGCGGATCTCGTCCCGGATGCGTTCGAAGTACACGATGAACGAGTCCGCGGTGATACCGATGGCGACGATGGCACCGCAGACGGCGGGCAGGTTCAGCGCGAAGCCGATGGCCGGGCCGAGCAGCGACATGATCACGTAGGTGAGGATCGCGGAGACCACCAGGGAGGCCATGGCCACGACGGACAGGCCGCGGTAGTAGGCCACCAGGTAGATCACGACCAGCGCGAGACCGATCGCGCCGGCGAGCAGACCGGCGTGCAGCTGCTCACCGCCGAGCGCGGCGGTGACGGTGGTGACGGACTGCTCCTGGAAGGACAGCGGCAGGGCGCCGTACGACAGCACGTTGGCGAGGCTCTGCGCCTCCTCCTGCTTGAAGCTGCCGGAGATCTCCGCCTGGCCGCCGGTGATGGCCGAGCTGACGTACGGGCTGGAGACGACCTCGCCGTCGAGGACGATGCCGAACTCGTTCTGCGGGGGCTGGTTCTTGGCCAGCTCGCCGGTGATGTCGGCGAACTTCTTGGCACCGCTGCCCGTGAAGGTCATCTGGACCTGCCAGCCGGAGGCGCCCTGGGTGTCGAAGACCGCCTGGGCCTTCTTCACCTCGGTGCCGTCGACGGCGGCGGGGCCGAGCAGGTACTTGTACCAGACTTTGTCGATCTTGCCGCAGGCCACGGTGGGGTCACTGGGCTTGGCGTTCTCGCCGGTGTTGGCGCGGTCGGTGGCCTTGCCGCAGTCCAGGGCCGCGTACTGGGCCTGGAGCTTGGAGTTCGCGTTCGTGCCGCCGCTGGGGGTGGCCGAGGGGGTGGCCGACGGCTTGCCGCTGCCGGAGGAGGAAGCGCTCGGCGAGGGGGTGGAGTCGGCCTTCAGCGCGTCGGTGACGGCGCGGCCCTGGGAGGTCGCCGTGGCCGAGGGGGACGCGGAGCCGGACGAGGAGCCGGACGAGGAGGCCTTCTGCGGCGAGGAGGCGCTGGACGACGGGCTCGTGCTCGGCTTCGACGAGGAGCCGCCGCTGGGGGACGCGCTCGGCGAGGGGCTCTGCGCGGCGCCGCCGCTGGGCTCGCTGGCCAGAACCGGCCGGAAGTACAGCTTGGCGGTGGTGCCGACCTGCTCCTGGGCCTCCTTGGAGTTGGTGCCCTTGGGGATGTTGACGATGATGTTGTCGGTCCCCTGGGTCTGCACCTCCGCCTCGGAGACGCCGAGGCCGTTGACACGGCGGTTCATGATGTCGACCGCGGTGTCCATGTTGGCCTTGTTGATCGCGGACCCCTGGTCGGCCTTCGCCTTGAGCGTGATGCTCGTGCCACCGGCGAGGTCGATACCGAGACGCGGAGTGGTGTGCCCGGAGAGGAACATCCCCCCGGTGAGCGCCACGATGGCGATCAGGATGAGGGCCAGCGAGCGCCCTGGCTTGCTCTGGGCGCTCGCGCTTCGGCCCCTCTTAGGTGCTGCCACCTTCTCGTACTCCCTCTCGGGCCGCCCCGCGCCCCGTCGGCGCGGTCGGCCATGACATGGTGTCGGGCTCCCGTGCGGGAAACAGACGCGCCCGGGATGCGCGGGGCGCCATCATGCCGCCGTCGCGCCTCCCGGGGCGTGACTACTTCGCGTCGGAGTCGCCGTCGGTCTTCTTCGGCTCGTCCTCTGCCTTGGCGTCGGCGGCACCGGCCGCGTCGGCGTCCTCGGCGGCGTCCTTCTTACCGAGGTCGATCTTGTCGTCGGAGGCGGCGGCAGCGGCGGCAGACCCGTCGGTCTCGTCGGTCTCGGTGAGGGAGGAGGCGTCGTCCGGGACGAGGCCGGCGTCGGACTTGAGGTCGTGCTCGATGCCGTGGACGATGCGGTTGTACTCGTCGTCGGTGAGGACGGCGCCGATGGCGTTCTTGGCGAAGAGGAGTTCGACGCCCGGTCCGGCGTCGAGGAGGACGGTGTCCTCGTTGACCTCCTTGACCGTCGCGTACATACCCCCGATCGTGCGGACACCGGAGCCGGGCTGCATCTCGTTCCGCATATGGGCGGCCTGCTGCTGCTTCTTCTTGGCCGAACGCGTCATCAGGAACATCGCCGCGATGAGCACGATGAACGGGAGAAGGGTATAGGCATTCACGGGACGGAATTTCCTTCGCGCGACCGCGCGGGTGAGCGGCCTGTTGGATGGGGGTGTGGTCGGCGCCACCCACAAGGGCGGCATCGGCGGAGTCTAAGCGAGTCCGCTCGCATGGAACAACGCTCAGCATGGCACCTGGGTTCCTGCCCGGGCCATTGCCCTCGCCGGGCGGTGACCATCACGCCCCGAACAGGTCCTGTTGTCCGTTTCCCGCACCGGACGAGCCCGGTGGGGTGAGGCCGAGATGCGACCATGCCGCCGGCGTGGCGACCCGGCCGCGCGGGGTGCGGGCGAGCAGGCCCTCGCGGACCAGGAACGGTTCGGCGACCTCCTCGACGGTCTCGCGCTCCTCCCCCACCGCGACGGCGAGGGTCGAGAGGCCGACCGGCCCGCCGCCGAACAGCTTCAGCAGGGCCTGAAGGACCGCGCGGTCGAGCCGGTCGAGGCCGCGCGCGTCCACCTCGTACACGGCGAGGGCGGCGGCCGCGATGTCGCGGGTGACCAGCCCGTCGGCCTTGACCTGCGCGTAGTCGCGGACCCGGCGCAGCAGGCGGTTGGCGATGCGGGGCGTGCCCCGGGAGCGGCCGGCGATCTCCGCGGCGCCGGCCGGCTCGATCTCGACGTCCAGCAGGTGCGCCGAGCGGTGCACGACGCGCTCCAGCTCGTGCGGTTCGTAGAACTCCATGTGCGCGGTGAAGCCGAAGCGGTCGCGCAGCGGGGGCGGGAGCAGGCCCGCGCGCGTGGTGGCGCCGACCAGGGTGAACGGCGGCAGCTCCAGCGGGATCGCGGTGGCGCCGGGGCCCTTGCCGACGATGACGTCGACGCGGAAGTCCTCCATGGCCATGTACAGCATCTCCTCGGCGGGCCGGGACATGCGGTGGATCTCGTCCAGGAAGAGGACCTCGCCCTCCTGGAGGGAGGAGAGGATCGCGGCGAGGTCGCCGGCGTGCTGGATGGCGGGGCCGGAGGTGATGCGGATCGGGGCGCCCATCTCCGCGGCGATGATCATCGACAGGGTGGTCTTGCCGAGACCCGGCGCGCCGGAGAGCAGCACGTGGTCGGCGGTGGCGCCGCGCGCGCGTGCGGCGCGCAGGACGAGGTCGAGCTGCTCGCGGACCTTCTCCTGGCCGATGAACTCGCCGAGGTCCTTGGGGCGCAGGGCGGCCTCGACGGCCTGGTCCTCCCGGTCGGCGACAGAGCCCACCAGCCGCTCCTCGGCGGGCCCGACGAACCGCTCCTCGGCGGCACCGTCGGTCGTGTCGTCCCAGTTCACGAAGTTCTCCTAGCGGTGGCGCAGGTCAGCGGGCGCGGTTCAGGGTCTGTAGGGCGGCCTTGAGCAACTGCCCGACCTGGGGCGTGCCGCCCGCGGCCTCGGCCTGCGGGGTGACGGCGGCGACCGCCTCGTCGGCCTCGCGGGTGGCGTAGCCCAGGCCGATCAGGGCCGCGTGCAACTGGTCGCGCCAGCCCTGGCTGACGGGTGCGCCGACGGCGGGGGCGCCGACGGGCGCGCCGAGCCGGTCCTTCAGCTCCAGCAGCAGCTTCTGGGCACCCTTCTTGCCGATGCCGGGGACGGCGGTGAGGGCCTTCTCGTCACCGGTGGCGACCGCGCGGCGCAGCGCGTCCGGGGTGTGCACGGCGAGCATCGCCTGGGCCAGGCGCGGGCCGACGCCGCTCGCGGTCTGGAGCAGTTCGAAGACCTGGCGCTCGTCGTCGTCGGCGAAGCCGTACAGGGTGAGCGAGTCCTCGCGGACGACGAGGGAGGTGTGCAGCCTGGCCGGCCGGCCGATCCGCAGGGTCGACAGCGTGTTCGGGGTGCACTGGACGGCCATGCCGACGCCGCCGACCTCGACGACCGCGGCGTCGGGGGCGAGCGCGGCGACCGTGCCGCTGACGAAGGCGATCATGCCGTACGGCCTTTCGTTGCGTGGACTGCGTGCCGGGCGACGGCCTGCTGGAGCCGGTTCTGGGCCGGGGCCCGCCAGATGTGGCAGATGGCGAGCGCGAGGGCGTCGGCGGCGTCGGCCGGCTTGGGCGGCGCGGCGAGCCGGAGCAGCCGGGTCACCATGGCTCCGACCTGTGCCTTGTCGGCGCGCCCGGTGCCGGTGACGGCGGCCTTGACCTCGCTGGGGGTGTGCAGGGCGACGGGGATGCCGCGCCGGGCGGCGCACAGCATGGCGACGGCGCTGGCCTGGGCGGTGCCCATGACCGTGCGCACGTTGTGCTGGCTGAAGACGCGCTCCACGGCGACGAACTCGGGGCGGTGCTCGTCCATCCACTGCTCGATGCCCTGCTCCACGGCGAGCAGCCGGTGGCTGAGGTCGGCGTCCACGGGGGTCCGGACGACCCCGACGCCGACCATGGTGAGCGGACGGCCCGCGACCCCTTCGACGACACCGACCCCGCACCGGGTCAGCCCGGGGTCCACCCCCAGTACGCGCACGCGCGCCCTCCCTCCGGTCACCCCGTCGCTTGTTCGTGCAGGCTATCGGGTGCCACTGACAACGCCGTACAACGCGACGGGCCGACGGGGGTGTCCCGTCGGCCCGGTCAGCCAGCTGTGGGCGTTACGCGTCGACCTTCTCCATGATCTCGTCGCTCACGTCGAAGTTCGCGAAGACGTTCTGCACGTCGTCGCTGTCCTCCAGCGCGTCGATCAGCTTGAAGATCTTCTTCGCGCCCTCCTCGTCCAGTTCGACCTGCATGGTCGGGACGAAGTTGGCCTCGGCGGAGTCGTAGTCGATGCCGGCCTCCTGGAGGGCGGTGCGGACCGCGACCAGGTCGGTGGCCTCGCTGAGGACCTCGAAGGTCTCGCCGAGGTCGTTGACCTCCTCGGCACCGGCGTCCAGGACGGCCATGAGGACCTCGTCCTCGGTCAGCTCGCCCTTGGGGACGATGACGACGCCCTTGCGGTTGAACAGGTACGACACCGAGCCCGGGTCGGCCATGGAGCCGCCGTTGCGGGTCATGGCGACGCGGACCTCGGAGGCGGCGCGGTTGCGGTTGTCGGTGAGGCACTCGATGAGCACCGCGACGCCGTTCGGGCCGTAGCCCTCGTACATGATCGTCTCGTAGTCGGCGCCGCCGGCCTCCAGGCCCGCGCCGCGCTTGACCGCGGAGTCGATGTTCTTGTTGGGAACCGACGACTTCTTCGCCTTCTGGATGGCGTCGTACAGCGTCGGGTTGCCCTCGGGGTCCGCGCCGCCCATCCGCGCCGCGACCTCGACGTTCTTGATGAGCTTCGCGAAGAGCTTGCCGCGCTTGGCGTCGATCACGGCCTTCTTGTGCTTCGTCGTGGCCCATTTAGAGTGGCCGGACATCTGCCTGTCTCCTTCGCGTAACCCATCCAGATACGAACGCCAGAGATCCTACAAGGACTCTCGTCCTACTCCGGTGTCCGGTGCGCGCGCACCATGTCGACGAACAGGGAGTGCACGCGGTGGTCGCCCGTCAGTTCCGGGTGGAACGACGTGGCGAGCGCGCTGCCCTGGCGTACGGCGACGATGTGGCCGTCGTGCTCGGCGAGCACCTCGGCCCCGGCGCCCACGGACTCCACCCACGGGGCGCGGATGAAGACGCCCTCCACAGGATCGCCCGGGACGCCCTTGACGGCGACCGCGGCCTCGAACGACTCGTTCTGACGTCCGAAGGCGTTGCGGCGCACGATCATGTCGATGCCGCCGATGGTCTCCTGGCCCGAGCGCGGGTCGAGGATCTTGTCGGCGAGCATGATCATGCCCGCGCAGGTGCCGTAGACCGGCATGCCGGCGCGCACACGCGCGCGCAGGGGCTCCATCACACCGAACAGGATGGCCAGCTTGGAGATGGTGGTGGACTCGCCGCCGGGCAGGACGAGGCCGTCGACCTCGGCGAGTTCCTCGGGGCGCCGCACCGGCCTGGCCACGGCGTCGGCCGCGGCCAGGGCGATGAGGTGCTCCCGTACGTCGCCCTGGAGGGCCAGGACGCCTATGACGGGGGTGTTCATGGGTTCCAGTGCCTTACCAGCCGCGGTTCGCGTAGCGCTCGGTCTCGGGGAGGGTGTCGCAGTTGATGCCGACCATGGCCTCGCCGAGGTTGCGGGAGGCGTCCGCGATGATCTTCGGGTCGTCGTAGAAGGTGGTGGCCTTGACGATGGCGGCGGCGCGCTTGGCCGGGTCGCCGGACTTGAAGATGCCGGAGCCGACGAAGACGCCCTCGGCGCCGAGCTGACGCATCAGGGCGGCGTCGGCCGGGGTGGCCACGCCACCGGCGGAGAACAGCACCACCGGGAGCTTGCCCAGCTCGGCGACCTCCTTGACCAGCTCGTACGGGGCGCGCAGCTCCTTGGCGGCGGCGTACAGCTCGTGGTTGTCGAAGCCGCGCAGGCGGGCGATCTCGTTCTTGATCTGGCGCAGGTGGCGGACGGCCTCGACGACGTTGCCGGTGCCGGCCTCGCCCTTGGAGCGGATCATCGCGGCGCCCTCGGCGATGCGGCGCAGGGCCTCGCCCAGGTTGGTGGCGCCGCAGACGAAGGGGGTGGTGAAGGCCCACTTGTCGGAGTGGTTGACCTCGTCGGCCGGGGTGAGCACCTCGGACTCGTCGATGTAGTCGACGCCGAGGGACTGGAGCACCTGGGCCTCGACGAAGTGGCCGATGCGGGACTTGGCCATGACCGGGATCGAGACGGCGTCGATGATGCCCTCGATCATGTCCGGGTCGGACATGCGGGCCACTCCGCCGTCCTTGCGGATGTCGGCCGGGACCCGCTCCAGGGCCATGACGGCGACGGCGCCCGCGTCCTCGGCGATCTTCGCCTGCTCCGGCGTGACGACGTCCATGATCACGCCGCCCTTGAGCTGCTCGGCCATGCCGCGCTTCACGCGGGCGGTGCCGGTCTCGGGAGCCTGGTTCTCGATGGTGGACACGGGTGACCTCACTGAAGGGGAAGAGGGTTTTCTGCACCGACGAGGAAACGTGAGTGGACCAGGCCACAGCAAGGGCCAATGACAAGCCGGTGGATCCTTTTGGTCCGCCTGTCGGTCAGGCGCCCCTCTCGACCAGGGCCGCGGGCGGCTCGTCGTCCATCTCGAAGGCCAGCGGGAAGGGGGCGTGGCCGGCCAGCCGGAACCAGCGGACCTTGCGGTGCTCACGGAGTCTGCGGGCGGCCCCCACGGCGTCGTTGTGGAAGCGCCGGGCCATCGGCACCCTGCGCACGGCCTCGGCCAGCTCGCGGGCCGCCTCCTCGCCGCCGGGGGCCTCCCGTACGACCTCCACCTGCGCCGGGTCCTCGAAGACCGCGCGCAGCGCCTGGCTCAGCTCGCTCTCGGCGACCTCCCGCTGCTCCTCCTCCGCCTGCCGGGCCGCGTGCGCGGCCTCGTAGAGCACGATGGAGGCGGCCGGGTCCAGCACGCCCGAGGTCGCCAGTTCCTGCGCCACGGAGGCCCGCCGCAGCAACTGGGCGTCGAGCGCGGCCCGGGCGGCGTCCATCCGCACGTGCAGCCGGTCCAGCCGCCCGGCCGTCCAGCTGAGGTACACGCCGACGGCGAGGAGCGCGACGAGGATCCAGATGAGGGTTGCGGTCACGCCGGAAGGCTATCGGCTGCGCGGACCGCCCCTACGAGCCAGTACCGCCCCACGGGCACGGCCATGCACCGGCCCCGGGCAGGCCCGTACGACCGCGCCCCTCCCACCGCCCCGCACACTCCCGCCCCGGCTCCACGCAAGCCGGTACGGTCCCGCGCCGCGTCAGTCTGAGCCCAGCCCGAACGGCGCCCGTGCGTCCCGGCTCGACCCGACAGACGCCCGCGCCCCCGCCCAGCCCGAACCACGCCCACGCGCCCCGGCTCGACCCGAAAGACGCCCGCACCTCCCGCCCAGCCCGAACCACGCCCGCTGGCGCCCTGGGCCACCCGGAACCGCAGGACCCCGGCTCAGTCCCGTGCCAGCCCGAAGCGGGCCCTCAGGCCCGTCGTCCGTTCGTCCGCGGCCACCGCCGCCGCGCCCGCCGTCACCGTCTCGTAGACGGACAGGATGTCCGCGCCGACCGTGGACCAGTCGAACCGCCGTACATGGGCGCTGCCGCGCTCGCTCAGTCGGGTCCGGCGGGCCGGGTCCGCCAGCAGCCGTACGGCCGCCTCGGCCAGCGCGTCGGCGTCCTCGTTGGTGAAGACCTCGCCGGCCTCGCCCTGGTCGAGGACCTGCACGAACGCGTCCAGGTCGGAGGCGAGCACGGGGGCGCCCGCGGACATCGCCTCGACCAGGATGATGCCGAAGCTCTCCCCGCCGGTGTTGGGGGCGACGTACAGGTCGACGCTGCGCAGCAGCCGCGCCTTGTCCTCGTCGCTGATCATGCCGAGGAACTCGACGCGGGAGCGCAGCTCCTTCGGCAGGTCCTCGACGGCCGCTTCCTCGTCGCCGCGGCCGGCGACCAGCAGCCGGGTGCCGGGGCGGGCGGCGAGGATGCGCGGAAGAGCCCGCATCAGGACCGGCAGGCCCTTGCGGGGTTCGTCGATGCGGCCGATGAAGCCGATGGTGTCGCCCTGCCACTCCGGCTTGGGCTCCGCCTCGGCGAAGAAGTCCACGTCGACGCCGTTGGGGATGACCACCGCGTCCCCGCCGAGGTGCTCGACCAGGGTGCGGCGGGCGTACTCGCTGACCGCGATCCGCGCGCTGATCTTCTCCAGCGCGGCCTGGAGGATCGCGTAGGCGGCGATCATGGCGCGCGAGCGCGGGTTGGAGGTGTGGAAGGTGGCCACGATCGGGCCGGACGCCGCCCAGCAGGTCAGCAGGCCGAGCGAGGGCGAGGTCGGCTCGTGGATGTGCACCACGTCGAAGGCGCCCTCGTGCAGCCAGCGCCGCACCCGCGCGGCCGACAGGAAGCCGAAGTTCAGCCGGGCCACCGAGCCGTTGTACGGCACCGGGACCGCGCGGCCGGCGGAGACGACGTACGGCGGCAGCGGGGTGTCGTCGTCGGCCGGGGCGAGGACGGACACCTCGTGGCCGAGCCGGAGGAAGTACTCGGCGAGGTCGCGGATGTGGAACTGGACGCCACCGGGCACGTCCCAGGAGTACGGGCAGACGATCCCGATTCTCACGCGGGTCCCTTCGCGAGGTCGAGGTCGGCGAGCCACAGCCGCTGGAGCATGTGCCAGTCCTCCGGGTGGTCGGCGATCCCGGTGGCGAAGGCATCGGCCAGCGCCTGTGTCATGACGGACGTCTTCTCGGCCCGGGTGCCTGACTCGGGGACCTCGATCGCCGGATGCACCCGGCCCTTCATGACGGGCGAGTCGTCGTACCAGAGGGTGACGGGCAACAGCAGCGCGCCGGTCTGCTGGGCCAGCAGGGCGGGTCCGGCCGGCATCCGGGCCGCGTCGCCGAAGAAGTCGACCTCGACGCCGGAGGCGGACAGGTCGCGGTCGGCCACCAGGCAGACCAGGCCGCCGTCGCGCAGCCTGCGGGCCAGGGTGCCGAAGGCGGAGCCGCCGCTGTGCGGCAGGACCTCCATGCCGAGGCCCTCGCGGTAGGCGACGAACCGGTCGTACAGCGTCTCGGGCTTCAGCCGCTCGGCGACCGTCGTGAACGGCGTCTTCAGCTCCGTGGTGACCCAGGCGCCGGCCAGGTCCCAGTTGGCCAGGTGGGGCAGGGCGAGTATCACGCCCCGGCCGGCGGCGAGGCCGTCGGTCAGGTGGTGGACGTCCTTGGGGTCGAAGCCCGTCCGCACGCGCTCGGCGCTCCAGGCCGGCAGCCGGAAGGACTCCATCCAGTAGCGCAGGTAGGAGCGCATCCCCGCGCGGGACAGCTCGGCCAGCCGCTCCGCCGTGGCGCCCGGCACCACGCGCGCGTAGTTGGCCTCCAGCCGCTGGACGCCCTTGCCGCGCTGCTTCCAGGCGAGGTCGGCGATGGTCCGGCCGAGGCGCACCGCGACCGGCTCGGGAAGCTTCTTGACGGTGCTCCAGCCCAGCCCGTAGAGCGTGTCGGTGAGCCGGTCGGCGGCGCTCACTGCGTCGCCCCGCTGGTGTTCGGCCGGGCCGCCGCCTCCGCCTCGGCGGACTCGCGGCGGACGGTGACGACCCGCTGGATCAGCGTGACCAGGCTGCCGACGGCGACGACCCACAGGGCGATGGGCAGCAGCCACTGGATGCCCGGCACGCCGAACTTGTGCAGGCCCGCGAAACCGGCCGCGACCAGCGAGATCACCAGCCGCTCGGCACGCTCGACGAGCCCGTTGACGGCGACCGGCAGCCCGATCGACTCGCCGCGCGCCTTGGTGTACGACACCACCTGGCCGCTCGCGAGGCAGAAGATCGACACCGCGCACAGCACGTTGTCGTTCCCGTTGCCCGCGTACCAGAGGGCGAAGCCGCCGAAGATCGCTCCGTCGGCGACCCGGTCCAGGGTGGAGTCCAGGAAGGCGCCCCAACGGCTGGAGCGGCCCAGCTGACGGGCCATGTTGCCGTCGACCAGGTCGGAGAAGACGAACAGAGTGATCACGACCGTGCCCCAGAAGAACTCGCCCCTGGGGTAGAAGACCAGCGCCCCCGCGACCACCCCGGCCGTGCCGATGAGCGTGACCGTGTCGGGGCTCACGCCCCGGCGGATGAGAAACGCGGCGAACGGTGTGAGGACACGCGTGAAGAATGCACGCGCGTACTTGTTCAGCATGGCCTTCCCGACGTTCGGTGTCGCCGCGGCCCCTGGTGGCCGCCGGCTGGCCCATCGTAGCCACGCGCGCGTGTGCGTGACGGGCGGGCACCCACAGCCGCGCCGGGAACCGGCGCGTGCCGTCGCGCGCGGGGCGTGCGTGACGCGATCGGTGCCGCGCGCACCCTGCGCACCCTTCACGGTCCCTCGTATGGACGCGGCGTGACGGGAGTGGAAAGCTCGAATAACCGCGGGCGTCGCCGGAGCCGCCGCACACGCGGATCCCGCGTGTCCGCGCCCACCCTCACCGTGCACGGGAGGCAGGATCATGGGCGACAAGGCACAGACACACCACCCCGGAGCCGCCGGCAGGGCTCTGGCGGCCGACCGACCCGCGTCCGTACGGAATGTGGTGCTGGTCGGCCACTCCGGCTCGGGAAAGACGACCCTCGTGGAGGCCCTCGCGCTGACCGCGGGGGCGGTGAACCGGGCGGGGCGCGTCGAGGACGGCGGCACCGTCTCCGACCACGACGACATCGAGCACCGGCAGCAGCGCTCGGTACAGCTCTCCCTGGTGCCCGTCGCATGGGACGGCATCAAGGTCAACCTGCTGGACACCCCGGGCTACGCCGACTTCGTCGGTGAGCTGCGGGCCGGTCTGCGGGCGGCGGACGCGGCCCTGTTCGTCGTCTCGGCCTCCGACGGCGTGGACGGCTCGACCAGGATGGTGTGGGAGGAGTGCGCGGCGGTCGGCATGCCCCGCGCGATCGTGATCACGCACCTGGAGGCCGCGCGCGCGGACTTCGAGGAGATGACGCGCAACTGCGCGGAGGCCTTCGGCGGTGACGACCCCGACGCCGTCCTGCCCCTGTACCTGCCGCTGCGCGGCCCCGAGGGCCCCGACGGGCACGCGCCCGTGACCGGGCTCGTCGGACTGCTGTCGCAGAAGCTGTTCGACTACTCGACCGGTGAGCGCAAGGAGTCCGAGCCCGGCGAGGACCAGCTTCCGGGTATCGAGGAGGCCCGCAACCGGCTCATCGAGGGGATCATCGCGGAGAGCGAGGACGAGACCCTCATGGACCGCTATCTGGGCGGCGAGCAGGTCGAGGTCAAGACGCTGATCGAGGACCTGGAGCGGGCCGTGGCACGTGGTGCGTTCTTCCCCGTGCTGGCCGCCGCCCCCGCCGCCGAGGGCGCCAGGCAGGGCCTCGGCACGGTCGAACTGCTGGAGCTGGTCACGCGCGGCTTCCCGACGCCGTTCGAGCACCCGCTGCCCGGGGTGACCACCATCGACGGCGCGCCGCGCGAGCTGAAGCCGTGCGACACGGACGGCCCGCTGGTCGCCGAGGTCGTCAAGACCTCCTCCGACCCGTACGTCGGCCGGATCTCGCTGGTCCGCGTCTTCTCCGGCACCCTGCGCCCGGACCAGACCGTGCACGTCTCCGGGCACGGTCTCGCCGACCGCGGGCACGAGGACCACGACGTGGACGAGAAGGTCGGCGCCCTGTCCATGCCCTTCGGCAAACAGCAGCGCCCGGTCACCCACGCCGTCGCCGGCGACCTGGTCTGCGTGGCCAAGCTCAGCCGCGCCGAGACCGGCGACACCCTCTCCGCCAAGGACGACCCGCTCCTGATGGAGCCCTGGCAGATGCCCGACCCGCTGCTGCCGCTCGCCATCCACGCGCACAGCAAGGCCGACGAGGACAAGCTCTCCCAGGGGTTGTCCCGGCTGGTCGCCGAGGACCCGACCATGCGCCTGGAACAGAACCAGGACACCCACCAGGTCGTGCTGTGGTGTCTGGGCGAGGCCCACGCCGACGTCGCCCTGGAACGGCTGCGCAGCCGCTACGGCGTCCAGGTCGACGTCGTCGCGCACCGGGTCTCCCTCCGGGAGACGTTCGCGACCCGGGCCGCCGGGCGCGGCCGGCACGTCAAGCAGTCCGGCGGCCACGGCCAGTACGCCATCTGCGAGATCGAGGTCGAACCGCTGCCGGGCGGCTCGGGCATCGAGTTCGTGGACAAGGTGGTCGGCGGCGCGGTGCCCCGCCAGTTCGTCCCCTCCGTCGAGAAGGGCGTGCGCGCCCAGGCCGCCAAGGGCGTCGCCGCCGGCTACCCCCTGGTCGACGTGCGGGTCACGCTGGTGGACGGCAAGGCCCACTCGGTGGACTCCTCCGACGCCGCCTTCCAGACGGCGGGCGCGCTCGCGCTGCGCGAGGCCGCGGCGGACGCGAGGATCCATCTGCTGGAGCCGGTCGCCGAGGTGACCGTCCTGGTCGGCGACGACTACGTGGGCGCCGTGATGAGCGACCTCTCCAGCCGTCGCGGCCGGCTGCTCGGCACCGAACAGGTGGGCACGGGACGGACGTTGATCCGCGCCGAGGTGCCCGAGTTCGAGATCGGGCGGTACGCCGTCGACCTGCGCTCGCTCTCGCACGGCACGGCCCGCTTCGACCGGAGTTACGCCCGGCACGAGCCGATGCCGCCGCAGATCGCCGAACGCGTCCGCGAACAGGCCGGGGACGAGGCGTAGTACACCGGCGCACGACCGGCGCACGGGCGGGCGGCTTCGGCCGTCCGCCCACACGTTGTCGGTGCGGGCGGATACGCTGATCACCTGATGTCGTCGAGCGGCAACCGGCCGGCAGCCGACCGGTGTCGGCACGACGGCCGGTCCAACAGGTGTGCGGAGCAGGGAAGTCGGGAAGGCCGCAGGAACGGCACCGGCGGCGATGGGGGCGGGAATGTCGTTTGGAACGGAGTGGGACGGGCCCCAGGTACCCGTCTCGGGCGACGAGGGACAGGCGGCGACCTCCGCGCTGGCCTCCGCGGCGTACCGGGACAGCCCGATCGAGGAGATCAAGAAGGCCGACAACGAGTGGCACCAGTCGACCGTGAAGCCCGGCCGGATGAAGATGTTCCGGCCCAATCTCGGTGAGGCGTTCTCCCGGGCCCTCGTCGACCGGATGCTCGCCCCCGGCCGCAAGCCCCTCATCCAGTCCTTCGGCCTGGAACCGCAGTTCGTCGTGGAACACGCCCTGGCCGCCAACAACATCCGCCGGGAGCGCGACAACCGCCTGACCACCATCACCGTCGTCTGCGGTCTGCTCTTCCTGCCCGGAATGATCGGCTGGCTGCTCGTCTTCCAGCTGCGCACCCTCGTCGCGAAGCGCGACGACAAGCGGGCCGGGACACTGGCCACCGCACTCCTGCTGGGCGTCGGTCTGCTCGCCGCGCTGTTCCTGATCAAGATGCCGTTCTCCGGCTTCTGGGCCTGGTACGCCCGCGCGGCCGTGGTCGTCCCCGTGCTCGGCTGGTTCTGGGCCAAGCAGATCTGCGAGCGCACCGCCAAGGACCTGCGGGCCCGCTGGGACGGCCTGCTCTCCGGCACCAGCGTCGGCGCCAAGGTCCCGGAGGCCGTGCCGCGCGGGCCCGGCCAGACCGCCGCGGAGGCGCTGCGCCAGTCACTGGCCCGGCTGAGCGCCGAACAGCAGTCGAACTCGGTCTTCTACGCCGGCCCCAAGGGCATACTCGGCATGGGCACCCGCTGGGGAGCCTGGCAGCTCGCCGAGGACCTCGTGCCCGCCGACCCCGGCCGGGAGATCCACCCCTTCCGCAGCTGGGACGTCGTACGCGCGATCCACGACCAACTGTCCCTCCTGGAGCGCGGCCCGCTGAACACCGGCGGCTTCCCCAAGCCGTCGATACGGCACTGGATCGTCACCCCGATCGGCGAGAAGGCCACGGCGGTGTCCCGGCCCGAGGGCACCGACGTCGAGGCCTTCCAGGTCAAGCCGCACGCCATACAGGACATCTGCAACAAGCAGCAGTTCGGCAGCGGCGACCGGCACTACCTGGGCGTGCAGTGGACCCTCTGGGACGGGCAGCTGGTCATCACCATGCTGATCACCGTCACCGTGCTGCACGAGACGCTGCGCATCGAGGTCACCGGGCACGCGCTGGGACCGGTGAACTCGCTGTTCACCGGCAAGCCGGAGGCGCCGACCAAGGAGGTCGCCAAGTCCTTCAAGCCCTGGGAGAACCGCACGATCAAGCTCCCGCTGGTCACCACCGACGAGGTGGTACGGCTCGCCGTGCGCGCCCCGCTGACCTGGTACCCGCCGCTGCTGAACTGGCTCGGCGGCTCCCTCGGCCTGCCCGAGCCGTTCGGCCTGCGGCACGCCTGGGCCGACCAGCCGTGGCGCCACCGCTTCATGGCCGACGACGCGCTGCGCGCGGCCACACCGGTGCTGCGCGTGGTCCACTCCGCCGCGATCAAGCTCCTGGAGGAGAACGGCGTGAACACGGAGAAGTTCGGTGCCCGCTCCGCCTTCCTCAGCGGCAACGTCCAGGACCCGATGCCGAAGAAGGCCGACGTCTACGACGCGTAGAGCTCCGGCGGTTCGGCCGGTGCGGGTGCGTGGGGCTTCGAACTCCGGGGGCTGCGGCCCCCCAGATCCCCGCATCGGCCGAGGACGGCCTCGTCCTCACCCGCCGGGCGGGCTCACGCCCCCGTCGGCCACGCCTCCGCCAGCATCTTCCGGGTGTCCGCCAGGAGCTGCGGCAGCACCCGCGTGTGACCCACGACCGGCATGAAGTTCGTGTCGCCGCCCCAGCGCGGGACGATGTGCTGGTGCAGATGCGCGGCGATGCCGGCCCCCGCGACCCCGCCCTGGTTCATGCCGATGTTGAACCCCTGGGCGCCGGACGCGGTCCGCAGGGCGGTCATCGCCTGCTTGGTCAGCTCCGCCAGCTCGGCGGTCTCCGGCCCGGTCAGCTCCGTGTAGTCGGCCACATGGCGGTAGGGCACGGTCATCAGGTGGCCGCCGTTGTACGGGTACAGGTTGAGCACCGCGTACACATGCTCACCGCGCCGGACGATCAGCCCGTCCTCGTCCGACTTGGCCGGAATCGAGCAGAAGGGGCAGCCGTCGTCGGCTCCGGGGCCGGTCGGCTTGTTCTCGCCCTGGATGTAGGCCATCCGGTGGGGCGTCCACAGGCGCTGGAACGCGTCCTGCGTCCCCACTCCGATCTGCTGCTCCGGCTCACTCGTCATGCTAGGCAGCATATGGCTTCACCCCTTCCCGGCGTGTCGCCGGGGCGGCCGGCCGACACGTCCCGGCCAAGCCTGGCCGGTGGACGACGACCGCCGTACGCGGCGCGGGGAAGACGGGAAGGCCCCCGGGACCGTGGTCCCGGGGGCCTTTCCGCTCAGGCGGTTCAGACCTGGGTCCGCTCCTCGACCACCTTGGCGATCTTCGCGATGGCCTCGTCGAACGGGATGCCGTTCTCCTGCGAGCCGTCGCGGTAGCGGAAGGACACCGAGCCGTTCGACATGTCCTCGTCGCCCGCGATGACCATGAAGGGGACCTTCTGCTTCTGGGCGTTGCGGATCTTCTTCTGCATGCGGTCCGAGGAGGAGTCCACCTCGACGCGCAGCCCCCGCTTCCTGGCCGCGGTCGCGAACGTGTGCAGGTACTCCACGTGCGCGTCGCCGATCGGGATGCCGATCGCCTGGACCGGGGCCAGCCACGCCGGGAAGGCACCCGCGTAGTGCTCCAGCAGGACGGCGAAGAAGCGCTCGATGGAGCCGAACAGCGCGCGGTGGATCATGACCGGACGCTGCTTGGAGCCGTCCGGGCCCGTGTACTCCAGGTTGAACCGCTCGGGCAGGTTGAAGTCGAGCTGGATGGTCGACATCTGCCAGGTCCGGCCGATGGCGTCCTTGGCCTGGACGGAGATCTTCGGGCCGTAGAAGGCGGCACCGCCCGGGTCGGGGACGAGGGGCAGGCCCTGCTTCTCGGCGACCTGGCGCAGGGTCTCGGTCGCCTCCTCCCAGACCTCGTCGGAGCCGACGAACTTCTCCGGGTCCTTGGTGGACAGCTCCAGGTAGAAGTCGGTCAGGCCGTAGTCGCGCAGCAGGCCGAGGACGAAGGTGAGCGTCTTGTCCAGCTCGTCGGACATCTGCTCACGGGTGCAGTAGATGTGCGCGTCGTCCTGCGTGAAGCCCCGCGCCCGGGTGAGGCCGTGCACGACGCCCGACTTCTCGTACCGGTACACGGTCCCGAACTCGAAGAGGCGCAGCGGCAGTTCGCGGTACGACCGGCCGCGCGCGTCGAAGATCAGGTTGTGCATCGGGCAGTTCATGGGCTTGAGGTAGTAGTCCACGCCCTCGTCCAGCTGCATGGGCGGGTACATGCCCTCGGCGTACCAGTCCAGGTGCCCGGACGTCTCGAAGAGCTTCCCCTTCGTCGCGTGCGGGGTGTAGACGAACTCGTAGCCCTCTTCCTCGTGGCGGCGCCGCGAGTAGTCCTCCATGACCCGGCGGACGATGCCGCCCTTGGGGTGGAAGACGGCGAGGCCGGAGCCGATCTGCTCGGGGATGGAGAACAGGTCCAGCTCGGAGCCGAGCTTGCGGTGGTCGCGCTTCTCGGCCTCGGCGAGGAAGTCGAGGTACGCCTTCAACTCGTCCTTGGACGGCCAGGCGGTGCCGTAGATGCGCTGGAGCATCGGGTTCTTCTCGCTGCCGCGCCAGTAGGCAGCCGCGTTGCGCATCAGCTTGAACGCCGGGATCAGCCGGGTGGAGGGCAGGTGCGGACCGCGGCACAGGTCCTTCCAGCACAGCTCGCCGGTCTTGGCGTCCAGGTTGTCGTAGATCGTCAGCTCGCCGGCGCCGACCTCGACGTCCGCGCCGTCGTCGTGCGAGGCCGAGCCCTTGAGGCCGATCAGCTCCAGCTTGTACGGCTCGCCCGCCAGCTCCTCGCGGGCGGCGTCGTCGGTGACGACACGGCGGGCGAACTTCTGCCCGCGCTTCTGGATCTCCTGCATCTTCTTCTCGATGGCCTTGAGATCCTCGGGCGTGAACGGCTTCGCGACGTCGAAGTCGTAGTAGAAGCCGTCCTTGACGGGCGGGCCGATGCCCAGCTTGGCCTCGGGGAAGAGTTCCTGCACGGCCTGCGCCATCACGTGCGCGGTGGAGTGGCGCAGGATGTTCAGGCCGTCCTCGGACGAGATCTCGACGCCCTCGACCTCGTCACCGTCGGACAGGGCGTGGGTGAGGTCCTTCAGCTCGCCGCCCACGCGCGCGGCGATGATCGAGCGCTCGCCCGCGAAGAGGTCGGCGGCCGTAGTGCCCGTCGTCACCACGCGTTCTTCCCGCTCGGAATCGCGTTGGATGATCACACGGACGTCTGACACCGGTCTCTCCTGACTGAAGGTGGGGTGCGGCGCCATACCAGGAGCGCGCGCACAGGCGATCGTACCGACCCGACGGCGCCGACCGCGAAACGGTCACCCTCGGTCGCCCTTCCCTCACGCTTCCCCGCACGCCTCCTCGAAGAAGTCGAGGTTCTCCTGGAGGGACTTCAGCAGCCGGTCCCGCTCGGCCTCGTCCACCTGCACGGGTACGACGCCGGAGGCGCCGGTGAGCCTGCGGAAGCCGCCCCGGCGCTCCAGCCGGCCGTGCACGCGGACGGGAAGGCCGACGAGGTGGGCGTGGCCGGCGATGCGGTAGTCCTCCTCGTCGAGGGTGACGCGGACGTGCGGGACGTCGGCGCCGGCGAGGACGCGCAGGCGTACGGTGCCCGCGCCGCCGGGCCCGGAGCGGCGCATGCGGACGACGGCGCCGGTGACACCGACCGGGACGGAGGGCTCGGCACGGAGGTAGCGGGCGGCGGCCTCGCGGAGCGCGGGCAGGTCGCCGGGTGAGAACTCGACGGGTTCGGCGGAGGGGGCGCAGCCTGCGGGGACGCCGGTGCCGGGGGCCCAGGCGACGGCGACGCGGGCGCCCTCGGTGCCGCGGACGAGGGCGGCGAGCGCCTCGGTGAGCTCCCGGCTGACGCCGGCCTCGACGGCGCCGTCGAAGGCGTCCATGCCACCGGTGGCCCGCCGGTAGTCGATGGCCTCGCGGGCGGCGTGGAGGGCCTGGTGGAGGCGGACGGCGAGGGGGCGGCCGGCGGTCACGGGGACGAAGGCGGTGAGGGTGCGTCCCTCGGCGGCGGGGCCGACGAGGACGTCGTCCAGGAGGGCGGCGGCGGAGCGGCGGTGCCGGGCGCCGTAGTAGCCGGCACGCGCGCGTGTGGCGAGCGCGGCGGCGAGCAGCAGGTGCCGGGCGGCGCCGCGCAGGTCGTCGTCGGCGGTCCAGGGGGCGGCGCCGGCGGGCCCGCCCGGGGTGTCGCGCCACCAGCGGACCTCGTCACTGGGTACGGCGAGGGAGATCAGGACCTCGCGCGCGGAGGGGGTGTGGCTGCGGGCGAGGGCGTCGAGGGCCTCGCCGAGCAGGTCGTCGCTGTCGGGGAAGGCGCGGCTCTCGGGGACGAGCAGGCTGGTTCCGCCGCCGCCCGGGCCGGGCGGGGTCCAGCGGCCGTACCGGCCGGGTGCTCCGCCGCGCCGCTGCCAGCCGTGCCGGCGCAGCAGGGCGCCGAGCACGGCGGGGTCGACGTCGGCGGGCTCGGGCGGCCGGTCCCAGGGGAGGTCGTCGGGGTGCGGCCGGACCTGCCGTACCGGCTCGTCACAGGGACGGTTCCTCATGGTCTGCCTCCCGTCCCGACCCGCGTCATGATCTCGCAGAGCGCCCGGTCGTCGAAGATGCGCGAGGTCGGTATCCGCACGGTGGTCCGGTTCCGGCCGGTGATGGGGTGGCCGGCGAGGTTGATCCAGTAGCAGCAGTGCCTCAGGTCGAGGCGGTCGTGGCCGGCGCGCAGCCAGTCGCCCTGGGAGCGCGGTACGAGCATGACGACCAGGATCTTGTGCACCGAGACGGGGGTGCGGGCGAGCTTGCGCAGGTGGTCGTTGTCGAGGGTGAAGGAGAAGGAGCGCCCCGGAGGGTTCGGCGCGATCTGGTAGGTGGCCTTCAGCTGCACCTTGATCGTGACCTCGTCGTCGACGGTGTGTCCGGGCGCGCTGTGGCTGACGTGCCAGTCGATGCCGTTGTCCGGGAAGGGCTGGGACAGCGAGCAGCCGGCCGCGGCGGCGACCGCGTGCAGATAGCCGACCTGCAATGTCTCCATGCAGGCGGTGGTGGCGAGCGAGCCGCGAAGGTGGCCCGGACGTTCGGGCAGCAGCCCGCCCCGCTCGGGCTGCGCTATGGCCATGACCAACAGCCTTCCAAGGCAAGGGTTTCCCCGCTGTGGGCCGCTGAACTGCAAAGACCCGTACTCCTGTTGTCTCCTCCCGGCGTACGGCGCAAACGGCCCGGGTATCACCAAACGGGCAGAAGACGGAACGCCATCTGCCGTCGGTGAACGAGGAGTTGGGTTGCGATGACGACCTGGTACGAGGGGCCGCTGGCCGCCTTCGACACGGAGACGACGGGCGTGGACGTGGAGACCGACCGGATCGTGTCGGCCGCCGTCGTCGTCCAGGACGCGCCGGGGACCCGGCCCCGGATCACCCGGTGGCTGGTCAACCCGGGTGTGCCGGTGCCGGAGGCGGCGACGGCGGTGCACGGGCTGACGGACGAGCACGTACAGCACAACGGGCGCTGGCCGGCCCCGGTGATGTACGAGATAGCCGAGCAGCTGGCCGAGCACGCGGCGCTGGGCCGGCCGCTGGTGGTGATGAACGCGCCGTTCGATCTGACGCTGCTGGACCGGGAGTTGCGCCGGCACCGGGCGTCGTCGCTGGACCGCTGGTTCGAGTCGGTGCCGCTCAGGGTGCTGGACCCGCGGGTGCTGGACAAACACCTGGACCGGTACCGCAAGGGCCGGCGCACGCTGACGGACCTGTGCGGGCACTACGGGGTGACCCTCCAGGACGCGCATGACGCGGCGGCGGACGCACTGGCCGCGATGGATGTCGTACGGGCGCTGGGCCGCCGGTTCGCGGCCCGGCTGGAGCGGCTGTCCCCCGCCGACCTGCACACCTTGCAGGCGAACTGGCACGCGGCGCAGGCACGGGGGTTGCAGGCGTGGTTCGCGCGCAGCGGCTCGGAGGAGGTCGTCAGCACGGAGTGGCCGCTCAGGCCCGAGCTGCCGGCGGCGGCGTGACGGGCCCGGCGGCATGAAGAAGGCCGGTCCGCGACGGCGGACCGGCCTTTCCCGGTGGGCGATACTGGGTTCGAACCAGTGACCTCTTCGGTGTGAACGAAGCGCTCTCCCACTGAGCTAATCGCCCGGGAACGCACTGAACAATACAGGTCCCGGCGCGGTTCCTTCAAACCGCTTCCAGGCGGCGCAGCAGTCCGCGCCGTCCGGCCCGCATCATCAGCCGGTGATTGAGGCGGAAGAGCGGCCGTCCCGGTACGGCGAGCCGCCTGAGCAGGGGCTTGCGGACGCGGACCTCCTGGTCGTACCGGGCGAGGGTGCCGGGGCCGCCGGGGGTGACCGTCCAGCGGGCCCAGCCGTCGATGTCGCCGGACAGGGTGACCTCCAGGACGCCGGCGGCCCGGTCCCGGCGGGTCGCCCGCACGGTGGACGTGAGGGCGTACGGCAGCGCGGACCGGATGGTGATCACACCGGTTTCGTCGTCCAGCCGGGTCACCGTCCGCACCTGTGGCCACCAGCGGGGATAGTCCTCGGCCCGCTCCAGTGCCGCGTACACGGTGGCCGGCGGGGCGGGCAGGGGCCACACGCTGCGGAAGCGGTAGTGGTTCCAGTCCATGGGTCGAGTGTGCGCGAAGACGTGCGGGCATCTGAGTACGGGTACTCACGCGCCGGGCCGTGGCCGGCGTCAGACTGGGGGCGCGAGCGCCGCCGCCCGTGCGACGGCGCTCCCCCAGTCCCGGTCAGGCCGGCATCTCGTCGCCGAGCAGGGCCAGGTTCTCGATGGCGGCGAGGCCGTAGAGGGCGGTGTCGTTGGTGGACACCCAGGCCGCCTCGCTCCCCTCGACCAGGGTGGCCGGTCCGGTCAGCTTCCCGGTCTTCCAGAGGGAGGACTCGGTGCAGCCGTCGGAGCCGTAGAACTTGGCCCAGGCGCGCTTGGCGAGGGCCGCGTCGCCGTCTGTACGGCGGCGTAGGCGTCGAGGCGCGAGTGCCCCTGGAAGAGCAGCAGGCTTTTGAAGTCGGAGCCGTAGCGCGCGCTCTGTTCGGCCTTGGTGGCGTTGAAGTAGCGACAGTAGTCCAGGTAGGCGTCCTTGAACCGCGGCATGTCGACGAGGTGGATCAGCTCGGCGCACAGCTCGTTCAGCCCGAAGACGGCCGAGAGGTGGGAGACGGAGACCACCGGCTCGTCGGCGACGGCGAACGTCCCGGTGTCGAGGTCGTACAGGCCGCTGCCCTGCACGAAGCCGTTGGGCTGGGCGGCGATGCCCTCCATGGTGGACAGGACGCGCGCCTTGGCCTTCTCCCACTTGGGGCCCTTGCGTTCCCACTCCGTCAGCCAGGCCGACACCAGGCCGCACCAGTCGGTGCCGAAGCCGATGGACAGGGCGTGCCGGTCGGGGGTGTAGGGGTCGGTGCGGACCTTGCGCTGCGGGTCGAGGAATAGGAAGGTCTCGTCGGAGTCGACGTTGGCGTGCACGAGGTCGCCGACGCGTTCGTCCGCGGTGAGGAAGTAGGAGAAGCGCCGGTACGTCGTGTTGGCGATGCGCTGCTGTTCGGCGCTGTCGGCGTAGTGCTGGACGCCGTGCCGGGTGCCGAGGCCCGCCCATGTCCCGAGGTGGTGGACGTCGGCCTCGCCGGTGTGCCGGGTCATCGCCTCGGCGAAGCGGTGTCGATGACGAGCGCCATGGTGTTGGAGCCGACGGGAACGCCGAGTTGCTTGCCGTCGACCTCGCCGACCTTCGTGCGCCCTCGCGGAAGTGATCCAGGCTCAGATTACCGGCCTGCACCTGTGACGTGAGATCGAGGAGAATTCCTCGCTTGTCGTACTTCCCAAGGAATGTGACGGCGTTTTGGAAAACGTCCGGGGGATTTCCGCCGGCGGCCTGCGTCTGGAACTTCCTCCCAGAAGGACTGGTACGTCTGGAAGTCCGTCTTGACCTTGATCTTCGGGTACTTCTCCTCGAAGAGCTCGATGCTCTGGTTGATCTTCTTGGCCCGCTCCTCGGCACCCCACCAGGAGTAACGGATCGTCACCGTCCCGCCCCGGAGCCGCTGCCCCTCCGCACCCGGTCGTCGCGGCGAGCCCCAGCGTGGCCGCCGACGCCCCGGCCGCCTTCAGGATCGTACGCCTGTCAAGAGTCCTGGTTCCCACAGTCGGGCCCTCCCCGCAGCCTCGTTGCCGCGCCCGGCATGAATCGTTTCAAGTAAGCGCTTGCTGGCACAAGTCACGGAGGGGTCCGGGGTGCGTCAATGATTCCGACTGGATTTTCTTCCGGCCGACCGGGACGACGGTTCGGCCTGCCGGCCGTTCCCCCTGGTGGGGGCGGGGGCGACCGATAGGCCGAACGAGGGGGTGGGACGGGCGGGGGTGGTGGGGTCGGGGATGGGGGGCCGATGGGGTTGGCTGCGAGGCGGAGGCCACGGGCCGGCACCATCGCAGACCCGCCGAACGCGAACCGAACAGGTCGGCGGACTATGGGTCCGCCAGGTTGGGGCCGATCAGGCCCGCAGGCGGCAGGCGGCAGGCCGCAGGCCGCAGGCCGCAGACACTGGGGACGGAATCCTTCACGTCGGCAGACCGCAGACCCGCCGGACACGGAACCGATCACACCGGCGGACCACAGACCCACGAAACGCGGAACCGATCAGATCGGCGGACCGCGGATCCGCGAGGTGGGGGCCGAGACAGGCCGGCCGATTGCGCACTCGCGAGGCGGGGCCGCAGGCCGCCCTCAGACCAGAGCCCCCCGACCAGAGACCACAGACCACAGCCCCCGAGGTTGGAGCCGATCAGGTCGGCAGGGACGCGAGCCAGTCGAGCAGGATTCGGTTCGTCCCGTCGGGGCGTTCCTGCTGGACGAAGTGCCCGCATCCGTCCAGGATGTGCGAGCCGACCAGCCCCGGCAGGGTCTCGGGGAAGGCATTCAGGGCGCCGGCCAGCCAGGCGAGGGAGGCGTCCCGCTCGCCCCCGATGAACAGCGAGGGCTGTGCGATCGGGGCGCCCGCCCGATCGGCCAGGTCCGCCCAGTCCCGGTCCATGTTCCGGTACCGGTTCAGGGCCCCGGTCATTCCGGTCCGCTCGAACTCCCCGGCGTACACGTCGAGGTCCCGCTCCCCCAGCCAGGACGGCAGAACACCGGCGGGGAAACGGTCACGCAGAGTGCCGCCGGGGCTGACGAAGTACGGGGCCGGGGCGTCCGGCGCGGGCATGGTGTCGGCGGACACCGCCGCGTAGAAGCCGGCGAGCCACCCGCGCATATCGGGCTCGATCTCGGCCTCCGCGCGGCCCGGCCGCTGGAAGTACGAGACGTAGAACTCCTCCCCGGCGCCGTCTCCGGTGCCGTCCCCGGTGCCCTTCCCGGGCCCCTCCCCCGCCATCGCCGCGAAGACCTCGCTGGGCCGCGGTCCACCCGGCGGGGTGTACGGCACGCTCAGCAGGCCCACGGCCCGGAACACGTCCGGCCTGGTCAGCGCCGATACGGCGGCGATCGACGCACCCCAGTCGTGTCCGACGACCACCGCGGACCGCTCGCCCAGCGCCTCCACCACCGCGACGTTGTCCGCGACCAGGTCCAGCATCCGGTACGCGTCCACCGACTCCGGCTTGGACGAACGGCCGTAACCACGCACGTCGATCGCCACCGCCCGGTAACCGGCGGCGGCGAGCACCGGCAACTGGTGACGCCAGGCGTACCAGGACTCCGGGAAGCCGTGCAGGAGCAGCACGAGCGGGCCCTGGTGGCCTTGCTGCACGGCGTGGGTGCGGCCGGCGGGGGTGGGGAGGAGGTGGTGGGTGGCGGTGGGGGCGGCGTGGGGGGTGCTGGGTGGCATGGGGCCTCCTGGTGGTGGGGTGCCTAGGTGGACCGGAGCTGAGGTGTTGGTGGTGCCGGTGTGGTGGGCCTGGTGCAGGTACAGGTGCTGATGCGGGGCCAAGCAGGCCGGCGGAGCCGAGGAGGCGGTCAGGACGCGCGGTCGGGTGGCGGGGACGGGCTTCGGTCCGGACGTACGGTCGGCGACGGAGCCGCCGGACGTCGGCGTCGGGCGGCCTCGTCCCCGGGGCGCGGGCCGCCGGTCGTGACGGTGTGCGCGGGCGGGCCGGTGTCCGACGACCGGCGCCTGGCTGCCGGTCGGGGCCCGCGTCACGATGATCCGGTGGGTGGCCCGGCGGGCACGAAAGTTGTTGCCGTTTCGGCAAAACGCGCGGGTGGCGGAGTCCTGGGCCCAACCGCCCCGCACCCGCCGCCGACAGGGCGCGCGTACGCCGACGGCCCACCTGCTGGTCGCAGATGGGCCGTCGGTCCGGGTGGGCGATACTGGGTTCGAACCAGTGACCTCTTCGGTGTGAACGAAGCGCTCTCCCACTGAGCTAATCGCCCCGGCGCAGGAAGAACATTACCCCATGTCAGGGGGTGCTTCCGACCGGGGGCCGGGCGGCGGGGGCCGTCCGCCTCCGGAGCCGTTTCACTGGTCCTTGATCTTCCACGGCATGACGAGGCCGAATTTCCACAGGTAGATCCCGGCGAGCACGCCGATGATCACCAGCCCGATCACGGTCAGTGTGATGTTGCGGCGGCGCACCTTGGGGTCGAGGGCCCGGTGGGCCGCCTCGGTGACCTTGCGCTTGGTCCAGCGGAGCACGAGCTGGGCCCAGACGAACTCGGTCGCCCAGATGGCCATGCCTCCGAAGATCACCACCCAGCCGGGCCCGGGCAGCGGGAGCATGACGATCCCCGCGCCGACCACCGCGAGGCCGACCACGAAGACCCCGACCTGCCAGCTGAGGTGCAGGAGCCGGCGGGCCTTGACGAATTCCGGCGCCCGGGAGCCGAGCCCGCGCTCGGCCTCGCGCCCGGTCTCCTGCCCGGCCTCGGGCCGGTCCGTCCTCGCGCTGTCCGCTGCCACGGCGACCTCGCCCGGATCGTCACTCCCCGTATTCATACAGACAAACCCTACCCGAGTGAATCCGGTCACCGGAATGGTCGTAGGTCTGGTACGAGTTCTCGGCCGGAAGAGTTACGTAAACACACGCAAAACCCTCAGAGGGGTTTACAACGGCACCGTAGGTGGCATGTCGATTTCGCCGACGTGCGAATCCCCGAGCGCACACTGAGCGAAAGGCCCTGGCGCTTATGAACACCACGGTCAGCTGCGAGCTGCACCTGCGCCTCGTTGTGTCGAGCGAGTCCTCCCTGCCTGTCCCCGCAGGCCTGCGGTACGACACGGCCGACCCCTACGCCGTGCACGCCACCTTCCACACCGGAGCCGAGGAGACCGTCGAGTGGGTGTTCGCCCGCGACCTCCTCGCCGAGGGGCTTCATCGGCCCACCGGCACCGGCGACGTCCGCGTCTGGCCATCCCGCAGCCATGGTCAGGGCGTCGTGTGCATCGCCCTCAGCTCCCCGGAGGGGGAGGCGCTGCTCGAGGCCCCGGCGCGGGCCCTGGAGTCCTTCCTCAAGCGAACCGACGCCGCCGTGCCGCCCGGCACGGAACACCGGCACTTCGACCTGGATCAGGAGCTCTCGCACATCCTGGCGGAGAGCTAGGCCGCGGCCCTTCCGAGCAGCCCGGCGCCGTCCACTCGGGGAGACGGCTCGGGCCAAGACAACCGCATACGGCACAGGCCGACGCCGTCACCGTGAGCGTCACGGAGGCGGCGTCGGCCTGTGCGCGGCCGACTGCGCTCCGTGTGCGTCCGGCCGCGCTGCGTCCCGGCGGCCCGGCCCGGGAACCCCTTGGGGATCGGTGGCGTCCTATCGGCGGACGAGAGGTCGGGAACACACGGGTGCGGGGGGCTCGGTTGTCGCTACCATCGGCCAGCATCGGCGGGCGTCCGCCCGACCCCCCAGGCCAGGGAGCGAAACGTGCTGATCACCCACGACACCCGGTGCGCCCTCGACACCGTGGTGGATCTGGTGAACACCGCGCCGGAGGACGACGCGGCGGCGGACGGACTGCCCGATGTTCCGGCTCTCACGGATTTCGTACGAAACCACAAGATGAGCGATGTCGGTGTGCTCTCGGAGTTCGACCTCTCCGCGGTGCGCAGGGTCCGGGCGCGGTTCGCGGCGATCTTCGCGGCCCCGGACCCCCGGTCCGCCGCCATGATGATCAACGAACTGGTCGCCGCGGCGGGCACCACGCCCCGGCTGACCGACCATGACGGCTACGACTGGCATGTGCACTACTTCGCACCGGGCGCCTCCGTGGCCGACCATCTCGCCGCGGACTGCGGCATGGCACTCGCCTTCTTCGTGGTGGCCGGCGAGCAGGAACGGCTGCGGCGCTGCGAGGCGCCGGACTGCCGGCGCGCCTTCGTGGATCTGTCCCGCAACCGCTCGCGCCGCTACTGCGACAGCCGCACCTGCGGCAACCGGCTGCACGTCGCCGCCTACCGGGCCCGGCGCAAGGAGGCGGCGGGCTGAGAAGGCGGCGGGCCGAGGAGTCCTCCGCCCGCCCCGGTGCGACGTCGGTCCCGGCGGGTGGCGCCGGGACGGACGTGTACGGCTCACAGCAGCAGCAGGTCGTGCAGCGCAGCCATGAGCAGCAGACACCCGATCACCGCAAGGAAGATCATCAGCGGTGGCTGGGAAAGGGCGAAGAGGCATCCGCGCGGCTCGTCCTTCGGCGGCGCGGCCTCGCTCTGTTGCGTGTCCAGCATCTCGCGGCCGATGATGGCGCACCCGAGGGGCCGTCCGCGATCAACGCTCAGGGATCTTGCGGGACTTCGCCGAATGCGCGAGGTCTCGTTCGGCTCGTGAACGATTCGGGACGTCCGGGGACCCTACTGTGTCGTTTCAGCGAGTCATGTGACTGTCATATGCCGTGCTTCTTCAAGATGGCCTCGATGTCGCTGAAGTCCTCGGCCGAGCCGCTGGCCCGGGGCGCGCCGGTTCCCGGTCCGGCCGTGGGGCGCGCGGAGGTCCGGGGCGCCTCGCCCAGGGACGGCGCCGAGGCCGCGGGCGCCACCGCGTCCCGCTCGGCCCGCCCGGTCGCCTTGCGCCCGGCACCTCCGCGCCGCCGCTCCACGGCGCGCGTGCCGGCGAACAGCAGCCAGGCCGCGCCCAGCACTCCGAAGCCCGCCCAGGCGGTGGGGCTCAGGGCGGTGTCGGCGAGCCATCCGACGACCCCGGTCATGACCAGGCCGACCGGCACCAGCGAGTAGGCCGCGAGGCGGGCCGCCGTCAGGAAACGCTTGCGGTAGGCGGTGACCACCGCGATACCCAGGCCCGCCGCCGACACGGCGGAGCAGACTGTCTCGGCAATCATCCGTCCTCCTGGCGGGCTCGTTCGTCGCTTCCATCGTGCACCGCCCGGTCCCCGCTATGCCATGCCCCGGCCGGACATCAGGGACATCTCCGGGTCGCCTCCTACTGGAGTGCCGGTCCGGGTCCGATGCCCGGGGTGCCGGTCCCCTCCCCCACGGGGCCGGCCCAGGTCCCGATTGGGTCGCCCGGTCCCGGCCTGGAAGACTGGTGGGCATGAGCGACTCCTCCCCCGCACCCGCCGAAGCCCTCGTCCTCGACGTCTGGTGCGAATTGCAGTGCCCCGACTGCCGCACCGCCCTGGACGACGTCCGCACCCTGCGCGCCCGCTACGGCGACCGGCTTGAGCTGCGGCTGCGGCACTTCCCGCTGGAGAAGCACAAGCACGCCTTCGCCGCGGCGCAGGCCGCCGAGGAGGCGCTGGAGCAGGGCAAGGGCTGGCCGTACGTGGAGGCCGTGCTGGAGCGGGTGGCGGAGCTGGACCGTCAGGGAGAACCGCTCCTGGTCGAGGTGGCGCGGGAACTCGGCCTGGACGCCGAGGAGTTCGACACCGCGTTGATCGACGGCCGGCACATCCTGGCCGTCGACGCCGACCAGGCCGAGGGCAAGGCGATCGGCGTCACGGGCACCCCGACGTACGTCATCGGCGGCGAGCGCCTCGACGGCGGCAAGAGCCAGGAGGGCCTGCGCGAGCGCGTCGAGGAGATCGCGGACCGGCTGCTGGCCGACCGGGAGGCCTGACCGGGGGCGGGGCGAGGGTCCGGAGCGGCTGCGGGTCTCGGCGGCGCGGGCGCCGTCGTTCCACGGCACGTGGCACGGGCCCGCGCGGTCCTACAGCAGGGGCTTGCTCAGGGAATGGGTCACCGTCTCGTAGCCGAGTGACGCGTAGAGCCGCTCGGCCGGGGTGTTGCCCGCGAACACGTTGAGGCCGAGGACCGTCCGGCCGGCCTCGATCGCCTGGCGTTCCGCCAGCAGCATGAGCGTACGGCCGTGGCCCAGCCCGCGGTGGGCGGCGCCGGTCTCCACGTCGAAGACGAACGCCTTGGCGTCCTCCAGCGCCAGCCAGAGGGTGCCCACCCGGGCGCCCTCGTGCTCCAGCACGCTGAAGAGCACGCCCTCGGTCGCGAGCCCGTGCGGCAGCAGCCGCGCGTGGTCGTCGCGGGCCTTGGCGCGGGCCGCGGCCTCGGGGACGCCCCGCGCGATCCACCCGCGCGCGTACCGCTCGCTCTCCGCCTCCTGCCAGGCGGCGAACTCGGCCTCGGTCATCGGGCGCGCGCGGCTGCCCGGCGGCAGCGCGGGCGGAGTGGCGCCGAGGCGCTTTTCCATGCCGCGGTTGCGCACCGTGTAGCCGAGGGCACCGAACAGGCGCAGCGCGGCGTCCGCCGTGGCGGGCACCACCGCCTCCATCTGTACGCAGCCCCAGCCCCGGGCGATCTCCTCCGCGGCGAGCGCGGCCACGGTGCCCCGGCCGCGCCGCCGGTCGGGCTCGGCGATCCGCAGGTCGATGACACGGGCCACCGAGGCGCCGAGGGACGGCGAGGTGCCGAGGTGGATCTCGCCGACGGGACGGCTGTTCACGCACACCGCGTAGCGGCGGGAACGGGATCCGTCGGGGTGCTGCTGGAGCGGCTCGGCCGGCCGCAGGGTCGTGGTCATCACAGGTGTTCTACCCACGACGACCGCCCGGTGTCAGCCCGTTTTCCGGCTCAGGGTTCCAGGTCCCGCCCGGCCCGGTCGTCGAAGATCCGCATGGCCTCGGCGGTCACCGGGCCCTGCGTGCCGGGCAGTTGGCGGTCGTCGATCTGGTGCAGGGCCTGTACGTCCCGCAGGGTGGAGGTCAGGAAGACCTCGTCGGCCCGCCGGAGGACGTCCAGCGGCAGGTCGGTCTCCTTGGCGCCGACCCACTCGACGACCAGGGCCCGGGTGATGCCGGGCAGACAGCCCGAGGTGACCGGCGGGGTGTGGATCTCGCCGTCCAGGACGACGAAGACGTTGGACCCCGTGCCCTCGCAGAGCTGTCCGACCGTGTTGCCGAACAGCGCCTCGGAGGCGCCGTGTTGGTGGGCGCGGGCCAGGGCGACGACGTTCTCCGCGTACGAGGTGCTCTTCACGCCGGCGAGGGCGCCGTGTTCGTTGCGGGTCCACGGGACGGTGATCGCCGCCGTGGAGTCGGGGCGGCGGCTCGTCTCGCCGAGGGCGACCACCAGCGTCGGGCCCTGGTCGCCGCGGTCGGAGCCGAGCGGGCCGTGGCCTCCGGTGTAGGTGATCCGCAGCCGGCCCAGCGGCACCGGGTCGGCCTCCAGGACGGCCGCACAGGCGCGGCGCACCTCGTCGTGGTCGGGGTCGGGCAGGCCGAGGCCGCGGGCCGAGCGGGTCAGCCGGTCCAGGTGCCGGGTGAGCGCGAAGGGCGTGCCGTGGACCGCCTTGACGGTCTCGAAGACGCCGTCACCGACGGTCAGCCCGTGGTCGAGGACGGAGATCCTGGCGGATTCCAGGTCCCGCAGCTCGCCGTCCAGCCAGATCCTCATAGGAGCGCCCCCTCGGTCTCGTCGTACACACCCGACGCTACCGCGAGCAGCCGAGACGCCTTCAGCTCGGTCTCGCGCCACTCCCCCTCCGGGTCGGATCCCCAGGTGATGCCGGCTCCGGTGCCGAAGCGCAGGGCGCCCGCGGCGCGGTCGATCCAGAAGGTGCGGATGCCCACGGCCAGCTCGGCGGTGCCCCGGTCGGCGTCCACCCAGCCGATGCCGCCGCAGTACGGGCCGCGCGGCGCCGTCTCCAGCGCCTCGATGATCGTCAGGGCGCTCGCCTTGGGGGCGCCGGTGACCGAGCCGGGCGGGAAGGCCGCGGCCAGCAGCTCCGGCCAGCCGGCGTCCGCCCGCAGCTCGCCGCGGACCGTCGAGACGAGGTGGACGAGCCCCGGGTGCTTCTCGACGGCGCACAGGTCGGGGACGGTCACGCTGCCGGTCGCGCAGACGCGGCCGATGTCGTTGCGGACCAGGTCCACGATCATCACGTTCTCGGCGTAGTCCTTCTCCAGGAGGTCCGCCTCGGTGCGCCCGGTGCCCTTGATCGGTCCCGACTCGACGGTGCGGCCGTCCCGGCGCAGGAACAGCTCGGGCGAGGCGGTGGCGATCTCCACGCCGTGCTCCGGCAGCCGGATCGTCCCCGCGTACGGCGCCGGGTTGCCGCGGGCCAGCAGGGCGGTCAGGGCGTCCACGTCGGCGCCGGGGTCGACCGGCGCGCTGAGCACGCGGCAGAGATTGGCCTGGTAGACCTCGCCGGCCGCGATGTGCTCGCGGATGCGGTGGACGGCCGCCGTGTACGCGGCGCGGTCCAGGGAGGAGGTCCAGTCCCCCGGCCGCGGGCCCCGCCACCGGCCGGGCACCGGCGCGGGCACCGGCTCCTCGCGTACGTCCGCGAAGCGCGCGCAGGTCAAGCGGCCCTCGAAGTCCGCGCAGACGGCCCAGAAACCGGTGGAGTCCAGGGCGGCCGGATCGCTGGTGACGTCGAGGAGGCCGGTGGCGACGCGGTCGCCGAAACGGGCCAGCGCGGGGAGTCCGGATGGGTGGTGGAGCACGTGGTCGAGTCTAGGGCGGGTGTCCGGGAGGTGGCTCCGGGATGTCCCGGAGGGGGCCCTGACCACGGGGTCCGTCGAGTGCACCGCAGCACGCTGCGCAAACGCGTTTTTGTGCTGGCCCGGGAATCCGCTAGAGTTCAACACGTCGCCGGGACGCGGAAGCGGACCGAAACGACAAGCGGACGTAGCTCAGTTGGTAGAGCGCAACCTTGCCAAGGTTGAGGTCGCGAGTTCGAGCCTCGTCGTCCGCTCGAAGGAGAAGGGGTCGTCCCGATCCCCTTACACTCCTGGTGGAGTGGCCGAGAGGCGAGGCAACGGCCTGCAAAGCCGTCTACACGGGTTCAAATCCCGTCTCCACCTCCAAGGACGATTAGCTCAGCGGGAGAGCGCTTCCCTGACACGGAAGAGGTCACTGGTTCAATCCCAGTATCGTCCACTGGATCTTCGGATCCTGGGTCTTCTCGAAGATCCCATCCGCGCGATTAGCTCAGCGGGAGAGCGCTTCCCTGACACGGAAGAGGTCACTGGTTCAATCCCAGTATCGCGCACTGCCTGTGACTCGTGGGTCACAGCCCGCGGACGATTAGCTCAGCGGGAGAGCGCTTCCCTGACACGGAAGAGGTCACTGGTTCAATCCCAGTATCGTCCACACAGCAAGAAGCCCCCGGCCGTCTCGTACGGCCGGGGGCTTCTGTGTGTGCTCAGCCGGGGATCAGCTCGGGGATCAGCTGGAGAAGAGCATGTGGCCGAAGCTCTTGTGGCGCTGGTGGCCGTAGTGACCGTGACCGCCGTGGCCGCCGTGCGGGGCGCCCCAGGCGGGCGCGGGCGGAGCCGCCGGGTAGGCCTGCGGAGCGGGCGGGGGCGGCGGGGCCGGCTGCGACCACTGGGCCTCCAGGCGGGTCAGCGCCTCCAGCTCGCCGTAGTCGAGGAATATGCCGCGGCAGCCGCTGCACTGCTCGATCTGGACGCCGTTGCGGTTGTAGGTGTGCATCGGCGCATGGCACTTCGGACACTGCATGGTCGGCTCAACTCCTCGCCGGTCGGTCCTGCTTCGTGTTTCCCCAGGACAGACTCCGTCCGGCCCCGGGCGGTTGCAGCCTAGTCCGGGAATCCGGGCGCGGGCCGAGGGGGACGCGGGAGGCCGGCGGGGACGGACGGCATGCGCGCGCACGCGTCCACCAATGCCTGTTCCACCTCGTCCAGCGGGCGGTCGGCGGCGAGCGCCTTGGTGACCGCGCGGGCGGCCGTCTGCACGGTCAGCGCGCGGGCCGGGACGTCCAGGGCGGTCCAGGGATCGCCGTCCGCGGGCACGGCCGGGCCGCCGGCCCGTCGGTAGGCGGTCAGGAAACGGGTCCACTCGTCGGGCGGGAGGAGTCCGCAGGCGTACCAGGCGGCGGGGCGGGCGAGGTCCCAGGCCGGGACGCCGGCACCGAGGTCGTCCACGTCGATCAGCTTCCACGGGCCGTCCGGTGCCGGGTGCCGGACGAGCTGGCCGAGGTGCAGGTCGCCGTGGCAGAGGGCCGGCGGGCCGGGCATCGGCGCCTGCGCGCGGGCCCAGGCGGGCAGGGCCGCCCAGGCGTCCAGGACGGGACGGGCGGCCGTGTGGGCGGCCCTGCCGGGTGTGGTGCGCAGGGTCGCCTGGAGGCGGTCGAGCGCGCGGGCCGCCTTCGCGGGGCCGCGCATCGGGGGGAGGCCGGCGGGGACGGGGGTGCGGTGCAGGCGGGCGAGGAGGGCGGCGGCAGCCTCCCAGGGAGCGGCGTCCGGGTCGTCCGGGTCCACCGGGACGCCGTAGGGCCAGTAGGTGACCAGGCGGTCGTGCAGGGTGGCCGTGTCCGGGGTGAGCGGCGGCAGGAGCAGGGCGGGGAGGCGGGCGGCCGTGGTGACGCGGAGGGTGAGGGCGGCGGGGTCCGTGTCCGGGGCGTGGGCCTTGGCGACGGTGGCGTCGTGGCGGACGACGGTGGCGTCCCGGCGGTCGGCGAGGGGGGTGCTGGGGCAGGAGCAGGGGGCGGTGGGGGTACGGGGGTGAGCGGCGGCCTTGGCCCGGTCGGCCAGCGCGGATATGAGGGCGGGGGTGGCGGCGCCGGTGTCGGTGTCTGCGGTCAAGGGGGCCTCGGACGGGGTGGGGTGCTGGGGCGAGGGTACCGGGGGCGGGGCGGCGAGGGTGCGGCGAACTCCGTCGGACGCCCCCGCGCGCCCGCGGCCGGTGTACGAACCGCAAGGCCCGCCGACGCCGGGAAAACGGCCCATGCCGGCGCAGCTCCCCAGCTGCGCCGGCATGTGTGCCGTCCGCCGTACCCCCGTCCCCACGGGGTTTCATGGATCGATGTCCCCGCCCGGACCGCTCTTCCGGGCCTGGGGTCGCCTCTCAGCGCCCCAGCATCGCACCCACGGACGACGCCTGTGTGGCCACCGTCTCCCAGCCGTCGAAGACGAGCAGGAGCAGGGCCGCCAGGGGAAGGGCCATGAGCGTCGCCACCAGGGGGTGGCGGCGGCCCGTCCGGCGGGGGGCGAACGACGAGCGTCGCGGTGCCGTGTGGGCCATGGTCCCTCTCCTGACCGTTTGGTTGTCGTCGGCAGCGGCGGGCGTCTGACCTCGGGGGACGAGTGCTACACCCGCCGCTTGACCTCAAATCTAGGCGCGCGGCGCCCACCGGGCGTCATGCCCGCGTACCGATTGCCGGGCCTCCATGAGGATGAGCCATGACCTGCGACGTACTCCCCTGGGTGGAGACGCGGCCCGGTGTCTCGGGGTCTTCCCTGAGGGGTAGCCCACTCTGTCCCTATATTTCCGACGCGCCCTATGGGATGAGTTGCGTGACTTCGATCACTCCCGTCCGGGTCGGAGGGAGTGCCGGGGGTGGACCGGCGTCCGGGGTGCGGGCATGACCGCGGGTCGCCGCCGACCGTGGGCCGGTGGGCGTACGGACCCCTGCACCGCCGCTCAGCAGGGCGTCAACCTCCCTGCGACACCGATCGGTTGAGGCCACCGGTGGCGGGAAGTCGCCGTGGGCCGGTGCCTCCTGACCGCGTTTCACCTCCCCCGGACGGCCGACACAATCCATCCGGCCCAGAGGGCGCGGCCTCTGCGCGCAGGCGGCCGTGGAAACGTAAGCTGTGCCACGTCACAGGGACCGGGCAGCGGGGATGAACATGGCGATGATGCGCCTGAGGCGCGAGGACCCGCGCGTCGTCGGCTCGTTCAGGCTTCACCGACGGCTCGGCGCGGGCGGGATGGGCGTGGTCTATCTCGGCTCCGACAAGAAGGGGCAGCGGGTCGCCCTGAAGGTGATCCGGCCCGATCTGGCGGAGGACCAGGAGTTCCGGTCGCGGTTCGCGCGCGAGGTGTCGGCGGCCCGGCGGATCCGGGGCGGGTGCACGGCCCGGCTGGTCGCCGCGGACCTGGAGGCCGAGCGGCCCTGGTTCGCCACCCAGTACGTACCGGGCCCGTCGCTGCACGACAAGATCGCCGAGGAGGGCGCTCTCGGCGCGGCGGACACGGCGGCGATCGGCGCGGCCCTGTCCGAGGGGCTGGTCGCCGTGCACGAGGCCGGGGTCGTCCACCGGGACCTGAAGCCCTCCAACATCCTGCTGTCCCCGAAGGGGCCGCGGATCATCGACTTCGGCATCGCCTGGGCCACCGGCGCCTCCACGCTCACCCACGTCGGCACCGCCGTCGGCTCCCCCGGCTTCCTGGCCCCGGAGCAGGTGCGCGGCGCGGCGGTCACGCCGGCCACCGACGTGTTCTCGCTGGGCGCGACCCTGGCGTACGCGTCGACCGGCGACTCGCCCTTCGGGCACGGCAGTTCCGAGGTGATGCTGTACCGGGTGGTGCACGAGGAGCCGCAACTGTACGGCGTGCCGGACGCGCTGGCCCCGCTGATCCGGGCCTGCCTGGCGAAGGACCCCGACGAGCGGCCCAGCACGCTCCAGCTGTCGCTGCGGCTGAAGGAGATCGCCGCCCGGGAGGCGCAGGGCCTGGACGGCGTACGGCCGCCCTCGCCGCGTGCCGCCGAGGCGGACCGGCCCACCGGACGGCTCGCCGACACCTACCCCGAGCAGCAGCGCACCCAGCGGCGCGCCTCGCCCGGTACGCCGCTGCCGCGCGGCGGCACTCCGGCCCGGGGCGGTGCGCCCTCCGTGTCCTCCAGGGGCGGGGTGTCCGCGCGCGGCGAAGTGCCGTCCCGTGGCGGAGCGTCGTCGCGCGGCGGGGTGCCCTCGCGCGGGGGCAGCGGTGCGCGCGGTGCCGGGCTTACCGCCCGGCCGGGTGCGGCGCGCCCCACCCCGGTGCCGCGCGGCGGCGGCCCGCGCTCCGGTGGCGGCCGGCCCGCTCAGCGCGGTGGTTCCGGCCGGCCGGGGCAGCGCCCGGCGGGGAGCCTACGGCGGCCGGCCAATCCGCGGCTGCTGCGGCAGCGGCTGTTCGTCTTCGTGGTGGTGACGCTGCTCGTGGCGCTCGGCATCGCGGTGGCCCAGGGCTGCCAGGGCCCGGCGCGCGGGCTCGGCGACGACGGCGTCCCCCGGCAGCAGCACACCCAGCCGAGCCACTCGCCGCTGGGCGACGCGACGTTCGTACCGAACCCGGACACGTCGGCGGTGAGCCGCGACGCCGGTAACTGAGGGCCGCGTCCGCACGGGTTCGGCGGGCGGGGGTGCGCCGGGTCAGGACTCCGGCCGGCCCGTGGCCACCGCGTAGAAGGCCACCGCGGCTGCCGCGCCCACGTTGAGCGAGTCGACGCCGTGGGACATCGGGATGCGGACCCACTCGTCGGCGGCGACCAGCGCCTGCGTGGACAGCCCGTCGCCCTCGGCGCCGAGCATGAGCGCCACCCGGTCCATCCTGTGCGGGGCGGCCTCGTCCAGGGTGCGGGCCTTCTCGTCCGGGGTGAGCGCGAGCAGGGTGAAACCGGCCTCGCGGACCGAGTCCAGGCCCTTGGGCCAGGTCTCCAGCCGGGCGTACGGCACCGAGAACACGGCGCCCATGGAGACCTTGACGCTCCGCCGGTACAACGGGTCGGCGCAGTCGGGCGACAGCAGCACCGCGTCCATGCCGAGGGCCGCCGCCGAGCGGAAGATCGCGCCGATGTTGGTGTGGTCGTTCACCGACTCCATGACCACCACCCGGCGGGCGGAGCGCAGCAGTTCGCCGGCCGTCGGCAGCGGCTTGCGCTGCATGGAGGCGAGGGCGCCGCGGTGCACGTGGTAGCCGGTGACCCGTTCGGCGAGTTCGGGGCTGACGGCGTAGACGGGAGCCGGGAGTTCGTCGATGACGTCGCGCATGACGTCGATCCACTTGGCCGAGAGCAGCATCGACCGCATCTCGTAGCCGGCTTCCTTCGCCCTGCGGATGACCTTCTCGCCCTCGGCGATGAACAGGCCCTCGGCGGGCTCGCGCTTGCGGCGCAGCTCGACGTCGGTCAGGCCCGTGTAGTCGCTCAGGCGCGGGTCGTCGGGATCCTCGACGGTGATGAGATCGGCCACAGGGTGATACTGCCTTGTCCTGGGTGTGGTGCCAACGGCTGGGAAGGATGGGTTACCCCGGGTTACGCGTGATCAGGCCAATGTCACGCCGAAGGCGCGGGACCGACCCGCACCACCTCGCCGATCACGATGACCGCCGGGGGCTTCACGTCCTCGGCGCGGACCGTCTCGGCGACCGTGGCGAGGGTGGCGTCCACGCGCCGCTGCGCGGCCGTCGTCCCCTCCTGCACCAGGGCCACCGGCGTCCCGGGCGACCTGCCGTGCGCGACGAGCGTCTCGGCGATCTTCCCGATCTTGTCGACGCCCATCAGGACCACCAGGGTGCCGGTGAGCTTGGCCAGCGAGGGCCAGTCGACCAGGGAGCGCTCGTCGTCCGGCGCCACATGGCCGCTGACCACCGTGAACTCATGGGCGACCCCCCGGTGCGTGACCGGGATGCCGGCCGCGCCCGGCACCGAGATCGAGCTGGAGATGCCGGGGACGACCGTGCACGGGATGCCGGCCTCGGCGAGCGCCTGGACCTCCTCCATGCCCCGGCCGAAGACGAACGGGTCGCCGCCCTTGAGCCGGACGACCGCCTTGCCCTGCTTGGCGTGCTCGACGAGCGCGTTGTTGATGGCCTCCTGGGCCATGTACCGGCCGTACGGGATCTTCGCCGCGTCGATCACCTCGACGTGCGGGGGGAGTTCGGCGAGCAGGTCGCGCGGGCCGAGCCGGTCGGCGATGACGACGTCCGCCTCGGCGAGGAGGCGCCGGCCGCGGACCGTGATCAGGTCGGGGTCGCCCGGACCGCCGCCGACCAGGGCCACGCCCGGGGTGCGGGTACGGTGGTGCGGGGCGACGAGGGTGCCGTCGCGCAGGCCCTCGACGACCGCGTCCCGGATGGCCGCGGTGTGCCGGGGGTCGCGGCCCCGCGCGTGCGTGGTGAGTACGGCGACGGTGACGCCCTCGCTGTGGCCGGTCGCCGGGGTCCACGCCGTCGCCTGGTCGGCGTCGTCGGAGCGGACGCACCAGACGCGGTGGCGCTCCGCCTCGGCGGAGGCGGCCGTGTTCGCCGCGGGGTCGCTGGTGGCGATGAGGGCGTACCAGGCCGCGGCGAGGTCGCCGTCCTCGTACCCGCGCCGCACCCAGGTGATCTCGCCCGCGTCCGCCATGGCCTCGACCGAGGCAGTCGCCTCCGGGGAGACGAGGACGATGTCCGCGCCGGCCGCGATGAGCGCCGGGAGGCGGCGCTGGGCGACCTGGCCGCCGCCGAGGACGACCACGCGACGGCCGGAGAGGCGGAGGCCTACGGGGTAAGCGGGGTGTTCGGCCATGAGGGACGGCTCCTCGTGCAGCTGTGCGATGGGCGCGCTGCACCTTCGGAGCGGCCCTGACGTGCAGATTTTAAGCGGTGGGCGGGGCATGGGACACGGGTGGTCCGGCAGCTGAACACCGGACCACCCGTGCCGCGGGGCCTACTTCTCCGTGACTCCCGCCGAATCGAACGTGGCCACCTCGTGCATGGCCCGCGCCGTGCTCTGCACCAGCGGCAGGGCGAGCAGGGCGCCGGTGCCCTCGCCGAGGCGCAGGTCCAGGTCGACCAGGGGGCGCAGGCCCAGCTTGTTCAGGGCCGCCACGTGGCCCGGCTCGGCGCTGCGGTGGCCGGCGATGCAGGCCGCGAGGACCTCCGGGGCGATGGCGCGGGCCACGAGGGCCGCCGCGCCGGCGCTGACGCCGTCCAGGATCACCGGCGTACGCAGCGAGGCACCGCCGAGCAGCAGGCCCACCATGGCCGCGTGCTCGAAGCCGCCGATCGCCGCGAGGACGCCGATCGGGTCGGCCGGGTCCGGCTGGTGGAGCTCCAGGGCACGGCGGACGACCTCCGTCTTGCGGGCGAGCGTCTCGTCGTTGATGCCCGTTCCGCGCCCGGTCACCTCGGCCGGGTCGGTGCCGGTGAACACGGAGATCAGCGCGGCGGACGCGGTGGTGTTGGCGATGCCCATCTCACCGGTGAGCAGCGCCTTGTTGCCGGCCGCCACCAGGTCGCGGGCGGTCTCGATGCCCACCTCGATGGCCGCCTTGGCCTCCTCGCGGGTCATCGCGGGGCCGGTGGTCATGTCGGACGTGCCGCCGCGGATCTTGCGGGGCAGCAGGCCCGGGGTGGCCGGCAGGTCGGCGGCCACGCCCACGTCCACGACGCACACCTCGGCGCCGACCTGACTGGCGAAGGCGTTGCAGACGGCGCCCCCGCCGAGGAAGTTGGCCACCATCTGGGCGGTGACCTCCTGCGGCCAGGGGGTGACGCCCTGGGCGTGCACGCCGTGGTCGCCGGCGAAGATGGCGACGGCGGCGGGCTCCGGGATCGGCGGCGGGCACTGCCGGGACAGCCCGCACAGCTGTGCGGAGATGATCTCCAGCATGCCGAGCGCGCCGGCCGGCTTGGTCATGCGCTTCTGGCGCTCCCACGCCTCGCCGAGCGCCTTGGCGTCGAGCGGGCGGATCTGTGCGACGGTCTCGGCAAGCAGGTCGTGGGGTTCCTCTCCGGGCAGGGCGCGGCGGCCGTACGTCTCCTCGTGCACCACCCAGGACAGGGGGCGTCGCTTGGACCAGCCGGCCTGCATCAGCTCGGGCTCGTCCGGGAACTCGTCGACGTACCCGACACACAGGTAGGCGACGACCTCCAGGTGCTCGGGCAGGCCGAGCGCGCGGACCATCTCCCGCTCGTCGAAGAAGCTGACCCAGCCGACGCCGAGGCCTTCGGCGCGGGCGGCGAGCCAGAGGTTCTCCACCGCGAGCGCCGAGGAGTAGGGCGCCATCTGCGGCTGGGTGTGACGGCCGAGCGTGTGCCGGCCGCCGCGGGTGGGGTCGGCGGTGACGACGATGTTGACCGGGGTGTCGAGGATGGCCTCGATCTTCAGTTCCTTGAACTGCTTGGCCCGGCCCTTCGGCAGCGACTTGGCGTACGCCTCGCGCTGCCGCATCGCCAGTTCGTGCATCGTCCGCCGGGTCTCGGCGGACCGGATGACGACGAAGTCCCAGGGCTGCGAGTGGCCCACGGACGGCGCGGTGTGCGCGGCCTCCAGGACTCTGAGCAGCACCTCGTGCGGGATGGGGTCGCTGCGGAAGCCGTTGCGGATGTCGCGGCGTTCGCGCATCACCTTCAGGACTGCCTCGCGCTCGGCGTCGGCGTAGCCCGGCGCGGCGGGGCCGGTGGACTGTCGTCCTTCCGCCACCGCGGCCGTGCTCTCCTCCTGGTCCGCGGCCGTGGTCCGCAGGTCGTCCGCGTGCTGGACGACATCCAGGGCGGGCGCCCCGGCCGGCTCGCCCTCGCGGGGTGCGGGCACGACGAGGGGGTGCGGCGGGGTGGGCGCCAGGTGCGGGGCGGTGGGCACCTGGCCCTCCACCGGCACGAACTCCCCGAGCGGGCGCGGGTCCGCCCCCACGGGGAGCCCGGAGGGCAGCGGCTGCTCCGGGTACTGCACGGGGCCCTGCGGATGCGGGACGTCGGGTACGGCGGCATCCGACACCGCGTCCGACTGCGGAACGGCCTGCGCAGCCGGGACGTCAGGCACAGCGGCGTCCAACACCGCGTCCGACTGCGGAACGGCCTGCCCGGCCGGAACGTCAGGCACAGCTGCATCCGACACCGCGTCCGACTGCGGAACGGCCTGCCCGGCCAGGACGTCGGTGGCGTGCGGGACGCTCTCGGCGAGCTGCGGGCCCTGGAGCACGACCGGCTCGGCCACCTCCACGACCTCGGCGACGCCGTCACCGGCGGGCGGGGCGGACACGGCGTCCTGCCCGGCGGCGGCTACGGGTACGGCTACGGCGTCCTGCCCGGCGGCTACGGGTACGGCGGGCTGCGCCGGGGCCGTCTGCGACGGGTCGGCTTGGGGTGCCTCCGCGGCGGCCGGGACGGCCGACTCCGGCGCCTGGGCGCCGTCGGCATGCGGTGCCTCCGCGACCGGGGCGGCGGGCTGCGGCGTCTGGGGTGCGGTCGGCTGCGCGGCCGGGGCGGCCGGCGGACGGGGGGCGACGGTGGGCTCGGCGGCCTGGGCGGGTGCCGGGTCGGCGCCGTCGACCGCTACCTGGGAGGTGGCCGCGTCGGGAACCGGGGCTGCGTTCTGGGCGGCGATCGCCTCGGTGGCTTCGCTCGCCCCATGAGCGGGAACCGCTTCGGCGGACTCCACCGCACCCTGGGGAGAGACGGCGGCCTGGGCTTCGGCGGACGCCTGGGCATCGGTGGGAAGGTGAGGCTGTGCGGGGGCGGCAGGGTCCGCGGTGGCAACCTGCTGCGCTTCGGCACTCTGCGGCTCATCGGCAGCCTGCTCGGCGCCGGGCGGCTGCGCGGGGGCGGCCGGCTGCGCAGGGGCAGCGGGCTGCACCGCACCAGCGGCATCCCCAGCGACGACAGCCTGAGGAACCTCGGGGGCAATCGGCGCACCATCGGCAGCCTGCACCGCATCGGCAACCTGTGCAGGATCAGCGGACTGCACCGCGTCCATAACCTGCGCGGGCTCAGCGGACTGCACCGCGCCAGCCGCATCCCCAGCGACGACAGCCTGCGGAGCCTCGGCAATCGGCGCACCATCGGCAGCCTGCACCACATCGGCAACCTGCGCAGGCTCAGCGGACTGCACCGCGTCCATAACCTGCGCGGGCTCAGCGGACTGCACCGCGCCAGCCGCATCCCCGGCAACGGCAGCCTGGGCGGGATCGGCGGGGTGCGCGACCTCGGCGGACTGCGCGGTGACCTGGTCCGCAGCGACGACGTCCCCGGCGCCGGGGAGCTGTTCGGCGTCCGCGGCCTGCGCAGTCGTCATGGGCTGCCCGGCATCGGCGGGCTGCGCGGTCTCACCCGGCTGCACGCCGTCGGCCGACTGCGCCGGCGCCGTCGGCTGAGCCGCATCCCCGGCCACTGGCTGAGCCGCGTCGCCGGCCACTGCCTGAGCCGCCACCTCGGCCACTGCCTGAGCCGCATCCCCAGCCACTGGCTGAGCCGCCGCCTCGGCCGACGCGCCGGCGGCCGGATCCGCGTCCCCGGCCACTGCCTGAGCCGCCGGCTCGGCCGGAACGTTCTGGGCCGCCGGGTCCGGCCCGGAGGCCTCCGGCGTCGCAGGCACCTGGTCGGCCCCGTCCTGTCCGTGCGCCGGCCCTGGCGCTCCGTCAGCGGCCGGTGCGGCCGTGGGCGCCGCGTCGGCGGCGGTCCCGCCGTCGGCGGGGGCCACGTCCGCCCCGGCGCCCGGGGTCACCGGTGCCGTGTACACCCCGTCGTGCGCGTGGACCGGCTGGACCCCGTCATGGCCGTGGACGACCTGCACGTGGCCGGTGTCGGTCGGGGACGACGCCTGGCTGGTGAGGCGGGCCACCGCCGCCTGGGCCGCGCCGGACGGGTCAACCGTTTCGGCAGCCGGGGCCTGGGTGGCGGCCTGTGCCGGGCCCCAGGGGGCCGCGCTCTGCGGAGCCGCCTGCGACTGGGCGTCGAGGTATTCGGGGCCGGTCGCCGCCGGTCCGGGCTGCCGCACCGGCGCTCCCGCGGGGCCGCGGTCGGCGAGGGAGCGGACCGGGCTGGCGGAGGCGTCGGGGATCGGCGGGCCGAGGTGCAGCGGGCGGCGCGGCGGCTGCGGGGCGGTGGCCGGGTCGTGCGGCGCCGAGAGGATGGGCGACGGCGGCACCGAGGCCGGGCCCGGGTTGGGCAGGCGGACACCGCTGAGGTCGACCGAGCCGCTGTCACGGCCGGCCGTCTCGTGCGGGCCCGGCTCGTGGACGGCTTCCACCACCGGTTCCGGAGCGGGTGGCGGCACCTCGTTGCCCCACGCGCCCTGGGCACCCGGCAGCAGCAGGTCTTCGTCCTCGGCGGGAGCCTCGGAGAGGTAGGTGTACGCACCGTGCGCGGGAACGCCCGGCTGCTCCACCATGCCTGCGCTCTCCGGCTGCCCCTCGCCCGGGACCTGGCCGGTGTCGGTCATGCGTACCCCTCGCCCATCGGTTAGTGCTCCTACGACCAGCTCACCCGGAACGGCGCACCGACCGCCCGCAGTGAAGAACGAGCGTCCGTGCCCAGCGGCACGAACGACCCGCCGGAAAAGGCGACAAAGCCATTCAGTGGCATTGTCCCGGTCGTCGTGCCGTCGCGACAGCAAGATCCGCGACAGCCCGCTGTGGACTGCGCCACGTTGCGCGTCCTCCGGTTCCGCCGTACCACACCCACCCCAAAACGGGCGCGCGTTCCGGACATTGGTGAACGAAGTTCGGCCCACCGGTGCGGTACAACGATCGGCCAGCCTACCGCGCGCGGTACGACAACAGGATCACGGGGCGCGGTCCGGTAGTCCCGCCCGTCGCCCGACCGCCACCCCTCAACGAGGCGCTTCGCGCCGCCGCAATTCCCCGCTGAGCAGGAACGCTACGTTCCGCTCGGTCTCGGTCCAGGCCCGGGTGTCGAGTTCGACGGACTGGAGCAGGGCGCACTCGACCCGGTATCCGTGCTCGGCCAGGTCGCGGCCGACGCGTTCGGCGGCGTCCCGGGTGGCGGCGTGCGTGACGATGCGCTGCGGGCGCCGGTCGGCGACCGCGGAGACGACGGCCGGTCCCCCGCCGCCGACCCGTACGACGTCCGGTTCGTGCAGGTTTTCGAGGACGTGCGGGGCGCTGCCGTGCACGATCTGGAGCTGGACTCCGAAGCGGCGCGCGGCGCTCTCGGTGCGGGCGCAGGCGGCCGGGTCGTGGTCTACGGCGATGACGGCCGCGCCGGCGCGCGCGGCTTCGGTGGCGAACGCGCCGCTGCCGCAGCCGATGTCCCAGACGAGGTCGCCGACGCGGGGCCCGAGGCGGGCGAGTTGCGCGGCGCGCAGCAGCTGGGTCTCGCCCTCGCCGAGACCGCCGGCCGGGCCGGCGCCGTAGCTCTCGTCGGGCTGCACCCAGCCGCGCGGGCCGGTGCCCGGGTCGCGTCCGGTGATCCAGCCGCCGCCCTCCTGCGCGCCGGCCGGTCCGCCGATGACGATGACGACGTTGGGGTCGCGCCAGGTGTGGTCGGCGGCCTTGTCGGAGGTGACGACGCTGACCTGTTCGCGTTCGGTGCCCAGTTCCTCGCAGATGACGAAGGTGCGGTGCACACCCTCCAGGAGGAGGCCGAGTTCGGCGGGGCCGGCGCCCGGCGAGGTGAGGACGGCGACCTTGGTGTGGGCGCGGCAGACGTTCACGGCCCGGCGCAGGGTGCGCGGGTGGGCGACGACGACCTGGGCGTCGTCCCAGGGCATGCCGGCGCGGGCGAAGGCGGCGGCGACGGCGGAGACGGCGGGGACGACCTCGACCTCCAGGCCGAACTCCGGGGCGCGCAGGGTGCGGACGACACCGAAGAAGCCGGGGTCGCCGTCGGCGAGCACGACGGCGGTGCCGCGGTGGGCGGCGATGCGGCGGGCGGCCAGGGCGAGGCTGCCGAGGCGGACGCGTTCGGCAGTGGGCGGGACCTCTCGCAGCGCCAGGTGGTGGGCGGCACCGGCCACGAGGGTGGCGGCGCCGAGAGCGGCCCGTGCCGCGTCGGTCAGTGGCGAGCCGTCCCAGCCGATCACCGTGACCCGGTCGGCCATCGTCGTCAGTCTCCAGTGGTTCTGCGCGGGTCTTCGGGGGGAGTGAGCCCGGGGCGGGCTCCGTGAGAGTACCTGGTGCAGCCCGGGGGGGCTCAGTTCCAGTCCGAGTACGACGTGAAACCCGCGGTGTCGGCCGGCTGCTCGGTGACCCCGGCGAGGTCCTCCGGGAGCAGGCTCCAGACGATGACGTCCGTGCGCACCTCGGTCCAGGCACCGTCGTCGGTCCTGGCGCGGGCTGTCCAGGCGTTGCGCAGGACGCCCTCGCTGATGCAGCCGATCTTCTGGGCCACCTGCTGGGAGGCGGTGTTGCCGGCGGCGGTGCGCAGTTCGAGCCGTTCGAACTTCTGGTCGTGGAAGAGCCACTGCGCGGTGGCGAGGACGGCTTCGGAGGCGTAGCCCTCGCCGCGGGCCCAGGGCGCGATGACGTAGGCGATCTGGCTGGAGCGGACGCGCCAGTCCGTGTTCCTCAGGTGCACGACGCCGACGAGCCGCTGGGTGAGGAATTCGGTGACGGCGAGGACTATGCCGCGCCCTTCGGTGCGTTCGTCCGGGGCGAGGCGGGTGATCCACCGGTGGGCGTCGGCCTCGGTGTAGGGGTGGGGGGCGGTGGTCCAGGCGACGACCTGTTCGTCGTTCATCATGTCGGCCAGGGCGGGCACGTCGTCCTCGTCGAGGGGACGCAGCACCAACCGCTCCGTGCTGATGGAGATGTTGGGGAAGGTGCTCGTCATGCGCCGCTCCGTAACCTTCGGAAATTCCTCGAAAGACCGTCAGGACCGTCAGGTCTGCTGAACTGCCCAGCATGCAGCATGGAACCACTGAACCGCACGACGGGGTCCACACCCGGTGAGGGAGTGGACCCCGTGCGTCGCGAAACGCCGTGTGCGTGCCGTCAGCCGCCGGTGGCCGGCAGGACGGACCCGTGGTACTTGTCCTGGATGAACGTCCGCACCTCGGGCGAGACGAGCAGCTTCGCGAGCTTCTTCACCCGCGGGTCGTCCTCGTGGCCGCGCTTGACGGCGAGGAGGTTGGCGTAGGGGTTGTCCTTCGCCGACTCCAGGAGGATCGCGTCCCCGGTGGGGCTGAGGCCCGCGTCCTGGGCGTAGTTGTTGTTGATGACCGCGGCGTCCACGTCGTCGAGCGAGCGGGGCAGCTGGGCGGCTTCCAGCTCCCGGAACTCCAGGTGCCGGGGGTTGGACGTGACGTCCGCGGGGGACGCGTCGGTGCCGGCGCCGGCCTTCAGCCCGATGACGCCGCCCGCGGCCAGCAGCTTCAGGGCGCGGCCCTCGTTGGTGACGTCGTTCGGCACGGCGACGGTGGCTCCGTCGGCGAGCTCGGTGACCTTCTTCACCTTGTGGGAGTAGACGCCCATGGGCGGCAGGTAGGGCTTGACCACGGAGACGAGGTCGGTGCCCTTGGACGTGTTGAAGTCGTCCAGGTAGGGCTGGTTCTGGTAGAGGTTCGCGTCCAGCTCGCCCTCCTGGAGGGCGGTGTTCGGCAGGACGTAGTCCGTGAACTCCTTGATCTCCAGCTTCAGGCCGGCCTTGGCGGCGAGGTGGTCCCTGACGTAGGTGAGCACCTCGCCGGCCGGGACGGCGGTGGCGCCGACGACGAGGGTGTCGTCCGTGCCACCGCCCTTGCCGGAGTCCGTGCCGGAGCCGCAGGCGGTCAGGCCGAGGGCCAGGGCCGCCACGGCGATGACGGACACGCGCATGCGTTCAGCCCCCTCGCGGCTCAGAAGGACGGGATGACCGAGCCCTGGTACTTGTCCTCGATGAACTTCTTGACCTCGGGCGAGGTGAGGAGCTTGGCGAGCTTCTTCACGCGCGGGTCCTTCTGGTTGCCCTCCTTGACCGCGAGGAAGTTGCCGTACGGGCTGTTCTTCGCGGACTCCAGGACCAGGGCGTCCTTGGCGGGCTTGATGCCGGCGGAGATGGCGTAGTTGCCGTTGATCACGGCCGCGTCCACGTCGTCCAGGGAGCGCGCGGTCTGGGCCGCCTCGACCTCCTTGAACTTGAGGTCCTTGGGGTTCTTGGTGATGTCCTGCGGGGTCGCCTCGGTGCCGACGCCGTCCTTGAGGGTGATGAGCCCGTTGGCGGCGAGCAGCTTCAGGGCGCGCGCCTCGTTGACGGCGTCGTTCGGGACGGCGATGGTCGCACCGCTCTTGAGGGCGTCGGCCTTCTTGACCTTGTGGGAGTACAGGCCGAGCGGCTCCAGGTGCACCGTGACGACGGGCGCGATGTGGGTGCCGCGCTTCTTGTTGAAGTCGTCCAGGTACGGCTGGTTCTGGAAGTAGTTGGCGTCCACCGAACCGTCCTCGGTCGCCGTGTTCGGCGTGATGTAGTCGGTGAACTCCTTGACCTCCAGGTCGAGGCCCGCCTTCTTCGCCAGCTTGTCCTTGACGAAGTCGAGGATCTCGGCGTGCGGGGTCGGGCTCGCGGCGACGACCAGCGGGCCGCTGTAGTCGGAGGAGGCGGAGTCCTTGTCCGAGCCGCAGGCGGTGAGCCCGAAGGTGACGGCTCCGGCGGCGAGGACGGCGGTGATGAACTTGGCGGTGTTACGCACGAAAAGTGCCTTTCCTTAAGGGTGGTGCGACCCCGGATCAGGGGCTGTCGGCGCGAAGCGCCGTCGTTGAGGGAGGGTGGTCGGGTAACGGGGAACTCTGCGGAAGCTCAGGCGACCTTGCTGACGTCGGCCGCCGCCGGCTCCTTGGCCTTCAGCAGGCGGAGCTTGGGCGCCGGGCCCGACCGGCCGCCCCGGCTGTGCAGGGAGCGGGCCGCGAAGTCGCCGGCGAACTGGATGAGGGAGATGACGACGGCGAGGATCGCGACGGTGATCCACATGAGCTCGGTCTCGAAGCGCTGGTAGCCGTAGCGGACGGCGAGGTCGCCGAGGCCGCCGCCGCCGACGGTGCCGGCCATGGCGGAGTAGCCGATGAGGGCGATGAGCGTGGTCGTGGTGGAGGCGATCAGCGAGGGCAGGGCCTCGGGGATCAGGACCTTGCGGACGATCGTCCAGGTGTTGCCGCCCATGGACTGCACGGCCTCGACCAGGCCGTGGTCCACTTCGCGGACGGCCGTCTCGACCAGGCGGGCGAAGAACGGGATGCCGCCGATGGCGAGCGGCACGATCGCGGCGGTCGTACCGATGGTCGTGCCGGTGACCCAGCGGGTGAAGCTCATCAGCGCGACCATCAGGATGATGAACGGCATGGACCGGCCGATGTTCACGACCTGGCCGACCACCTTGTTGGCGACGACGTTCTGGACCAGGCCGCCCCGGTCGGTGACGACGAGGAGGAGGCCGAGCGGGAGGCCGGCCGCGACGGCGATCAGGGTGGACCAGAGCACCATCGTCAGCGTCTCGGAACACGCCTGGGACAGCAGCGGCTGCATCTCGGACCAGGTCACTTGGCACCTTCCTTCACCAGCAGGGCCTCCTGGCCCACCACGTCGATCTGAAGGCCCTGTTCGCGCAGGAAGCCGACCGGCACCACGTTGTCCTCGTAGCGGCCGGGGAGTTCGATGCGCATGCGGCCGATCTGGAGGCCGCCGACGGTGTCGATGGCGGCGCCGAGGATCGATATGTCGATGTTGTAGGTGCGCGAGAGCTGGGAGATGACGGGCTGGGTGGCGGCCTCGCCGTGGAAGGTGATGTCGAGGACGGTCCGGTCGGTGCCCGTGGCCTCGCCGCCGACGGGGAACAGCGCGGCGGCCAGCTCCGAGCCCGGGGTGGCCAGCAGCTCGCTGACCGTGCCGGACTCCACGATCCGGCCCTTCTCCATCAGGGCGGCGGAGTCGCACACCGACTTCACGACGTCCATCTCGTGGGTGATGAGCAGGACGGTCAGGCCCAGCTGCCGGTTCAGGTCGCGCAGCAGCTGGAGGATGGAGCGGGTGGTCTCCGGGTCGAGGGCACTGGTGGCCTCGTCGGAGAGCAGCACCTTGGGGTCGCCGGCCAGGGCGCGGGCGATGCCGACGCGCTGCTTCTGGCCGCCGGAGAGCTGGGCGGGGTAGGCCCTGGCCTTGTCGGCGAGGCCGACCAGGTCGAGCAGCTCCAGCGCCTTGCGGGAGCGGGCCCGGCCGGAGTGGCCGAGGATCTCCAGCGGCAGTTCGACGTTGTCCTGCACGGTCCGCGAGGCCAGCAGGTTGAAGTGCTGGAAGACCATGCCGATCCCTGTGCGGGCCCGGCGCAGCTCCCGGCCGGCGCGCGGGCCGCGCCCGGCCAGTGCGGTGAGGTCCTGCCCGGCGACGGTCACGGTGCCGGAGGTGGGGCGCTCCAGCAGGTTGACGCAGCGGATGAGCGAGGACTTGCCGGCGCCGGACTGGCCGATGACGCCGTAGACCTCGCCTTCGCGGACGTGGAGATCGACGCCGTCGAGGGCGGTGACCTCACGGCCGCGGGAGCGGTAGACCTTGGTCAGGCCCGAGGTGGTGATCACGTGGGTTTCCGTCACTGTCGAGTGCGCGGGCGTGGGTGTGCCCGGGCACGGGTGCATGCGGTTCCGGCATGGAGGAAGGGATGTGCGTCTCGTACGGCCTACGGCGCACGGACATGCCACGGGTCTCGCTTCGGGGCGCGAGGCTCAGCTGATGCGGGGGCCCTCTAGAAGGCGCACATTCGACACATCAGGCGACACATACAACGAGCACCGGGCGTCAGGGTCGCCTCGGTCGCAAGAGTGCGGCAGCTCGTCGTGGTCATGCGAGAAGTAAAGCAGACGAACGGTCCTGACCGGCCGCCGCTGTCCGCATGGTGGACAGCGGCGGACAGTGGCGGTGGGATGCCCGCGGGCCCGCGGTGACCTGCGCTCCCCCGTCCTTCACCAGTGCGGACAAGGCCGACGGGGGCCGCACCGCGAGCCGGCTCCCGGCCCGGCGGTGCGGTGGGCTGTGGCCAATGCCACGGCGGTCGCGCCCAAGGGGCCTGGGGCGGGGGCGGGGGCGATGGGCTGTTTCCGCCGTAATAAGGTCACGGCATGCTCAATGCCCTGACGCTGGTGACCGGAGTCGCCGCGCTGTTGCTCGCCGCCTGGTGCGGCTGGGCCGCCTATCGCGACCAGCCGACGAAGGACTGGCACTTCATCGGCATGGCCGTGGTGTCGCTGCTGGCCCTGGTCCAGCTGGTCATCGGGATCGTGCAGCTGGCGCGGGGCGAGAAGCCGGAGCAGGGCACGACGATCTTCGTGGCGTATCTGCTGGGCGCGTTCGCGTGCGTTCCGGCGGCGGGCTTCATGTCGCTGGCCGAGCGGACCCGCTGGGGCTCCGTGACGGTGGCCGCCGGCGGTGTGGTGCTGGCCGTGCTGGAAGTGCGGCTCTTCGACATCTGGGGAGGCTGAGGTGACGGCGGTGCAGGAGAAGCCGGCCCGCTTGATCAGCGGGCCGGGCATGCTGCTCGTCTGGTTCTACGGCGTGATGGTGGTCGGCGCGGTGTCGCGGTCCGCGTACCAGATCTCCACGGAGTTCGACCGGGCGCCGCTCGCGTACTCGCTGTCCGCCGTGGCCGGCGTGGTGTACGGGTTCATCACGTACACGCTGGTGCGCGGCGGGGAGACGGCTCGCCGGGCGGCGCTGGTGTGCTGTGCGGCGGAGCTCGCGGGCGTGCTGATCGTCGGTACGTGGACCCTGGTCGAGCCGTCCGCGTTCCCGGATGCGACGGTGTGGTCGAAGTACGGGATGGGATACGTCTTCATCCCCGTGCTCCTGCCGCTCTCCGCGATGTACTGGTTGCGGAAGGCGTCCGCCCGCGAGGCCGCCTGAGGGGCGCCCCTTCCGGGGCGCCCGCCCTCACGCCGTCTGCGCGTACGCGCCCGCCTGCTTCTCCAGGATGATCATCTCTACGCCGTCGGCGCCCTGGGCCCTGCCGACCGTCTCGTAGCCGGACCGGCGGTACAGGCGGAGGTTGCCCTCGCTGCGGTGGCCGGTGAAGAGGCGGAAGCGGGTGGCGCCGCGCTCGTCCGCCAGCGCGGCCTCGGCCGTGCGCAGCAGCCGCGCGCCGATGCCGTGGCCCTGGAGGCGGGGGTGGACGCAGAGCTTGCCGATGGCCGCCGCGCCGTCCTCGGTGACCCTGCCGCGCACCGAGCCGACCACCTCGTCGCCGAGCCGGGCGACGAAGACGCAGTCGGAGGCGACCTCCTGACGGACGGATTCCAGGGTCTGCACGAGCGGGTCGATGCGGTAGTTGCCGTACAGCGCCGCCTCGCTCTGGAAGCACAGGTACTGGAGCCGGAAGATCTGCTCCGCGTCCTGTTCGGTCGCCACCGAGATGGTCACGCTCATGCCCATGTGCGCATGCCTCCCGCTCACCTGATCACCTGTCGTCGCCTACTCCTATCCCCGCGCTTCGCACGCCGCAACCTCCGGCGCGAGCAATCGACGCAGACATCCGAGACATCTGGAACGTTCCGGGCCGAGACTGCCCTGTGAGATACCCAACTCCCCCGCGATCTCCCGGTAGGTGAGGTCCTGCGGCGAGAGCAGCGCCTCGATGAGGCGGGGGCAGCGGCCGGGCAGGCGGCGGACCGCGTCGCGCAGCGCGCGGTACCGGGCGGTGGCCAGGACGTGGTGTTCCGGTCCGGGGCGGAGGTCGTCGGCCGGGTCGGTGCCGTACGGCCGTTCCAGGCGGGTGGTGCGGCGGGTGCGGCGGGCCTCGGCGCGGACCGCCTTGCGCAGCCAGCCGTGCGGGTCCGGCGGTGGCCCGTCGCTCTCCAGCCGCTCCAGGAGCCGGAGCCAGACGGCCTGCTCCAGGTCGCCCGGCTCGCCTCCCCCGGCATATGCCTCGGCGGAGGCCTCGGCGGTGAGCAGGGGGTGCAGGGCGGCCACCAGGTCGTGCGTCATATGCGGAACGACGAGCCGCCCCGGCGGGGGGTTGCCGGGGCGGTGCACAGTCAGCCCGAACGGAGTGCCGAGCGGTGCGGCGGTTGACGGCCGGGCCGCTGTCGGGCGTCCGGAAGGGGCCGTCAGTCCTTCAGGAAGTCGGCGCGGGCGAGCAGTCCGGTGTCGGCGTTGTCGGTGAAGACGCCGTCGATCCCGGTCGCGAAGTACGTCTTGAAGGCGCCGAAGACATCGCCGTAGGCGTCGGCCGCGGTGCCCTTGCGGTACTCGGCCGGCAGGAAGGGGTTCTCGTTCCGCATGGTGTAGGGGTGCAGGACCAGGCCGACCTTGTGCGCGTCGGAGACCAGCGTGGTCGGCTCGGCCAGGGTGCCGTCCGCCTTCCTCGGGATGACCAGGTCCAGGGTCGGGCCGATGCCCTGGGCGTAACCGGCGATCTCGCGCAGGCCCTTGGGCGTGACGAGGTCGGCGACCGTACGCGGGTCGTTCGCCTCGACGAAGTCGTACGGGCGGCTGTTCGCCGAGGAGAGCAGGACGACGAGCGGGTTGTCGACCAGCCGGTTCAGCCGCTGGATGCTGGTCGGCTCGAAGGACTGGAGGATGACCGGGGAGTTGCGGCCGTCCTTGCCGTACTTGTGCAGCAGTTTGGCCACCCGCTCCTCCAGGCCGAGGCCCAGCTTGCGGAAGTAGGTGGGGTGCTTGGTCTCCGGGTAGATCCAGACCTGCCTGCCGCGCTTGCGGGTCTGCTCGTCCTGCCACCGCAGGACCTCTTCGAAGGTGGGGATCCCCCAGCGGCCGTCGTAGAGGGTGTTGTGCGGCCGGTTGGCCGGGATGCGCTCGACGGCGCGCAGCGTCTTCAGCTCGGCGAGCGTGAAGTCCTCGGTGAACCAGCCGGTGGTGGGGACCCCGTCGAGCACCTTGGTGGTCCTGCGGTCGGCGAACTCCGGGTGGGAGGCGACGTCCGTCGTGCCGCCGATCTCCGGCTCGTGCCGGCAGACCAGGTGACCGTCCTTGGTGGGCACGAGGTCGCCCGCCTCGACCACGTCGGCACCCAGGTCCAGGGCCAGCTCGTACGAGCCGAAGGTGTGTTCGGGGCGGTAGCCGCTGGCGCCCCGGTGGCCGATGATCGTCGGCACCGGCAGGCTCTTCAGCCCGCGGCCACCGTGTCCGGCCGTGCGGGACTCGGCGGCCCGGGCGGTGCCGGACAGTCCGAGGACCGCTCCGCCCGCGCCGAGCACCGCGGCGCCGAGGAGCGCCCGCCGTCCCGTTCCCTGCGTCTGCCCGTTCGCCTGGTCGCCGTCCATGAGCGCCCTCCTGCCGCTTTCGTCCATCGGTGCGGCCCGATCGTAGGGGCGCGCACATGACGAGAGGGAGGCCCCGGTCAGAACACCCGGGTGCTGTCGGATGTCCTGCGAACGGCGGAAGGTGACGAGTCGTCGGAGGCGGCGGCCCCCGTCCGGCGCGATGTCCGTCACATCGGCGCAAGGCGGTTACACGCCGTCCTGCGCGCGCCACCGCAGGTAAATGCGCGTCAACACTTCGTAAGACCTCGGTGAACCGGTCGTCCCCGATGTGCGCGCGGCCCGGCGCCGCGAGTAATGTCCTCACCTGCACAGACTCATATCGCCCCCTTTGACATCGGAGGACCCGTTGTCCCGCTTCGCGCTCATCAAGGCAGTGCTCGGACCGATCATGCGCCTGATGTTCCGCCCACAGGTGGAGGGCGTGGAGAACATCCCCGGCGACGGTCCGGTGATTCTGGCCGGTAATCACCTCACGTTCATCGACTCGATGGTGCTGCCGCTGGTCAGCAAGCGGCAGGTGTTCTTCATCGGCAAGGACGAGTACGTCACCGGCAAGGGCGTCAAGGGCCGGCTGATGGCCTGGTTCTTCACCGGCGTCGGCATGATCCCGGTGGACCGGGACGGGGCGAGCGGCGGGGTGGCCGCGCTGATGACCGGACGGCGCATCCTGGAGGAGGGCAGGATCTTCGGGATCTACCCGGAGGGCACGCGGTCGCCCGACGGGCGCCTGTACCGGGGCCGCACCGGTATCGCCCGCCTCACCCTGATGACCGGCGCACCGGTGGTGCCGTTCGCCATGATCGGCACGGACAAGCTCCAGCCGGGGGGCCGGGGCATCCCGCGGCCCGGCCGGGTCACCGTCCGGTTCGGCGAGCCCATGGAGTTCTCGCGGTACGACGGCATGGACCGGGACCGGTACGTGCTGCGGGCGGTGACGGACTCGGTGATGACCGAGGTGATGCGGCTGTCCGGGCAGGAGTACGTGGACATGTACGCCACGAAGGCGAAGGTCGCCTAGGTCCGGTCGGGCGGTCTCCGGACCCCTCGGCGGGCCGGTGTTGTGTCGGCCGCCGTCCGCCTGCCGGTGGAATCTGCCGCCGACACATCGGGCATTCGGCCGTATCAGACGGCCATATGACCACACAACATGTCTGATTCAGACATGTCCAAACCTTCTCGGCGTACTCTGCTCCGTACCCCGGTCGCCGTCGCCGGCGCGGGATTCCTGGCAGCCTGCACCAGCTCCGGTTTCGAGCCCAGTTCCGGCCCCCAACACTCGAACGGCGGGGAGAAGTTCGTCCCGGCCGGACCCCGGGGGTACGTCAACCCGTCGGATCCGGAAGTCCTGGCCGCCGAGCGCAGACGCGGGCCCGGCCGCGAACGCGTCTTCAGCTTCACCTCCGCCGAGGCCAGACTCGACCTGGGCGGGCGATCGGTCCGCACGTGGGCGTACAACGAGGAGGTGCCCGGCCCGCTGGTGCGGGTCACGGCCGGTGACGTGCTCGACCTGACGCTCACCAACCGGCTGCCCGCCACGACCACGCTGCACTCCCACGGGGTGCGGCTGCGCTGCGACATGGACGGCGTGCCCGACCTCACGCAGCGGGCCATCCACCCCGGGGCGGACTTCCGCTACCGCTTCGTCGCCGAGCACCCGGGCACCTACCTGCTCCACTCCCACGTGGGCATGCAGCCCGACCGGGCCCTGTACGCGCCGCTCATCGTCGACGACCCCAAGGAGCCCCTCTCCTACGACAAGGAGTGGGTCGTCGTCCTGGACGACTGGCTCGACGGCGTGCAGGGCTCCACACCCGAGGACGTCCTGGGCCAGCTCAAGCCCGGCGGCCCCATGGACATGGGGGGCATGGCCATGGGCCCCGGCCACGACGGCACGGGCGCCCACGGACCGGACGCGCACCCGTCGGGGGCCAAGAAGTCCGCGCGGAAGTCCACGGGCCCCAACCGGGTGCTGCACAACTCCCACAGCCGCATGCTGCACGGGGAGGGCGGCAGCGTCGCCTACCCGTACTACCTGGTCAACGGGCGCCTGCCCGACAATCCGTCGGTGTTCCGCTGCCGCCCCGGCGACCGGGTGCGGCTGCGCATCATCAACGCCGGTTCGGAGACCGCCTTCCGGGTCGCGCTGGGCGACCACACGATGACCGTCACCCACACCGACGGCTATCCCGTGAAGCACAAGAGGACCGACGCGCTCCTCATCGGCATGGCGGAGCGGTACGACGTGCTGATCACCGCCCGGGACGGGGTCTTCCCCCTGGTCGCCCTGCCCGAGGGCAAGAAGGGCAGGGCCGTCGCCGTCCTGCGCACCGGCAAGGGGAGCAAGAACCTTCCCCCGGCCGACGTCCACCCGGACGAACTCGACGGCAACACCGTCCCCGCGCGCCGTCTCCTGCCCGCCGACTCCGTGGCCCTCACCGACCGGGACCCCGACCGGGAGATCCGCATCAGGATCACCGGCACCATGCAGAAGTTCGACTGGGGGTTCGACCACAAGCCCTACTCCCCGCAGCAGCGCCACCCGGTCCGCGCCGGTGAGCGGGTGCGGCTCACCCTCATCAACGCCACGGGCATGTGGCACCCGATGCACCTGCACGGGCACACGTTCTCGCTGACGGGGCTGGATTCCGTGGGGGCGCGCAAGGACACCGCGCTGGTGCTGCCGCACCGGAAGCTGGTGCTCGACTTCGACGCCGACAACCCCGGGTTGTGGATGCTGCACTGTCACAACCAGTACCACTCGGAGAGCGGCATGATGACGGTGCTGGGTTACAAGAAGTGACGTGGGGGTGGTCATGGACCATCTCACCCGGCGCCTTCCAGCCTCTGGTCCTTCAGCAGGAACCAGGCCGCCGCCGACGCCGTCAGGAGGACTGCCGCTCCTGCTCCGGAGGCCAGGTGGAGGCCGTGGACGAAGCTCTCCCGGGCCGCGTCCAGAAGGGCCTCCGCCCGGGACGGGGACAGGTGCGCCGCCGCCTGCACCGCCGCGCCCAGGGACTCGTGGGCGCCGGCCGGGGTGCCGGACGGGCCCGTGAAGCCGCGGTAGACGCCGGTCACGATGGAGCCCAGCAGGGCGATGCCCAGGGCGGCACCCAGTTCGTACGCCGTCTCGGACACCGCCGAGGCCGCGCCCGCCTGGTCCCTGGGGACGCTGGAGAGGATGACGTCGGCGGTCACCGTGAAGGAGAAGCCCGCACCGACGCCCACGACCAGCAGGGCGGCACCGAGGGCCGGGTAGCCGGTGGACTCGCCGAGCGTCGTCAGCGCGGCCAGGGCGACGCCGACCGCGGCCAGGCCGCCGGAAACCACCGCGCGGACCGAGAAGCGCCGGGCGGCCCGACCCGCTACCAGACCGGCCGTCACCGCGCCCACCGCGGCGGGCAGTTCGGCCAGGCCCGCCTCGAACGGGCGTCGGCCCTGGACGAGTTGCAGGTACTGGGAGAGGAAGAACACCAGGCCCGACATGCCGAGGACGGTCAGCAGGTCGGCGAGGACCGCCCCGCTGAAGCCACGGCGTCTGAAGAGCCGCATGTCCAGCAGCGGGACCGGCATGGTGAGCTGACGGTGGACGAAGCCGTACAGGGCCGCCGCGCCCAGCAGGCCGGTGCCGAGGGTCGTCCGGGTCAGGCCGTGGGTGGCGGCCTCCTTGACCGCGTAGACCAGGGCGATCATGCCGACCAGCGAGAGCAGGACGCTGCTCAGGTCCCAGGGGCCCGGGTTCGGGTTGCGGGACTCGGGCAGGGTGCGGATGCCGACCAGGACCAGGACCGCCATCACCGGCAGGTTGATCAGGAAGACCGAGCCCCACCAGAAGTGTTCCAGGAGGAATCCGCCGACGATCGGGCCGACGGCCGTACCGGCGGAGGCGGTGGCGCCCCAGATGCCGACGGCCAGGCTGCGCTCGCGCGGGTCGTGGAAGATGTTGCGAATCAGGGCCAGGGTGGCGGGCATCAGGGTCGCGCCGGCGACGCCGAGCAGCGCCCGGGCCAGGATCATCAGTTCGGGTGTCGTCGCGTAGGCGTTGAGTACGGACAGCGCGCCGAACGCCGTGGCCCCGACCAGCAGGATCCGCTTGCGGCCGATGCGGTCACCGAGGCTGCCCATGGAGACAAGCAGACCGGCGATGACGAAGGAGTAGACGTCGCCGATCCACAGCAGCTGGGTGCCGGAGGGGTTCAGGTCTTCGCTGATGTAGGGGGTCGCCAGGCCGAGGACGGTGGCGTCGACGGCCACCAGCAGCACGGCCAGGACGAGGACCGAGAGCGCGAGCCAGCGGCCCGGGCGCTTCACCGCCCCGGTCGCCTGTGCCGGCTGCACGGTGCTGGTCATGATTCCTCTCTTCGCAGAGCGCCGCCGAGCAACAACTCGGCGATCATGGTCGGGAAGTCCCGGGAGGCCACGCGGCCGTCCAGGGTGGCCCAGGCGCAGGAGGCGATCAGTCCGTACAGCGCCTCCGTGAGCCAGACCGGGCTGAGGTCGATGCGGAACTCGCCGTCGCGCTGTCCGCGCTGGAACAGGGCGCCCATCCGGGCGTCCAGGCGCTGCCAGCCCTCGTTCTGCCGGTCGCCCTCCCACAGCTGGTTCTCGCCGTAGAGGAAGGCGAGCAGTCCGGCGGCCGGCTGGATCTCGCGGACGAGCCTGCGGACGGCCTCGGCGGCGGATCCCTCCTCCGGCCGGGCCCGGTCCAGCGCCCCCTCGCACTCCGCGATGCCGAGCTGCTCCAGCGCCCGGACGAGCGCGTCCCGGCCGGCGAAGTGGCGGTGCAGCGTGGCCCGGCTGATCCCCGCGGCCTTGGCGACCTCGTCCATGGTCGCGGTGGATTTGCGGGTCAGCAGGGCGGCGGCGCTGCGCAGCACGTGGTCACGATCGAGGGCCATGAGACAAGAGTAGCCCATGTGAGACATTCGTGTCTCACGGTAGGCGCGGCTGCCTCATGGATGTCGTGCCACAACGGTGTGCGTCAGTGCCAGGGAAGCTGTCCGCGCCGCTCCCAGTAGGCGCCCGGGTCCTCCGCCAGCGTGTCGAGGCGGGTCAGCTGGTCCTCGTCGAGGTCGACGGCGGGGGCGTGGAGGTTGGAGACGAGCTGCGGGACGGTCGCGGCACCGGAGAGGACGACTCCGGCCCAGGGCCGGCGCAGGATCCAGGCGAGGGCGACCGCGTCACAGCCCATTCCGGTCGCGTCGGCCACGGCCTCCAGCGCGTCCGGGGCGTGCGGCCCGGCCAGCCGGCCGTTCGCCATGCCCTCCTTGACGATCACGGTGAGCCCGGCGTCGTGCGCCTCGGCGAGGGCGGGACCGGCCGACGCCTCCAGGGCGTTGTAGGTCGACTGCACGGTACGGAAGAGGGGCTCGCCGTCGACCGTGACCGCGAGGGCGGCGCGGATGGCGTCGGCCTGGGCGGGGCCGCTGGTGGAGAAGCCGACGGTGAGGCCCTGCGCGGCGGCTTCCGCCAGCCTGGCGTGCAGGTCCTTGTCGGTGAGGGCCGGGCTGTCCGGGGTCACCGAGTGGATCTGGTAGAGGTCGAGCCGGTCGCCGAGAAGGGCGTCGGTCTCGGCGCGCTGCCGTTCGTAGGTGGCGAGGCTGTGGTCCTTGACCTCGTGCCGCTCCGCGTCGGTGGACCAGCCGGCCGTGTAGATGTAGCCCCACTTGCTGCCGACGACCACGTCGTCGACCTCGGGGCGGGCGCCGAGCCAGTCGGCGAGGAACTCCTCGGAGCGGCCGTAGGAGCGGGCGGCGTCGAAGTAGCGGACGCCCTGGGCGTAGGCGGCGTCGAGGAGTTCGTGGGTCCGGGTGCGCAGTGCTTCGACGCTGCGGTCCTCCCCGAGGTCTTCGTCGCGGCCGAGGTTGATGTAGCCGGGGCGGCCCACTGCGGCCAGGCCGAGTCCGATGTGGCAGGTGGGGGTCGTGGCTGCGGCCAGTCGCGCGAAGGGCATCGCGGGCTCCGTTCGGTCGGCTCGGTGAGGCTCGCGACCAACGTAACCCGCGACGCCCCGGTGATCGCGGTGGAGGTGCGGGGCGCTGCCCTCAGCCCTGCTTCTTCGCCTCCGCCCACTGGTGCTGACGCGCCACGTCCGCCTTCACCTCCGCGAGCTGGACGGCCACCGCGCTGGGGGCCGTACCGCCACGCCCGTTGCGGGAGGCGAGGGCGCCCGGGACGTTGAGGACGGAGCGGACCTCCGGAGTGAGGTGCGCGGAGATCTTCGCGAACTGCTCGTCCGTGAGGCCGTCCAGCTCCTTGCCCTCCGCCTCGGCGACCTTGACGCACTCCCCCGCGACCTCGTGCGCGACGCGGAACGGCACGCCCTGCTTGACCAGCCACTCGGCGATGTCGGTGGCGAGGGAGAAGCCGGCCGGGGCCAGTTCCTCCATGCGCTCGCGGTGGACGGTGAGGGTGGCGACCATGCCGGTGAAGGCGGGGAGCAGCACCTCCAGCTGGTCGCAGGAGTCGAAGACCGGCTCCTTGTCCTCCTGGAGGTCGCGGTTGTAGGCGAGCGGCAGGGCCTTGAGGGTGGCCAGGAGCCCGGTGAGGTTGCCGATCAGACGGCCGGACTTGCCCCGGGCCAGCTCGGCGATGTCCGGGTTCTTCTTCTGCGGCATGATCGACGAGCCCGTGGAGAACGCGTCGTGCAGCGTGACGAAGGAGAACTCCTTCGTGTTCCAGATGATGATCTCCTCGGCGATCCGGGAGAGGTTCACGCCGATCATCGCGGTGATGAAGGCGAACTCGGCGACGAAGTCCCGGGAGGCCGTGCCGTCGATGGAGTTGGCGGCGCTGCCGTGCTCGAAGCCGAGGTCGCGCGCGACCGCCTCCGGGTCCAGGCCCAGGGAGGAGCCGGCGAGCGCGCCGGAGCCGTACGGCGACACGGCCGTCCGCTCGTCCCACTGGCGCAGCCGCTCGGCGTCCCGGGTGAGGGACTGGACGTGGGCCAGGACGTGGTGGGCGAAGAGCACCGGCTGGGCGTGCTGGAGGTGGGTGCGGCCGGGCATCGCCACGTCGGGGTGGGCCTCGGCGAGGCCGATCAGGGCGTCCTGGAGGTCGGCGATCAGGCCGCCGATGATCCGGGCGTGGTCGCGCAGGTACATCCGGAAGAGGGTGGCGACCTGGTCGTTGCGGGACCGGCCGGCACGGAGCTTGCCGCCGAGGTCGGGGCCGAGGCGCTCCAGGAGGCCGCGCTCCAGGGCGGTGTGCACGTCCTCGTCGGCGATCGTGCCGACGAAGGTGCCGGCGGCCACGTCGGCTTCCAGCCGGTCGAGTCCGGCGAGCATGCGCTGGAGCTCGTCGTCGGTGAGGAGTCCGGCCGTGTGCAGCACGCGCGCGTGGGCACGCGAGCCGGCGATGTCGTAGGGGGCGAGCCGCCAGTCGAAGTGGACGGACGCGGACAGTTTCGCCAGGGCCTCGGCCGGACCGTCGGCGAAACGGCCGCCCCAGAGCCGTACGTCACCGCTGTTGCTGCTCACTTGCGTTGCTCCTCGAAGCTCTAGGTGTGCCACCGCCTCCCCACCTTTCCAGGCGAGGAGGCGGCTGTCAGGCTGATGCGTGTGAGGTGAACCCGTGCGTGTGACCGGTCGCGGTTACGCCAGGTCCCGCTTGGCCGCGATCTTCGACGACAGGCTGTAGATGTCGATGAAGCCCTTGGCCGCCGACTGGTCGAAGGTGTCGCCGGTGTCGTAGGTGGCGAGGTTGAAGTCGTACAGGGACTCCGTCGAGCGCCGGCCGGTGACGACGGCACGGCCGCCGTGCAGGGTCATCCGGATGTCGCCCGTGACGTGCTGGTTCGCCTCGTTGATGAAGCCGTCCAGGGCGCGCTTGAGCGGGGAGAACCACTGGCCGTCGTAGACCAGTTCGCCCCAGCGCTGCTCGACCTGCCGCTTGTAGCGGGCGAGCTCGCGCTCGACGGTGACGTTCTCCAGCTCCTGGTGGGCGGTGATCAGGGCGATCGCGCCCGGAGCCTCGTACACCTCGCGGGACTTGATGCCGACGAGGCGGTCCTCGACCATGTCGATCCGGCCGATGCCCTGGGCGCCGGCGCGCTCGTTGAGCTGCTGGACGGCCTGGAGGACGGTGACGGGCTTGCCGTCGATGGCGACCGGGACGCCCTCCTTGAAGCTGATGACCACCTCGTCGGCCTCGCGCGGGACGGCCGGGTTGGAGGTGTACTCGTAGATGTCCTCGATCGGGGCGTTCCAGATGTCCTCCAGGAAGCCCGTCTCGACCGCGCGCCCGAAGACGTTCTGGTCGATGGAGTACGGGGACTTCTTGGTGGTGGCGATCGGGAGCTGCTTCTCCTCGCAGAAGGCGATCGCCTTGTCCCGGGTCATGGCGTAGTCACGGACCGGGGCGATGCACTTGAGGTCGGGGGCGAGGGCGACGATGCCGGCCTCGAAGCGGACCTGGTCGTTGCCCTTGCCGGTGCAGCCGTGGGCGACCGTGGTGGCGCCGTGCTTCTTGGCGGCGGCGACGAGGTGCTTGACGATCGTCGGCCGGGACAGCGCGGAGACCAGCGGGTAGCGGTCCATGTAGAGGGCGTTGGCCTTGATCGCCGGGAGGCAGTACTCCTCGGCGAACTCGTCCTTGGCGTCCGCGACCTCGGCCTCCACGGCGCCGCACGCGAGGGCGCGCTTGCGGATGACGTCCAGGTCCTCGCCGCCCTGGCCGACGTCGACCGCAACGGCGATGACCTCGGCGCCCGTCTCCTCGGCGATCCAGCCGATGGCGACGGAGGTGTCCAGACCGCCTGAGTAGGCGAGTACGACGCGCTCGGTCACGGGTTTCTCCTCACAGTGCATTCGCTGACATGCATGAGTATGCAGAACTCTGCATGATTCGTCAATCTCCCTTGGGGTTGAACGTGCGCAACCGCTTTCTCGTACTCCCCGCCGAACGCAGGCGCCGCGTTCGTCCGACGGCGACCCTCCCGACCCGAGTGAGGCATTCGCATGTCCAGGGCTCTTCCGAAGTACGGCAAGCGTCGCGTGGCGGTCATCGGCGGCGCCGCCGCGGTGGTGCTCTCCGGCGCGGTGATCGCCGGCTCCGCCCTCGCCGGCACCCCCGCCGGGAACGACAGTGCGACCGGTGCCCGCACCCTGGCGAGTCCCGGCACGATCACCTGCCCGGACGTCGCCTCGAAGCTGCCCGCCGTCCCCGCGTCCGCGCGGGCCGAGGTCGACCGGAACCTCACCCTCCTCCAGACCCAGATCAAGGAGGCGAACACCCGGCTGGCCACCACCGCCGGCCAGGGCGGACCCAACTTCGTCGACAACGCGATCCTCGGCCCCCTGAAGGACAAGCGCGCCTCGACCATCGACCGCATCGCCATCGCCATCGGCCGCACCTCCGCCAGGCCGACGGGGCTGGACTCCCTGGCCGCCTGCACCCTCACCCGGTGAGGTGACAGGCAGCCGTGGCCGCCCCGCGGGAAGCGCCGGCCGGGGCGGCCACGGTGAACTCCCCTACCCAGGCCGGGCAATTACTCAGACAGCCGAAGAAGTCGCGGCGATACTCGTCAGACATGGGAAAGACCTATGAGCGCATAGACGGCAGGCTGCGCACGTTCATCGAGGAGCAGCCCCTCTTCTTCACCGCGACCGCCCCGCTCTCCGGCGACGGCACGGTCAACCTCTCCCCCAAGGGCCTCAAGGGCTCCTTCACCCTGCTCGACGAACTCACCGTGGCCTACCTCGACTTCGCCGGGTCCAGCGCCGAGACCATCGCGCACCTCAGGGAGAACGGGCGGATCACGCTGATGTGGTGCGCCTTCCAGGGCCCGCCGAACATCGTGCGCGTGCACGGCCGGGGCGAGCCCGTCTTCCGTGACGACCCGCGCTTCCCGGAACTGCTCGCCCGCTTCCCGGACATCGACCCGAGCCTCCACGGGCTGCGCGCGGTCATCGTGGTACACGCCGAACTGATCCGGGACAGCTGCGGATACGCCGTCCCCCACATGGCGTACGAGGAGGACCGCGACCTGCACGGCAAGCGCTTCGCCCGCGAGGACGACGTCTCGCTGAGCGCGTACTTCGAGAAGAAGGAGCACATCGCCACTAGCCTGGACGGCCTGCCCGGGCTGCCGTTGCCGCTGCCGCCCTCTACCGTCTGAGCCATGCGCCCCGGTGTGGTCCTCGCCCTCGTCTCCGCCTCCGCCCTCGCCCTGCTCGGCGCCGCGCCCGGCCGCGGCCCGGTGCCGCTGCCCGCGAGAATGGCGGACACGGGCGGCGGCCACCAGCTGATCGTCGCCCAGGCCCCGGACACGGGGGCCACGACGGGCACGGTCAGCTGGTGGGACCTGCGGGACGGCCAGTGGGTACGGGCCGGCTCCGCACCGGCCCGGTTCGGGGCGGGCGGGCTGGTCGACGGCGCCACCCGCCGGCAGGGCACGAACACGACACCGACCGGGCTGTACGGCCTCCCCTTCGGCTTCGGGACCAAGGCCGCGCCGGCCGGCACACACGTCGCGTACCGCCCGGTCCGGAAGAGTTCCTGGTGGTGCCAGGACAACGACTCCCGCTCCTACAACCGCTGGGTCGACCCGCTCCCCGCCGACTGCCGCGCCGCCCAGTCCGAGCACCTGATCGACTACGGCACCCAGTACGCGTACGGCCTCGTCATCGCCTTCAACTACGACCGGCCCGTGCGGGGACGCGGAGCCGGGATCTTCCTGCACGTCAACGGCCACGGGGCGACGGCCGGTTGTGTCTCGGTGCCGAAGGACGCCATGCGCCGGATCCTCACCTGGACCGACCCGGCGGCAAGGCCGCACATCGCGATCGGCACGGAGAAGGGGGCGACGGCGGTCGGCCGCTACTGAAGCGTCCCCGCGCCCGGACTCCGTTGCGCCACCGCTCTGTCGGCGGGGGGTGCCGTCACGGTCCCCCTGGTGCTGACGGGCCCGCCTTCCAGGAGCGGGGCCGTCCTGAGAATCGAGCGGGACGGCGGCCATGAGCGGCTCGCGCTGCCCGCGCGTGCGGTGCGGCACGCTGACGAGGGGCAGGACGACCGGACCACCCCACGCATGGCCCTGCTGATCGGCGTGGGCAGCACGCCGGACGCCGGCCACCGGTTCGTCCCGCCGGAGGATCCGGTCGGTGCGGACCAGCGGCTGCCGGCCTCCTCCCCCACCGCTTCCGGGTACGCGGTCGGCGGGAGCGAGGACCGGGTGCGGGAGCGGCCGGCGCTGTACGCCGGGCCCTTCAGGCCGGCACTGTGACAGGCCCCGTCAGGGCGTCGCCGGCAAGCGCACCGTGAACGTCGTCGCGCCCGGTCGGCTCTCCAGCTCCACGCTCCCCCCGTGCGCCTCCGCCACCGCCGCCACGATCGACAGGCCCAGGCCCGCTCCCCCGCCGGAGGCATCGGGCCGGCGGCGGTGTTCCGCCCGGGTGAAGCGTTCGAAGACGGTGGGCCGGATGTCCTCGGGGACGCCGGGGCCGTCGTCGTGGACCGAGAGGGCGGCCTGTGCGGCACCGGCCCCCAGGGTGACCGTCACCTTCGTGCCGGCGGGTGTGTGCAGGCGCGCGTTGGCCAGCAGGTTGGCGAGCGCCTGGTGGAGGCGGTGGGCGTCGCCCGGCACCGTCACCGGTTCCTCCGGCAGGTCCAGGGTCCAGCGGTGGGCGGGGCCCGCGGCGCGGGCGTCCGTGACCGCGTCCAGGACCAGGCGGGTCAGGTCCACCGGCCGGCGTTCCAGCGGGCGGCCCGCGTCCAGGCGGGCGAGCAGGAGCAGGTCGTCGACCATCTCGCCCATGCGCGCGGACTCGGCCGTGATGCGGTCCAGGGCGCGGGTCACCTCCGATGGCACCGGGACCGGGTGCAGGAGGGCCAGTTCGGCGTGGCCGCGGATCGAGGCGACCGGGGTGCGCAGTTCGTGGCTGGCGTCGGCGGCGAAGCGCCGTAGCCGCTCCTCCACGGCGTGCCGCTTGCTGAGCGCGTCCTCCACGTGGCCCAGCATGCGGTTGAAGGCCGTGGCCACCTGGCCGACCTCGCCGTGCGGGTCGGCGTCCGGGGCCCGTGGCGGCAGCGCGACCTCGCCGCTGGCCAGCGGGAGCTCGCTGACCCGGGTGGCGGTGGCGGCGACCCGGCTGAGCGGCCGGAGCGACCAGCGGACCCAGCAGGCTCCGGCCACGCCCGTGACGACCAGGGCGAGGCCGAAGACGACGCCGGCCACCAGTTCCAGCCGGTGGACCGTGGCCTCGACCGGCTCCAGGGGGAGGCCGACGAGCAGCACGTCCCCGTCCCGGCCCGGGGAGGCGACGACCCGGTAGTCGTGCAGGGCGGACAGGCCGACGGTGTGGGGCCTGCCGTCGGCCGGCACCCGGGCCAGCCGGGCGGCGTCCCGCGCGGTCAAGTCCACGTCCAGGTCGGCGGCGGGGTCGCCGGAGCGGATGAGCCCCTTGTGGGTGACCCTGCCGTTCAGCAGGCGGGCGCCGAAGGTGCCGGTGGCCGTGCGGCGGGTGTCGGCGTGTTCGTCGCCGTCGTGGTCATCGGGCAGTCGGCCCTCGTGCTCCAGGCTCTCCGGGAAGCGGGTGCCGACCTGGGCGAGCTGTTCGTCCAGGCGCTGGGTGAGGAAGCCGTCCAGTTCCACGACCGCGGCCAGGCCGACGGCCGCGCAGCTCACCGCCAGCAGCGTCACCAGCCCGACGGTGAGCCGGGCCCGGAGGGTGCGGGGACGCAGCGTACGGCGACGCGGCGCGGTCACCTGGTCACCGGCTTCAGGACGTAGCCGGCGCCGCGCACGGTGTGGATCATGGGTTCGCGGCCCGCGTCGACCTTCTTGCGCAGGTAGGAGATGTACAGCTCGACGACATGGGCCCGGCCGCCGAAGTCGTAGGACCAGACCCGGTCGAGGATCTGCGCCTTGCTGAGCACACGGCGCGGGTTGCGCATGAGGAAGCGCAGGAGTTCGAACTCGGTCGGCGAGAGGTCGACCAGCTCACCGGCCCGGGTCACCTCGCGGGCGTCCTCGTCCATCACCAGGTCCCCGACGACCAGGCGCGGGCCCTCCTCCTGCGTGCGGGCCATGCCGGCCCGGCGCAGCAGGCCGCGCAGCCGGGCGACGACCTCCTCCAGGCTGAAGGGCTTGGTGACGTAGTCGTCGCCGCCCGCGGTGATCCCGGCGATACGGTCCTCGACCGCGTCCCGCGCCGTCAGGAAGAGCACGCACACATCGGGCTTCACCTCGTGCAGGCGGCGCAGCACCGCGAAGCCGTCGGTGTCCGGGAGCATCACGTCCAGGACGACGGCGTCGGGCATCAGCTCGCGGGCGGCGGCGAGGGCGGCGGCGCCGTCGCCGGCCGCGCGCACCTCCCAGCGCTCGTAGCGCAGGGCCCCGGTGAGCACCTCCGCGAGGTCGGGGTCGTCGTCGACGACGAGGACGCGCAGCGGGGTGCCGTCGGGGCGGGTGAGGGCGGGGCGGCCGGAGCGGGTGGTCTTCATCGCGCCTCCCAGCATCGCCGGTCCGCGATGCCGAGGGCGAACCCGGCCGCCTCTGAGTTTCCTGTGAGTCCGCCCGGGTGGGCCCCGCTCAGAGCTGTTTCAGAGCTTCGCCCCGCACAGTGGCCTGGCCGACGGACGAAAGGACGGCGACATCAGATGACCACCGTGGATACACGGCGGGCCCCGGCTCCGCCGCTGCCCGTGACCGCACGGCGCTCCCCCGCCGGGCCCGTGCTGGCCCTGCTGTGGGCGGGGGCGGCGGCCGTACTCGCGCTCTGGTGGGCGGACACCGGGTCCGTGGTCGGGGCGGCCGGGTGGCTGACCGGGGCCGGGCGCATCGCCGGACTGCTGTGCGGGTACGCCTGCGCGGTGCTGGTCGGGCTGATGGCGCGGGTGCCGCTGCTGGAGCGGAACATCGGCTCGGACCGGGTGGCGCGCTGGCACGCGCTGGCCGGCCGGTACACCGTCTGCCTGCTGCTCGCGCACGTCGTGCTGATCCTCGCCGGGTACGCCGCCCAGGACCGGGCCTCCCTCTGGCACGAGGCGGTGACCGTCGTCCTCGACTACCCGGAGATGCTGAAGGCCACCGCCGGCACGGTGATCCTCCTCGCGGTCGGCGTCACCTCGGCGCGGGCCGCGCGCCGCCGGACGAGCCACGAGTTCTGGTACTACGTCCACCTGCTGACGTACGCCGCCGTCTTCCTCGCCTTCGGGCACCAGCTCGCCCTCGGCGACGAGTTCAACGGCGAACCCGTCGCGACCGCCGCCTGGTACGCGCTGTACCTGGGCGTGGCGGCCCTGGTGCTGTGGTTCCGGATCCTCGCCCCGGTACGGCTCAACCTGCGCCACCGGCTGCGGGTGGACTCCGTCCACCGGGAGGCCCCGGGCGTGTACTCGGTCGTGGTGCGGGGGCGGCGCCTGGACGAGCTGGGGGTGCGGCCGGGCGAGTTCTTCCGCTGGCGGTTCCTCGCCGAGGGCATGCGCCGGACGTCGACGCCGTACTCCCTGTCGGCGCCGCCGCGCCCGGACCTGCTGCGCATCACGGTCAAGGCGCTCGGCGACCACAGCGCGGCCGTGTCCCTGCTGCGCCCCGGCACCCGGGTGTGGGCGGAGGGCCCGTACGGCGCCCTGACCGCCGACCGGGCCGCCGGCCGGCACACCCTGCTGATCGCGGCCGGGGTCGGCGTCACCCCGCTGCGGGCGCTGTTCGAGACGCTGCCCGGCGAGGTCACGCTGCTGTACCGGGCGCGCTCGGCCGAGGACCTGGCGCTGGGCGGCGAGCTGGAGTCGATCGCCCGCTGGCGCGGCGGGCGGGTGCTGTACGCGCTCAACGGTCCGGGCGGGGAGCGCCCGCCCCTGACGGCGGAGTCGTTGCGCGCCACCTTCCCCGGCCTCGCCCGCGACTACGACGTCTTCCTGTGCGGGCCGCACGGCTTCGCCCAGGACGTGTACCGGGCGCTGCGGGCGGCCGGGGTGGCGGACCGCCGCGTCCACCACGAGTCGTTCGAGCTGTGAGCCGGAGAGAGACGGAGAAGGGCCAGACATGCACGCGTTGAACAACAACCGCCCCCTGCGCCGGATCGTGCTGGCGAGTGCCGCGACCGTCTCCGGGATGGTGCTGCTGCTGGCGCTGAAGCCGCACACGGCGCCCACCCTGGCGACGGCGAGCACCAAGTCCCCGGCCGCGTCGAGCAGTTCCGCGCCCGGCTCCGCCTCCGGGACCAGGACCGCCACCGGGGACACCGTGCAGACCCGCTGGGGCCCGGTCCAGGTGCGCGTCACCGTGGCGGACGGCAGGCTCACCGACGTCACGGCCGTCAGCTACCCGCAGGACAACCCCCGCGACCAGGAGATCAACAGCTACGCCCTGCCCCAGCTGCGGCGCGAGGCGCTGGCGGCGCAGAGCGCGCAGATCGACACGGTGTCGGGAGCCACGTACACCAGTGACGGTTACCGGCAGTCGCTCCAGTCCGCGCTGGACTCGGCGGGGCTCTGAACACCCCCGCCGTGCGACACGTATCTGTGGGCCAAGGGCCAAGTCCCCACGGAGGAACCGTGACCACCACGCTCGCAGGCGGACGTGCCGCCCGCCGACAGACGATGCGCCGCATCCGCCCGCGCCGCTCCCCGGCCGTACCGCTGCTGCTCGCCGTCTGGGCGGGCGCGGCGGCCGTGCTGTGGCTCTGGTGGCACGACACCCCGACCATCGCCGACGGCACCGGCCGCATCCTGGGCGCGGGCCGGATCACCGGTCTGCTGGCCGGCTACCTCATGGCGCTGGTCGTGCTCCAGATGGCGCGCGTCCCGGCGCTGGAACGGCGCGTCGGTTCCGACCGGGTGGCCCGCTGGCACGCGATGAGCGGCCGGTACACGCTGTGCCTGGTCGTCGCCCACGTCTTCCTCGTCATGTGGGGGTACGCGCGCCAGGCCGGCAGGTCCCTCGGCGACCTCGTCCAGCAGACCGTCGATTCCGTCGGCCAGCTGCCGGACATGGGCAAGGCGGCCGTAGGCACGGGCCTGTTCGTGGTCATCGGGCTGACGTCGACCGGCCCGGTCCGCCGCCGGCTGCCGTACGACACCTGGTACCACGTCCACCTGCTGACCTACGCGGCGGTGTTCCTGACGTTCTGGCACCAGATCACCACCGGCAACGACTTCGCGGTGGAGCCCGCCGCCAGGACGTTCTGGTACGGCCTGTACGGCGCGGTCACCGCGCTGGTGGTCTGGTACCGGCTCCTCACCCCGATCCGGCTGAACCTCCGGCACCGCATGTACGTGGAGGCGGTGATCGAGGAGACGCCAGGCATCGTGTCGGTGCTGATCGGCGGGCGCAGGCTGCACCGGATGGGCGCGGAGGCGGGCCAGTTCTTCCGCTGGCGGTTCCTCGCCCCCGGGATGCGGTTCAGCTCGCACCCGTACTCCCTCTCGGCCGCCCCGCGCCCCGGCATGCTGCGGATCACCGTGAAGGCGATCGGCGACCACAGCGCCCGGCTGCGCGAGCTGGCGCCCGGGACGAAGGTGTGGGCGGAGGGCCCGTACGGCGCGCTCACCGCGCAGCGCCGCAGCCGGGGCAAGGTGCTGCTGGTCGCGGGCGGGGTGGGCATCACGCCGATGCGGGCGCTGTTCGAGACGCTGCCCGGTGCCGCCGGTGACATCACGCTCCTGTACCGGGCGAACACCACCCAGGACCTGGCGCTGTGGGACGAGCTGGCGGCCATCGCCGAGGAGCGGGGTGCCCGGCTGATGTACGCGGTGAACAGCCCGGAGGGCGAGCGGCCGGACATCTCCGCGGAGAACCTCCGGCGGAAGATCCCGGACATCGACCGGCACGATGTCTTCATGTGCGGTCCGCCCGGCTTCGCGCAGTCGGTGTACGAGGCACTGCGCGAGGCGGGGGTGCCCGCCCGCCGTATCCACCACGAGTCGTTCGAGATGTGAGCGGAGCTGCGAAGCGATGAGGAAGAGCCACCCCGTGCGGCGGGTCGTGCTGGCCACCGCCGCGACCGTGTCCGGTGTCGTGCTGCTGCTGTCGCTGAAGCCGGCGTCGGATCCGGCCGCCGCGTCGGCGGCGGGCGCGGCCCCGCAGGCGACGGCGGCCGGGCAGGAGTCGCCGCCGGGCGGGCCGCGGGGCGCGGCCCCGGCCGGCTCCGGCACGGTGACCGGTGACGCGGTGCGGACCCCGTACGGGGCCGTGCAGGTACGGCTGACCGTCGGCAACGGCAGGATCACGAAGGCGGAGGCGGTGCAGGCACCCAAGGGGGGCCTGAGCGACCAGAAGACCCAGCTCGCCGTCCCGAAGCTCAACCAGGAGGCGGTGACGGCACAGAGCGCGGACGTCGACGCCGTCTCCGGGGCGACCTACACCAGCGAGGGCTACCGCAAGTCGTTGCAGTCCGCGCTGGACAAGAGGGAGCAGGCCCCGTCCGGAGCCTCGGGTTCCTCCGGCGCGGCGCGGGCGCGGACCGTCACCGGGAAGGCCGTGCGGACCCCGTACGGGCCGGTCCAGGTGCGGATCACGGTCGCCGACGGCAGGATCACCAAGGCGGAGGCGGTCCAGGCGCCGAAGGGGGGCCTGAGCGACCAGAAGACCCAGCTCGCCGTCCCGAAGCTCAACCAGGAGGCCGTGGCGGCGGGAACCGCGGACATCGACGCCGTCTCGGGAGCCACCTACACCAGCACCGGCTACCGGCAGTCCCTCCAGTCGGCTCTGGACCAGGCCGGTGGCTGACACGGTGGCCGAGCCGGCGAAGGCACCCGCCGCGGTGCGTCACGCGGAGGAGGTCATGGGGACGGTCTTCTCCTTCGACGTCCGCGGCGGGGAACCGGACGCGGTGCGGGCGGCGCTCGCCGAGGCCGTCGCCGGGCTGCACCGGGCGGACGCGCTCTTCAGCACCTACCGCGAGGACAGCGAGGTGTCGCGGCTGGCCCGGGGTGAGCTGGACGTCTCGCGGTGCGCTCCCGAGGTGGCCGAGGTGCTGGACCTGGCGGCCGAGGCGGAGCGGGTGAGCGAGGGGTGGTTCAGCACGCGCTACCGGGGCTCGCTGGACCCCACCGGCATCGTCAAGGGCTGGGCGGCCGAGCGGGCGGCGCGGGTGCTGGCGGCGGCGGCCGGGGTGCGGGGGGTGAGCGTCAACGGGGGCGGCGACGTGCAGTTGCTGGGCGCGCCGGAGCCGCAGCGTGCCTGGCGGGTGGGGGTCTCCGATCCGCTCCGGCCCGGCGGGCTGGCGGCGGTGGTCTCGGCGGCGGGCACGGACGAGCTGGCGGTGGCGACCTCCGGTACGGCGGAGCGGGGGGCGCACATCGTGGATCCGCGCACCGGTCGGTCCGCGGTGACGGACCTGGTGGCGGTCACGGTGGTGGGGCCGCGTCTGACGTTCGTCGACTGCTGGGCCACGGCCGCGTTCGCGAGGGGGTCGCGGGCGGGGCTGGCCTGGCTGGAGTCCCTGCCGGACGTGGAGGCCCTGCTGATCACCGCCGGCGACGAGGTGCGGTGCACCGCGGGGCTGGCGGCACGGCTGGGCTGAGCGCGCCGGATCCCGGTCCACCTCCCGAAGTTTTTCCTCCGCGACGCCATCCGTCTCCCGCCCTCGGACGTATCCCCTGTGGGACAAGTTCCAGGAGGAAACGACATGGCCATCTTCAGCAGCCTGCTGCCCGCGATGCGGGACCGCGACAGGGACGACGGCTCGCGGCACGGACATGGTCACGGCCACGACCACGACGACCGCCACGACCACGACGACCGCCACGACCACGGCAACCGCCACGACCACGACGACCGCCACGACCACGACGACTACTGATCACGTACGAAGCTGAGCGGACCGGCGGTCCGAGGACCCGGTCCGCTCGGCCGATGCCCGGGGAACGCAACGAGGAACGCGTGCCATGGCGCATGTCCTGCGGCGGCTGCTCCCGGCGGGCGAGACCTCCGATGCCGTGGTGGCGGCAGCGCCCCCGGTGCCCCCGCGCGAGGTGTTCCGCCGGTTCTGGCCGTACACCCGCGGCGGCCGGCGCTGGCTCGTGCCGGTCGTCCTGTTCAGCCTGACCGGTCCCGCCGTCGACGCCGCGGAGCTGTGGCTCTTCAAGATCCTGGTGGACGATGTGCTCGTCCCCCGGGACCTGCGCCCCTTCCTGTGGATCGCGCCGGCCTACCTGGGCCTGGTCCTGTGCTCCGGCATCCTCGGCTTCGCCGACGACGTGACGTCCACCTGGGTCGGCGAGCGCTTCCTGCTCGCCCTGCGCTCGGACGTGTTCCGGCACGTCCAGGGGCTCTCGCTCGGCTTCTTCGAGCGCCGCAGGCTCGGGGACGTGCTGTCCCGGGTCACGGGCGACGTCGACGCGGTGGAGACGTTCCTGCTCTCGGGCGTGGCGGACGCCCTCTACTACGTCGTCCGCCTCGCCGTCTTCCTCGGCCTGCTGGTCTACCTGCGCTGGGACCTGACCGTGTTCGCCCTGGTCATCGTGCCCCTGTTCTGGGGCGTCGCCCGGCACTTCTCACGGCTGCTGAAGGAGGCGTCGCGGGAGCGCAGGCGCCGCAGCGGCTCGCTCAGCGCGATCGCCGAGGAGTCGCTGGGCAATGTCGTCCTGGTGCAGGCGTACAACCGGCAGGGCTGGGAGGAGCGCCGGTTCGAGCGGGAGAACCTGGGCCGGTTCCGGGCGGCGATGGCCTCGGCGCGGATCCGTGCCGTGTACGGGCCCGTCGTGGAGGTCATCGAGGTCGCCGGCGGCCTCGCGGTGCTGGGCCTGGGCACCTGGAAGCTGGCCCAGGGGCAGCTCACGCTCGGCGGACTGCTGGTCTTCCTCGCGCTGATCGGCAAGCTGTACGGCCCGGTCCGCGGCCTGTCCCGCCTCGGCACCACCTTCTACGCGGCCTCCGCCTCGGCGGAACGGATCATCGAGCTGCTGGACCAGCGGCCCCAGGTGACCGAGGCCCCGGACGCCCGCCGGACCGGCCGCGCCCGGGGGGACGTGGCGTTCGACGGGGTGTGGTTCCGCTATCCGGGCGGCTCCTCCTGGGCGTTGTCGGACGTGTCCTTCCACGTGGCGCCCGGGGAGACGCTGGCGCTGGTCGGGGCCAGCGGGGCGGGCAAGTCCACGATCGCCAAGCTCCAGCTGCGCTTCTACGACCCCGACCGGGGCGCGGTCCGCCTCGACGGAACCGATCTGCGCCGGCTCAGCCTGTCCGACGTCCGGGACAGCGTGGCGGTGGTGCTCCAGGAGACGCTCGTCTTCCACGGCACCGTGCGGGACAACATCGCCTACGGGCGGCCGGGCGCCACGGACGCGGACATCGTCGAGGCGGCGCGGGCGGCGGACGCGCACGCGTTCATCGAGCTGCTCCCGGAGGGGTACGACACACTGGTCGGCCAGCGCGGCCGGACCCTCTCCGGCGGACAGTGCCAGCGCCTGGCCATCGCCCGCGCGATGATCCGGGACGCGCCCGTCCTGCTGCTGGACGAACCGACGGCCGGGCTCGACGTGCGCTCCGGCCGGCGGATCATGGACCCGCTGCGCCGGCTCATGGCCGGGCGCACGACCGTCGTCGTCTCCCACAACCTGCTGACCGTCCGCGACGCCACGCGCATCCTGGTGCTCGACCACGGGCGGATCATCGAGCACGGCACCCACGACGACCTGCTCACGCACGACGGCACGTACGCCCGGCTGCACCGGCTGCACACCGGAGCGGCGCGGTCATGACCGTCACCACCGGGGCGAACGCCCCGCCCCTGTCCCCCGACCGGCGCCGCTGCCCGTCCCGCCCCGCGGCGGCTGAGCGGGGCGGTTCACGTCTCCGGGGTGACGACCTGACCCTTCCGCAGCTGCGCGGTGGCGAGGACGGTGCCGTCGGGCGACGTCAGACGGGCACCGGAGTACCGGGTGAGGTCGACGGGGACCGCCACGCCCCAGTTGCCGTGGCCGTCGCGCAGGGGGAAGTCGCCGACGCGGACGCTGGTGCCGTCGGCGCGCTCCAGGAAACAGGTGGCCGTTCCGGTGTACCGGGTGCCGGGGCGGGTGAGGGCGACGGACACGAAGATCCAGCCGGGGGTGCCGGGGTGGGCGTAGAGCTCGCCGACGGGCTGCCCGCCGTGCTCGGCCGGGGTCATGTCCCCGACGAGCACCGGCTCGGACTCGACGGCGGACGGCGGCGAGGCGGTGACCTCCTCTACGGCGGTGCCGACCGCCCAGCCGGCGAATCCGACGGCGACGGTGAGGGCGGCACCGACCGCGGCGAGCCGTACCCGGGGCCGCCGGGCGCCGTGGCGCAGGCCTCGGCGCGAGCGACGGAAGACGCCCGCCGGCCGCTGCCCCCCGGGTGCCGTCGCCGGCTGGGCGAGGCCGCGCGCCACGCGGGTCTCGAAGCCGGGCGGCGGCTCGCGGTCCGGCAGCAGGCCGGCCAGCCGGTCGCCGACCAGGGTGAGTTGCCGGACGTACTCCCGGCAGTCCGCGCACCGGTCCAGATGGGCGACCGCCTCGGCGCGCTCCCGGCCGGGCAGCACGCCCAGCGCCAGCTCGGCACCGATCTGCCGCAGCTTCTCGCAGTTCGCTTCACTGGACATGGTCGCCCCGTTCCGGAGAGGCGACGGTGGTGCGCAGCCGTGCCATCGCCGTTCTGATCCGCGTCTTGGCGGTACCCAGCGGGATCCGCTCCGCGTCGGCGATCTGCTGGGCCGTCATGCCGTAGATGCCGGCCATCATCAGCGCCCTGCCCTGTTCCCGTGGCAGCCGTGCCAGGGCGGACCGGACCTGGGCGGAGGCCTCGTCGGCCAGCGCCCACCGCTCGGGGGTCTCGGTGACGGCGTCCAGCAGGTCTTCGAGGTCCTCGGGTGCCAGCGGCTCCGTCCGCCGGGCCCGGACCGTGTCGACGGCCAGGTTGTGCGCGATGGTCGTCAGCCAGGTCATGACCGAGCCGCGACGCGAATCGTAGATCTGCGCATGGCGCCACGCGCGCTCGAAGGTCTGCTGGGCGACGTCCTCGGCGAGCTGCTGGTCCCTGGTGACGGCCATGGCCACACCGAAGACCCGGTGCTGGAACCTCCGGACGAAGATCACGGCCAGCTCCGGATCACCGGCGGCCAGCCCGGACAGCAGAGCCTCGTCCGGGAGGCGGCCGACGGGGAACCGATATCCCGACACACCCCTGTATACGTTCGACGGCCGCCAGGGGATTGCCCGTCCCGCTGGCCGCTCGCCGCGGAAGATCACATGCCCATTCTGCGTCGGCCGGCCGGGACCCGCACGCGGTCAGTGCCCGTTCTGCGCCAGCCGCAGCAGATGGTCCGCCAGGGCCTGCCCCCCGCTGGGGTCCCGGCTGATCAGCAGCAACGTGTCGTCACCGGCGATCGTCCCCAGGATGTCGTGCAGCTCCGCCTGGTCGATGGCGGAGGCGAGGAACTGCGCGGCCCCCGGAGGAGTCCGCAGGACCACCAGGTTCGCCGAGGCCTCCGCGGAGATCAGCAGCTCCTGGGAGAGCCGCCGCATCCGTTCCTCCTTGGCCGACTCCCCGAGCGGAGCCCGCGGGGTGCGGAAGCCGCCCTCGCTCGGCACCGCGTAGATCAGGTCGCCGTCGGTGTTGCGGATCTTCACCGCGTTCAGCTCGTCGAGGTCCCGGCTGAGCGTCGCCTGCGTGACGCTCAGCCCGTCGTCGGCGAGCAGCTTCGCCAGCTGGCTCTGCGACCGCACCGGCTGCCGGTTGAGGATGTCCACGATCCGGCGGTGCCGTGCGGTGCGGGTCTGCGGCACGGCGGGCCCGGCACCGTTGCCCGCCTCATAGTCCTGCGCCTCGCTCATCGTCGTCTCATTCTCCGGATCGTCCGTCCCCGTCGACGGGGTTCGCCGCGTCGAGGATGCCGGGCAGCGCCCGGAGCAGCGCACCCGCCTCGTCGTCGCGGAGGTTCAGCGGCGGCATGAGCCGTACGACGTCGGGGGCGGGCGCGTTCACCAGGAACCCGGCCTCCTGGGCCGCCTGCTGCACCTGCGGTGCGCGCGGCCCGGTCAGCACGATACCCAGGAGCAGGCCCGCACCCCGGACATGATCGACCAACGGGTGGTTCAGGGCCTCGACGCCGTCCCGCAGCCTCTCGCTCTGCCGCTTGACGTGGTCGAGCAGGCCCTCGCCCTCGATGGTGTCGAGCACGGCGAGTCCGGCGGCGCAGGCGACGGGGTTGCCGCCGAAGGTGGTCCCGTGCTGGCCGGGCCGGAGCAGTTCGGCGGCCCGGCCGAAGGCCACGGTCGCGCCGAGCGGCAGGCCGCCGCCGAGCTGCTTGGCGAGGGTGACGACGTCGGGCAGTACGCCTTCGTGCGCCTGGTACTCGAACCAGGTGCCGGTCCGCCCGATGCCGGTCTGCACCTCGTCCAGGACGAGCAGCGCACCCGTGGCGGCGGTGATCGCGCGGGCCGCCTTGAGGTAGCCGGCCGGGGGCACGACCACGCCGTTCTCGCCCTGGATCGGCTCGATGACCACCAGGGCGGTGTCCTCGGTGACCGCGGCGGCCAGCGCCTGGGCGTCGCCGTAGGGGACGTGGGTGACCTCGCCGGGCAGCGGTCGGAACGGGTCCTGCTTGGCGGGCTGGCCGGTGAGCGCGAGGGCGCCCATCGTGCGGCCGTGGAAGCCGCCGTCGGTGGCGACCATGTGGGTGCGCCCGGTGAGCCGGCCGATCTTGAAGGCGGCCTCGTTGGCCTCGGCGCCGGAGTTGCAGAAGAAGACCCGGCCCTCCCGCCCGAACAGCGTCAGGAGCCGTTCGGCGAGGGCGACGGTGGGCTCGGCCATGAAGAAGTTGGAGATGTGGCCGAGGGAGCCGATCTGCCGGGTGACGGCCTCGACGATCGCGGGGTGGGCGTGGCCCAGCGCGTTGGTGGCGATGCCGCCGACGAAGTCGAGGTACTCCCGGCCCTCGGCGTCCCACACCTTGGTGCCCTCGCCGCGGACGAGGGGCAGCCTCGGGGTGCCGTAGTTGTTCATGAGCGCGCCCTGCCAGCGCTCGGTCAGCTCCTGGTTGCCCTGGTGGCCCGTCACTGCGCGTCCCCCTCAAGCTCGTCGGGCACGACCATGGTGCCGATGCCCTCGTCGGTGAAGATCTCCAGCAGGATCGAGTGCTGGACCCGGCCGTCGATGACGCGGGCGGTCGTCACGCCGTTGCGCACGGCGTGCAGGCAGCCCTCCATCTTCGGCACCATGCCGGAGCTCAGCTCCGGCAGCAGCTTCTCCAGCTGGGAAGCGGTGAGCCGGCTGATCACCTCGTCGGAGTTCGGCCAGTCCTCGTAGAGGCCCTCGACGTCGGTGAGGACCATGAGGGTCTCGGCGCCCAGTGCCGCAGCGAGTGCCGCAGCCGCCGTATCAGCATTGACGTTGTAGACATGTCCGTCGTCCTGGGAGCGGGCGATCGAGGAGACGACCGGGATGCGGCCGTCGGCGAGCAGCGCCTCGATGGCGCCCGTGTCGAGGGCCGTGATCTCGCCGACCCGGCCGATGTCGACCCGCTCGCCGTCGATCTCGGGGGTGTGCTTGGTGGCGGTGATGGTGTGCGCGTCCTCGCCGGTCAGGCCGACGGCGAACGGGCCGTGCTGGTTGAGCAGGCCGACCAGCTCGCGCTGCACCTGCCCGGCCAGCACCATCCGTACGACGTCCATGGCGTCCTCGGTGGTGACGCGCAGGCCCGCCTTGAACTCGCTGACGATGCCGTGCCGGTCGAGGGCGGCGCTGATCTGCGGGCCGCCGCCGTGCACGACGACCGGTTTGAGGCCGGCGTGCCTGAGGAAGACGACGTCCTGGGCGAAGGCGGCCTTCAGTTCCTCGTTCACCATGGCGTTGCCGCCGAACTTGATGACGACGACCTTGCCGTGGTGCCGGGTCAGCCAGGGCAGCGCCTCGATGAGGATCTGGGCTTTCGGCAGTGCCGTGTGTTTCCGCGTCGTGGTCATGAGGAGTAGGCGCTGTTCTCGTGGACGTAGTCGGCGGTCAGGTCGTTGGTCCAGATGGTCGCGGTCTCGGCGCCGGCGGCGAGGTCGGCCACGATGTGGACCTCGCGGTAGCGCATGTCGACCAGGTCGCGGTCCTCGCCGACGCTGCCGTTCTTGCAGACCCAGACGCCGTTGATGGCGACGTTGAGCTGGTCCGGCTCGAAGGCGGCCCGGGTGGTGCCGATCGCGGAGAGCACGCGGCCCCAGTTGGGGTCCTCGCCGTGGATCGCGCACTTGAGGAGGTTGTTGCGGGCGATGGAGCGGCCCACCTCGACGGCGTCCTCCTCGCTCGCCGCGTTGATCACCTCGACCTTGATGTCCTTGCTGGCGCCCTCGGCGTCGCCGATGAGCTGCCGGCCGAGGTCGGCGCAGACCTGCCGTACGGCCTCGGCGAACTCCTCGTACTCCGGGGTGACGCCGGAGGCGCCGGAGGCGAGCAGCAGGACGGTGTCGTTGGTGGACATGCAGCCGTCGGAGTCGACGCGGTCGAAGGTGACCTTGGTCGCGGCGCGCAGGGCCTTGTCCAGGGTCTCGTCGTCGAGGTCGGCGTCGGTGGTGAGGACGACGAGCATGGTGGCGAGGCCGGGCGCGAGCATGCCGGCGCCCTTGGCCATGCCGCCGACGGTCCAGCCGCCCGCACCGCTGACGACGGACGTCTTGTGGACGGTGTCGGTGGTCTTGATGGCGATGGCGGCCTTCTCGCCGCCGTGCTCGCTCAGGGAGGCGGCGGCCGTCTCCACGCCCCTCAGGACCTTGTCCATGGGGAGCAGCACGCCGATCAGGCCGGTGGAGCAGACGGCGACCTCGATGGCACCCCGGCCGAGCACCTCGGCGGCCTTCTCGGCGGTGGCGTGGGTGTCCTGGAAGCCCTGGGGGCCGGTACAGGCGTTGGCGCCGCCGGAGTTGAGGACGACCGCCGAGACCTGGCCGCCCTTGAGGACCTGCTCGGACCAGAGCACCGGCGCGGCCTTCACACGGTTGGAGGTGAAGACGCCCGCGGCGGCACGGCGGGGCCCGTTGTTGACCACGAGGGCGAGGTCGGGGTTGCCGCTCTCCTTGATCCCGGCGGCGATCCCCGCCGCCGTGAATCCCTTGGCTGCCGTGACGCTCACTGCATCTCCTTGTTCGCTTCTCCGCCCGTGCAGCGCAGCGGTGCGGCCATCGTCGTCGTCTGCGGCCCGGCGGCTGCACGCGCGTCGCTCACGGTGCGACTCCGATCGTGGAAAGACCCGTGGTCTCGTCGAGACCGAGGGCGATGTTCATGCTCTGGACGGCACCGCCCGCGGTGCCCTTGGTCAGGTTGTCGATGGCGCTGATCGCGATGATGCGGCCCACGGTGGCGTCGTACGCGACCTGCACCTGAACGGCGTTGGAACCGTGGACGGACGCCGTCGCGGGCCACTGGCCCTCGGGGAGCAGGTGGACGAAGGGCTCGTCGGCGTATGCCTTCTCGTAGGCGGCGCGCACCGCGTCGGCGGTGACCCCCTCGACGGCGGACGCGCTGCACGTGGCGAGGATCCCGCGCGGCATCGGCGCGAGGGTCGGTGTGAAGGAGACCTTCACGGTGTCCCCGGCCACCCCGCTGAGGTTCTGGATCATCTCGGGGGTGTGCCGGTGGCCGCCGCCGACGCCGTACGGCGACATGGAGCCCATGACCTCGCTGCCGAGCAGGTGCGGCTTGGGGGCCTTGCCCGCGCCGGAGGTGCCGGACGCGGCGACGATCACCGCCTCGGGCTCGGCGAGTCCGGCCGCGTAGGCCGGGTACAGGGCGAGGGAGACGGCGGTCGGGTAGCAACCGGGCACCGCGATGCGCTTGGACCCCGTGAGCCGGGCGCGGGCACCCGGAAGTTCGGGGAGGCCGTAGGGCCAGGTGCCGGCGTGCGGGGAGCCGTAGAACCTCTCCCAGTCGGCCGGGTCCTCGAGCCGGAAGTCGGCGCCCATGTCGATCACGAGGACCTCGGGGCCGAGCTGCTCGGCGACGGCGGCGGACTGCCCGTGCGGCAGCGCGAGGAAGACCACGTCGTGCCCGGCGAGGGCCTCGGGGGTGGTCTCGGCCAGCACGCGGTCGGCCAGCGGCAGCAGATGCGGCTGGAGCGCGCCGAGCCGCTGTCCGGCGTTGGAGTTTCCGGTCAGGGCACCGATCTCGACCCCGGGGTGCGCGAGGAGCAGGCGCAGGACCTCTCCGCCCGCGTATCCGCTCGCTCCGGCCACCGCCGCACGTACCGCCATGTCCATCCTCCTCCTGGATGGCATGACTATACGTATCGCTGCACGTTTATGCAATCGATCGGGGCAGCATCACCCAGCGGGAGACCACGAAGGTGACCGGGATCGCCGCGGCGGAGGCGAGCAGCGGGGCGAAGCGGCTGCCGGCGTGCAGGAGGTCCACGATCACGTAGACGCCCGCCGTGGTGATCAGGAAATTGGTCACGTTCGTCAGCGGGAACAGCAGGAATTTCCGCCAGGTGGGCCGCGTGCGGTAGGTGAAGCGCGCGTTCAGGAAAAACGACCCGATCATGCTGAGCAGAAATGCCAGGGTGTGCGCGGCCAGATAAGGAAGGGCGGTCAGGAACACCAGGTAAAGACAGTAGTAGGTCGCCGTGTTCACGACGCCGACCGCCGCGAAGGTCAGAATCTGCCGCATCAGGGGATGAGATCTTTCGTCCGTTCCACGTTGGTCGCCTTCACCAGGAAGTGCGGGCGCCCCTTCACCTCGTAGTAGATGCGGCCGGTGTACTCCCCGATGACTCCCAGCATGACCATCTGGACGCCCGCGAGGGCGGTGACGGCGGTGATGATGGTCACATAGCCGGGGGTCTGAACACCGTTGACGAGCGCGGCGCCCACGATCCAGGCGGTGTAGAGGCCCGCGCACAGCAGCAGGCCCACACCCAGCCAGAGCGCGGCGCGCAGCGGGCGGTTGTTGAAGGACAGCAGCCCGTCGAGGCCGTAGTTGAGCAGGCCGCGCAGGTTCCACGAGCTGCGGCCGGCCTCACGCGCGGCGTTCTGGTACTCGAAGGTGGTGCTCGGGAAGCCCACCCAGGCGAACAGGCCCTTGGAGAACCGGTTGGACTCGGTGAGCGCCAGCACCGCGTCCACCACCCGGCGCGACAGCAGCCTGAAGTCCCCCACGCCGTCGACGAGTTCGACGTCGACCAGGCGGTTGACGAGCCGGTAGTACAGCCGGGCGGTGAGGGTCCGGGTGAACCGGTCGCCGGTGCGGGTGCGCTTGGCGATGACCTGGTCGTGGCCCTGTTCGCGCAGCTCGACCATGCGCTTGATCAGCGCCGGGGGGTGCTGGAGGTCGGCGTCCATGACGATCACCGCGTCGCCCGAGGCGTGCCGCAGACCGGCGAGCAGGGCCGCCTCCTTGCCGAAGTTGCGGCTGAAGGAGACGTAGCGCACCCGGGCGTCGAGGTCCGCCAGCTCCTTGAGGACCGCGAGCGTGCGGTCCCGGCTGCCGTCGTCGACGTACACGAACTCCATGTCGTGGCCGAGGGGCAGCAGTTCCTCGGCGACCTTCTGGACCTCCTCGTGGAAGCGGGCGAGGACGTCCTCCTCGTTGAAGCAGGGCGCGACGATCGATATCAGCATGCGGGGTCCCCCCTGGGCGCGGTCAGAGAGCGCTGGTCACGCGCTCGCGCGGTGGTGTGGTCGTGGGCGGCGCCGGGGCGCGCCGGCGGCGGACGGCGGTGACGGCGGTGAGCAGGACGAGCGTCAGCAGCGAGGCGGCGCCCACGGTCGTGCCCAGCCGCAGGCCGGGTGGGTGGAAGGTGCAGGTCAGGCTGGTGGAGGTGCCGTCGAGGGGCACGGCGATCAGGCCGTGGAAGGCATCGGCGGGGCGCTCGGGTCCGTCACCGGTGGCGCAGCGCCAGCCGGCGATCCGGGGGGCCGCGACGACCGCGATGCCCTTGCTGCCGGGACGCAGCCGGGCCCGTAGCGTGGCGCCGGAGACGGTCACCTCGGTGGCTCCGGTCGCCTTCAGGCGGGCGGCGGCGCCGGCCAGCCGGGCCGTGTCCAGGCAGCCGACGGCGTCGGCCGGGATGCGGCCGGGCCGGTCCGGCCGCAGCTCGATCCGCACCGCCCCCGAGGCGGGGGCGGTGCCGAGCGGCTCCATGGCGGCGCGGGTGCGCGGGAACTGGAACCGGAACCGGGCGGGCTCCCCGGCGCCGGCGAGCCGCGCGGTGCCGGAGAAGTCCGGGGCCCACAGGTGGACCTGGGTGCCGGCCGGGCACCGGGCGGTGATCGTCGGCCGGGCCAGGGCGTTCCCGGTGCCGACCCGGCGGGACGGGAGCGCCCGCCCGTCGTCGTCGTGCACGGTGACGCGGGACACGGTGTAGACGCGGCTGCCGAGCAGCAGTTCCTGGTTGCGGTACGGCGACGGTCCGAACGGTGTCCTGTCGGGCGCCGCCCGGACGGTGACCAGGGGCGGTACGTCCCGGCGGGTGACGGTCACCGGGGCGGCGTACGGGGACAGGTGCTTGTGGTGCGGGTCGGGCGGGGAGTGCACCCGGGCGCCGACGGAGAAGACGACGTCCGTGACGGCGTTGTCCAGGCTCTGGACGTTGCGGCCGCGCGAGGTCCAGCCGTCGCCGAGGGCGGTGAGGGTGCGGCTGAGGACGTCCGAGGTCAGGCTGCTGTAGTACTGGGCGCCCTCGCCGCCCACCAGCAGCGGGTCGTTGCCGACGGTCTGCTCGCGGCCGGGGTCGGTGCGGTAGCGCGGCCAGTCGTCGGCCCCGGCGATCGCCGCCGCCTGCGTCTCCTGCCGCTCGCCCCAGGGCTCGTAGTCGTCCAGGTGCCCGAGGCGCAGCCGGGTGGCCACGGCCGAGGTGGCGGCCGTCTCGCCCACCTGGACGCAGAGGAGCAGGACGACGGCCAGTCCGGCGAGCCGGGTGCGGTGTCCGGCGCGGCCCAGCAGGACCAGGCCGCCTACGGCGCCCGCGAGGGCGAGCAGCAGCACCGGCCAGGTGTACGGCCGGACCAGCGTGCTGCGGCTCGCGACGGCCACGACCAGCACGAGCAGGGCGGTCGCGGCACCGAGGGCGCGCCGGTCGGGCAGGCCGTACGCCACGGCGTGCCAGGCGGCGACGACCAGCAGGCCGCACAGCACGAACGCCTGCCGGTAGGCGCTGCCCTGCGGGGTGGCGAAGGCGTGCCACAGCAGATGGGTGGGGCCCCACTGGAGGGAGAGGGCCACCAGGAGCGCCAGCGCCGTCCAGCCGGCGCGCACCGGGACCGGGACCGCGCGGTGGAAGGGCAGGGCGAGGGCGAGGAGCAGGGCGGTGATGCCGACGTAGAGGGCCGGGGAGCCGAAGCCGTAGGTCGCGGGCAGCAGCCGGGCGGCCACGTCCTCGGTGGGCACGGGGGCGAACCGGCGTACGCGGCCGGGGTAGGCGTGCTTCGTGCCGAAGTAGACGACCGTCACGAGCGGGGCGGCGAGGCCCATGCCGAGGGCGGTGGTGAGGACGGCGCGGCCGGCCGTGGCGAGCGCCTGCCGGCGCGGCGGTCGGGCGAGCAGCAGGCGCAGCAGCAGGACGAGGGCGGCGCCGAGGGTGGCCATGTAGGCGGTGTAGAAGTTGGCGGTCCAGGCGAGGGCCACGAGCAGGACGCCGGCCAGGCGCCGGCGTCCGGTGAGCGCCCACTCGCCGACCAGGCACAGCAGCGGCAGGGCGATCAGGCCGTCGAGCCACATCGGGTTGTAGGAGGCGTCGGCCGTGCTCCAGCCGCACAGCGCGTACGAGGCGCCGAGCAGGCCCGCCGCCCACCAGCGGCCGGGCCGCAGGGTGAGCAGCAGCCAGGCCATGGCCGCCGCGGCGGAGGCGGTCTTCAGGAGGGTGACGGCGTAGACGGCGAGGTCGATCTCGTCGCGCGGGAAGAGGGCCACGAGCAGGGCGTAGGGGCTGCTGAGGTAGGTGCCGAGGTCGGGCAGGAAGCTCGCGCCGTAGCCGGACTGCCAGTTGACGAGGAGGCCGCCGTGGCCCCTGCCGTGCAGCAGGTCCCACAGGTGGGCGTGGAAGGGCACGTACTGGTTGCCGAGGTCGTTGACGCTGCGGGTGCGGGGGCCGAAGGGATAGCTGCGCGCCAGCACGTCACCGGCGCAGAAGGCGGTGACCGTGACGGCGGCGGCGAGCAGGGCGGCGGCCTGCCGCGGCCGGGGGATCGCTTTCACACCCTGTTCCCGTCCGGGTGTCGCTGCGCGTTCCCGTGCGCTGTGCCGCTTTCGCCGGGCGGGGTATTGCGGTGCATTTTCGGCGGTCCTCACGGAATGTGTGCCCCATTGATTCGCCGACTTAGACGGGGCGCGATTCCGGATGGTTGCCCGGTCACCGGAAAGTCAGGCGACATCTTCCGAGCACGGGAAACACCGAGTGAATTAAACGTCCTGCCGGAAAACATTCGCTTTCCGGTAGGTGTTCTCAGGGTGAACCGGCCTTGCGGGCCGCGTAGGCCCGGGCCGACCGGACCCGGTGCCGCACCTGGTGGTGCACCAGCGGCGGGCGCCGTGGGAGCGCAGGAACCAGCCGGCACACCCCTGGGCGGCGCACTCGGTGAGCAGGTCCGCGTCGGCGCCGGTGAGCAGGCCGGTGGCGTCCTCGGCGAGCTGGGAGAGCGCGGCGGCGGCCGGGTTGCCGGAGTCGGGGACGTCGGCGCGGCGGGGGCCGTCGGCGGTCCGGGCCAGCCGCGGGGTGGCGGGGGCGGCGGCGAGGGTGGCGTGATCGAGATCGTGGAGGTGGACCGCACCACCTTCCTGCCGCCGCCGCAGCGCTTCGAGGCGGGTGTGCCGATGAACGCGCAGGCGGTGGGGCTCGCGGCGGCGGTGGAGTACCTGGAGCGGCTGGGCGTGGCCGAGGTGGCGGCGCACGAGGACGCGCTCACCGCCCGCGCCCTGGAGCTGCTCGCCGAGGTGCCCGGGGTCCGGGTGGTCGGTCCCGCCGGCCTCACCGACCGCGGCTCGGCCGTCTCCTGGACGGTCGGCGGCATCCACCCGGACGACGTCGGCCAGCTGCTCGACGAGCGGGGCGTCGCCCCCTTCGAGGTAGGAGCGGTTGCGCTCGTTCAGGCGGCCGGAGTCGTCCGCGACCCGCGCGGTGCCGGAGACCGTCCAGGCGGTGAGCGGGGTGTACGCCTTGTTGTCGTCGGTGGAGTACTCGAAGGACCGGTTCTGGACGAGTTCGGCGTACAGGCCGCCGTCGGCGGCGCGGTTGATGTCCTCGAAGAAGACGCCGTACATCGTCTTGTCGATGGTGGGCCCGGTGGCGGAGGGGTCGACGGTGACCGTGTAGTCGGTGACGTCCTCGGCGTGGGCGGGGGCGGGGAGGGCGGCCGTGGCGAGCAGGACAGCCCTCGTTCCCAGGCCGAGTCTCCAGCGGGCGGTGCGTGACATGGATACTCCGCGGCTCATTGTTCGAAATATCAGACATTGGTCAGCACTTCGAACGCACGATAAGAAAGGGGCATGAGCGCGTCAATGGTGCGCGGCGAGGGGCCGCGTAAGCTCCGGGGCATGGGTGAGTTCTGGCCGGTGCCCGACGTACTGGCCCATCTGGCCGGGCGCTGGCGCGTCGAGCGTGCCGTGCGGGACCTGGCGGGCGGGGGCGAAGGGCGCTTCACGGGGACGACCGTCTTCACCGCGCTGGACGGCGGTGGGCTGCTGCACGAGGAGTCCGGCACCTTCACCTGGCAGGGGGTGGCGCGGCCCGCCGGCCGGACCCTGCGCTTCCTGCCGGGACCCGGGCCCGGCCGGGCCGACGTGCGGTTCGCGGACGGGCGGCCGTTCCACGAGCTGGACCTGACCACGGGCCGGTACGTCGCCGACCACCCTTGCGCGGCCGACCTCTACCGCGGCGAGTTCACCGTCCGGGACGCCGACCACTGGCGCACGGTGTGGCGGGTCGGCGGACCGGCGAAGGACCTCGTCCTCACCACCGACTACGCGCGCGAAGGAGCGACCCGCTAGGCCCTGTCGTCTAAGTCCCGTCTGCCGCGCGGGGCCTGAGCCGGGACCCCGTCGAAGCGGAGGTTCCAGCGGCCGGCGTGGCCCGTGACCGTCGTGGTGGACAGCGGGCGGACGTCGAGGTTCCAGTAGGTCGGGGGAGGCGCCTTCAGAGCGTAGACCAGGGCCGCCCGGATCACGGACGGCTCGGCCACCGCGACGATCCGGCCGCCGTCGTCCGCCGGCCGGGTGTCCAGCCAGCCGCCGACCCGGGAGATGAACGCCAGCAACGACTCGCCGCCGTGCGGGGTGGACCGCGGGTCGGCGAGCCAGGCGTCCACCGCCTCCGGCTCCCGGGCCATCGCCTCGGCCGGCGTCAGCCCCCGCCAGCGGCCCATGTCGCAGTCCCGCAGCGCGAGCTGGACCAGCGGGGCGTACCCCAGGGCGGCGCCGGTGGCCCGGCTGCGCGGCGTCGGCGAGCAGTAGCGCAGCTCGGCCGCGGCCAGCGGCAGCAGGCACCCGGCGACGCGCTGCACCTCGTCCCAGCCGCCCTGGTCCAGCGGCCGGTCGTCCTCGAAGCGCTCCGCGAGCAGCGCGGCACCGCGCGCGGCGGCGACGAACGTCACCCTCAGTGGCATGCGGTGATGGTGGGCCCAGGCGGGCAACGGGTCAAGAGACGGTGCGCGGTCAGGCGTCGGCCGGCTGCCCGAAGGTGTGCACCATGTACAGCTCGGGACGGTCCAGCGGCCGGAAGCCCAGCTTCTCGTAGACCCCGTGCGCGTCCTGCGTCGCCAGCAGCAGCCGGCGCAGGCCGAGCGGTTCCAGGTGCGCGCGGATCCCGGCGACGAACGCCGTGCCGACACCCTTCCCGCGCACCGACGGATCGACGTACACATCGGCCAGCCAGGCGAAGAGCGCCTGGTCGGTGACCACGCGCGCGTACGCCACCTGCTCCTTCGAGGCCGTGTCGTACACCCCGAAGTTCAGCGAGGACGCCATCGCCCGCTCGTGCTTCTCGCGCGGGCGGCCGATCGCCCAGTACGCGTCGGACGACAGCCAGCCGTGCACGCGGTCCACGTCGACCCGGGCGGGGTCGGCGGAGAACTCGTACCCCTCGGGCAGATCGGACAGGTCAGGTGTATCGCTCATGCGGTGATCCTCACAGGCCCGGCCGCTCGCTGACGAGCGGATTCCGCACGGCCTCGTCGTACGCCGCCCGCAGCCGCCGCACCCCCTCCGCGATCTCCCCGGTGCCGGCGACCGCCGCGAAGCTCAGGCGGAGGTGGGCGGCGGGGGGTTCGGCGCTGAAGTAGGGGCGGCCCGGGGTGACGGCGACGCCGGCGCGCAGGGCCGCCGCGGTCAGCGCGGCCTCTCCCCCGGAGCCGACGGCGCCGTCGGGCAGGCGCACCCACAGGTGGTAGCCGCCGGACGGGATGTGCGGCAGGGCGAGGTCGGGAAGCTGCCGGGCGAGCGCGCTGGTCATGGCGTCACGGCGGGTCTTCAGCTCGGCCGACAGCGCCCGCAGATGGCGGGGCCAGGCCGGGGAGCCGACCAGTTCCAGGGCGGCCTCCTGGAGCGGCCGGGGGACGAAGAAGCTGTCCACGACCTGGATGGCGCGCAGCCGTTCCAGCACCGGCCCGTGCGCGGCCAGGGCGCTCACCCGGAAGCTGGGCGAGGTCGCCTTGGTCAGCGAGCCGACGTGGACGACCACGCCGTCCGGGTCGTCGGCGGCCAGCGGGCGGGGCAGCGGGGCGGCGTCGGCGTGCACGAGCCGGCGGACGTAGTCGTCCTCGACGACGAACGCGCCGGCCTCGCGGGCGATGCGCAGCACCTCGGTGCGCCGGGTGGGAGCCAGCACCGCGCCGGTGGGGTTCTGGAAGAGCGGCTGGCAGACGAAGACGCGGGCTCCGGTGGCGTGGAAGGCGTCCGCGAGCAGGTCCGGGCGCACTCCGTCGGGGTCGACGGGCACCGGGACGGGCCGCAGTCCGGCAGCGCGGGCGAGGGCCAGCATGCCCGGGTAGGTCGGCGACTCCACGAGCACCGGGGCGCCGGGCGGGGCGAGCGCGCGCAGGGCGGTGGCCAGCGCGGCCTGCCCGCCCGCCGCGATCAGTACCTCGGCCGCGGTGACGGCGCCGCCGATCCCGCGCGCGAACCACTCCCGCAGCTCCGGCAGCCCCTCCAGCGGAGGTCTCCCCCAGGCGCCGGGCCGCCGCCCGGCCCGGGCCAGGGCCGCCGCCATGGCGCGCTCCGGCTGGAGCGAGGGGTGCAGATAGCCGCCGCTGAGCTCCAGGACCCCCGGGGGCGGCGCGGCGAGCGAGACCGTGACGCCGGAGGCGTCCACGGTGCGCGGTACGAGGTCGGCGGCGCCGTCGGCACTCAGCGCGACCTCCTGCCAGGAGGTGTCCCCGGCGGGGGCCTCGCTCCGGTGCGGCCGGGCCCGGAAGGCGCCCGCACCCGGCCGGGTGACCACCAGGCCCTCGGCGGCGAGCCGGGCGAGCGCCCGGGAGACGGTCACGGGGCTCACCCGGAACCGCTCGACCAGAGCCCGGCTCGACGGCAGCTTTCCACCGGGAGAGTAGCGGTCGAGCTCCCTCCGCAGCTGTTCCGCCAGTTCACCCACGCTGCTACGCTCATGCATGAGAGCACAGAGTAGCGCTACTACCGCGAGTCCGATAGCAGTCAGCGCTCCCCGGGAGTCCCGGGGACTCGGCACCGTCCAGGCCGCCCTCGGCGTGGTCGCCTTCTCCCTGACCTTCCCCGCGACCGCCTGGGGCCTGGAGAGCTTCGGCCCGTGGTCGCTGGTGGCGGTGCGCGGCGTCCTCGCCGCACTCGTCGCCGGCGGCTGTCTGCTGGCCCTGCGCGTACGGCTCCCGGCGCGGCGGCACCTCGCCGGGCTCGCGGTGGTCGCCGCCGGAGTGGTGCTCGGCTTCCCGATGCTGACCACGCTCGCGCTCCAGACGTCCACCACCGCCCACGCGGCCGTCGTGGTGGGCCTGCTGCCGCTGACCACCGCCGTGTTCTCCGCCCTGCGCACCGGCGCCCGGCCCTCCCGCCGGTTCTGGCTGGCGGCCGTGGCGGGCGCGGCGGCCGTGCTCGCCTTCACCGTCGGCCAGAGCGGCGGCGCGCTCACCACGGCCGACGGCTATCTCTTCGGGGCGCTGCTGGTGTGCGCGGCCGGGTACACCGAGGGCGGCCGGCTGGCCCGGGTCATGCCGGGCTGGCAGGTCATCGGCTGGGCGCTGGTGCTGTGCCTGCCGCTGACCGTGCCGGCCGCGGCGCTGGCGCTGTCGTACGAGCCGGTGCGCCTGAGCGGGCACGGCGTCGCGGGACTGGTGTGGGTGGCGCTCGGTTCGCAGTTCCTCGGCCTGGTCGTCTGGTACCGGGGGATGGCGGCCATCGGCATCCCCCGGGCCAGCCAGTTGCAGTTGGCTCAGCCCCTGCTCACACTGGTGTGGTCGGCGCTGCTGCTGGGCGAGCACTTCACGGTGGCCGCTCCCCTGACCGCCCTCGCCGTGCTCGTGTGCATCGCCGTCACTCAGCGGTCGTGATCGTGAGGAGGGCCTGTAGATGCGCGCGTCCAAGGGCGACAAGCTGGTCCAGCACGGCAGGGTGGTGGGTCAGCACGACCACGTCTCGGAAGTCGTAGAAGTGCTCGGGCAGGAGGGCAACCCGCCGTACCGCGTCCGTTTCGAGGACGGGCACGAGGCGATCATGTCCCCCGGACCCGACTGCCAGGTCAAGCACAGGGACGAGCAACAGCACTAGTCAGCGAGGTGGTTCCGCCGGCCCCCGGTAGTGGTCGGCGACCACCCGTGCCATCGCCCCGATCGGATCGGCCGCCAGGTCCGCCGCGGCGAAGAACACGTGCCCGCGCACCTGCGGGTACCGGGCGGCGAGGGTCAGGTGCCGGGACAGCTCGACCGGGTCCCGCCAGGCCGACGACTCCCCGGCGGCGCCCGCCCGGTACAGGGCCTCGCCGATGTACAGCTCGGTCCTGGTGCCCTTCGCGACCTGCGCCCACCACGCCAGGAGCCGGGCGTAGTCGGCGGCGGAGTACCCGATGTGCCAGTAGAGCTGCGGGACGATGTAGTCGATCCAGTGGTTGCGGACCCAGGCGCGGGTGTCCGCGTACAGGTCGTCGTACGTCTCCACACCCGCCTGTGTGTCGGAGCCGCGCGGGTCGGTCGACGCGTTGCGCCACACCCCGAAGGGGCTGACCCCGAACCGGGTGCCGGGCCGGACCCGCTTGATGCCGGCGGCCATCTCCCGCACCAGCGTGTCGATGTTGTCCCGGCGCCAGGCGGCCCGGGAGGAGAAGGCACCGCCGTGGCGGTCGTACGCGTCGTCGTCGTCGAAGGTCTCCCCGTCGGCCGGGTAGGGGTAGAAGTAGTCGTCGAAGTGGACGGCGTCGACGGGGTAGCGGGCGACCGCGTCGAGGATCGCCTGCCGCACGAAGGCGCGGACCTCGGGCAGGCCCGGGTTGTAGTAGAGCCGGCCGTCGTAGGGCACCACCCAGTCGGGGTGCCTGCGGGCCGGGTGCGAGGCGGTCAGCCGGCCCGGGTCGGTGTGCTGGGCGATCCGGTACGGGTTGAACCAGGCGTGCAGCTCCAGGCCCCGGGCGTGCGCCTCCCGCACGGCCGTGCCCAGCGGATCCCAGCCCGGGTTCCTGCCCTGGGTGCCGGTGAGGTACTCGGACCAGGGTTCGTACGGCGACGGCCACAGCGCGTCGGCCGTGGGCCGCACCTGGAGGATCACCGTGTTGAGCCGGTCGCGGACCGCGCGGTCGAGGTGCGCGATCAGCTCCTTGCGCTGCGCGCTCGCCGCGAGGCCGGTCCGCGAGGGCCAGTCCCGGTTGACGACGGTGGCGATCCAGACGCCCCGCATCCCGGCGCTCGCGCGCGCGGCGCGGTCGGTGGGGTGCGGAGCCGGACCCGCCCGGCCCGGTGCCAAGGCCGCCGTGCTCCTGGTCGGCACGGCCGGTACCGTCGCCAGCGTGGACAGCGCGCCCAGGGCGAAGGTCCGCCGCGACATGCGCCCCATCGACACACCCCCATACGCTCCGGATCCGCTCCGTCACGGATCGTTCCGCGGTTCAGAATGCCCCACCCCGGCGATCGATCATCGATACTTGGCGGTAACGTGCACGATCGGAGCAGGCGCCGAACCCGGAGGTCTGCCAGCGAGCCGGAGAACTCAGCGAAGGGAACGATGTGACCGACATCGAACGCGTCGGAGTCGTGGGCTGCGGCCAGATGGGCGCGGGCATCGCCGAGGTGTGCGCCCGCGCGGGACTGGACGTGAAGGTCGCCGAGACCACCGGCGAGGCCCTGGAGATCGGCCGTACCCGGCTGTACAACTCCCTGGCCAAGGCCGCCGAGCGCGGCAAGATCAGCGAGGAGGAGCGGGACGCCACCCAGGCGCGGCTGAGCTTCACCACCGACCTCGGCGAGTTCGCCGACCGGGACCTGGTGATCGAGGCCGTCGTCGAGAACGAGCAGGTGAAGACCGAGATCTTCCAGGTGCTCGACCAGGTGGTGGCCCGGCCGGACGCGATCCTTGCCTCCAACACCTCCTCGATCCCGCTGGTGAAGCTGGCGGTCGCCACCTCCCGCCCGGACCACGTCGTCGGCGTCCACTTCTTCAACCCGGCCCCGGTGCAGAAGCTGGTCGAGCTGATCCCGGCGCTCACCACCTCCGAGGGCACGCTCAGCCGCGCCCAGGTCTTCGCCGAGAAGGTGCTCGGCAAGCACGCCATCCGCGCCCAGGACCGCTCCGGCTTCGTGGTGAACGCGCTGCTCGTGCCGTACCTGCTGTCCGCGATCCGGATGTTCGAGTCGGGCATCGCGAGCCGCGAGGACATCGACAACGGCATGGAGATGGGCTGCGCCCACCCGATGGGTCCGCTGAAGCTGTCCGACCTGATCGGCCTGGACACCATCGTCTCCATCGCCAACTCGATGTACGCCGAGTACAAGGAGCCGCTGTACGCCGCTCCCCCGCTGCTCCAGCGCATGGTGGAGGCGGGCCGGCTCGGCCGGAAGTCCGGCTCCGGCTTCTACACCTACGGCTGATTACGAAGAGCGACGCCTGCGGGCCCGGCACCGGATTGCGGTGCCGGGCCCGTCTGTTTCACACACCGTGTGCGCGCCGGGCACGCATATGCCCGCCACACACGCTCCCCACGCGCCCACCAGGCGAGTTGACTCATCATGCGCATGCAAGGGATGCGGAACCACCCATTTCGACCACCGAAAGGAGCGGACCCGTGACCGCCGAACCGGAGCATCCCGTGGTCCATGGAGAACTCGCAGAGTTACGGCGCCGCCTCGACGTGGCCTACGCCCGTGTCGAGGGAGGACTGGCGCTGCTGCGTCACCGTACCGAGGAGACCGCCAAGGAACTGGACGAGCTGAACACCCGGATGGCCTCGCTGGAACACGCACGCTGGCCGCTGCCCTCGCTCGCCGCGCTGACCGCGCTCGGTGCGCTCGTGGTGACGGTCTGGCAGGCGCTGGCGACCCGCTAGCCGCCGGCTCCCTAGCCTTCGGCGAGCCTGAGGTGGTGCAGCAGGAGTAACGCGGCCGCCATGTTGGCGGCCGGGACCTCCCCACGGGCGATCAGGTCGGGGACGAGCTTCAGGGGGACCCATTCCCGCCGGTCCGACTCGAAGTCGTCCACGGGGTGCCCGACGTACTCGCCCCGGTCGGACCAGTAGATGTGGTGCCGGGCGTCGGTGAGGCCGTTGGACGGCTCCACGCTCATCAGGTGGTGCAGGGGCCCCGGCCGCCAGCCGGTCTCCTCCTCCAGTTCCCGGGCCGCCGCGCTCGCGATGTCCTCGCCGTCCTCGACGACGCCGGCGGCCAGCTCCCAGCCCCAGCTGTCGGTGATGAAACGGTGCCGCCACAGCAGCAGCACCTCGTTCGCCTCGTTGACCACCGTGGCCACGGCCACGGGGCGCAGCCGGATCAGGAAGTGGTCGAGGTGCCGGCCGTCCGGCAGCTCGACATCTGCGAGATTGACGCTGAACCAGCGGTTTTCATACACAGTCTGCTCGCTTTGTTTCGTCCACTGCACGGTTCTGCCACCTTCCGCCGAGTAAGTGGCAATATCGCAGCAGGGACGGTGCGCCCACAGGGGGCCTACAGCGGTACGCGCAGTGCCCCGTCGATGAGTTCGGCGGCTTCGGCGGTGCCGGCCGAGCCGCAACGCACCAGGTGCTCGCGTACCGCGCGCAGTCTGTCGCGCAGCCGCTGGGACTCCATTCCCCGTGCCTGCTCCGCCATCCGCACGGCGGTGGCCACGGCCTTGTCGGCGTTGCCCTGGCGCAGTTCGATGGTGCTGAGCATGGCCAGCCGGTGCACCCGCCCCCGGTCGTGGGCCGGGTTGTCGACGGCCGCCGCCGCGTGCTCCCGGGCGGCGGCGAGTTCCCCGAGGCTCAACAGCGCCTCGGCCACCTGGACGTTGACCAGCCCCGGCTGCACGTACCCCGTCTCGTCGGGCTCGTAGCCCCGCCGGATCCGCTCGGCCGCCGTCTCCGCCCGCCGGATGCAGGACAGCGCGCTGCCGCTGTCCCCGAGGTGCGCGTACGCCTTGGCCTGCATCGCGTACAGGTCGGAGGCGAGCGCCGGGGTGATGTGCCGGCCGGCGGCGCGCAGCGCGGCCTCGGCGAAGGCGACGGCCTGCCGGTACTCCCGCATGAACAACGACTGGTTGACCAGCAGCGCGATGACGTACGCCCCAAGGCCCCGGTCCCCGCTGGCCTTCGCCAGCCGCAGCGCCTGGTGGAAGTAGCGCTGCGCGAGCCCGTGCGCGTCGGAGTCGTACGCGCAGATGCCCGCGATCGCCACCAGCCCGCCCGTGGCCCGGTGCAGTTGACGGCCGGTGGCGTCGGTGTAGCTGCCCCGCAGCAGCGGCGCGGCCTCGGCGTTGAGGAACCCGACGATCCGCGTCCGGGTCGCGACGCCGCCGGCCTTGCGGTACATCTGCTCGTAGTGCGTCCGGGCGGCGCGCAGCATCTCGATGTCGGCCGTGGTGACCGGGTGCCGGCCACCCCGGGAGACGTCGACGTCCTCGGGCGGGTTCTCCCACTCCCACACCGGCATCACCGCCGGAGTCCCGGTGACGGCCGGGGCGCCCAGCACATGGGGCCGCTGCTGTTCGTCCGAGCGCCACAGGGCGGTGGCCCGCTCCACGAACCCGCCCAGCGAACCGGCGTGCGGGGTGCCGGGCTCACCGGGCACGCCGAGCCCGATGTCGTCGAGCGTGACGGGGCGTCGCAGCCGTGCCGCGAGCACTTCGCAGATCAGGTCCGGCACCTGGCCGCGGGGCCGCTGGCCCTTCAACCAGCGCGCCACGGCGGTGTGTTCGTACCGCAGGGCGAGTCCGCGTCCGCGGCCCGCCTGGTTGACGTGGGCGGCGAGACCGGCGTGCGAGATGCCCGCCTCGTCCAGGATGGCGTCGAGCAGGGTGTTGGGCTGCATGGGATGCCCCCCGAGTGGCCTGGTGCGGTCAGCGTAGTGGCTCCGCGTTCACACGGGGTGTGAACGCAGTGCCCGTATCCGGTGTGTACGCGCACTGTTGCGGAGCGTGTCGGTCCGGTTGACGGGATGCCTCGCAAGAGGCCGGCCGAGCCGCCGGCTCCCCCTCGAACGACGGCGGCTCGGCCGGGGGCTAGTGGTACGTCGTCGGCCGCGGGTGGGTGGGGGCCGTGCGCGTTCGCGTGGCGGAGCCGCTGACGTCGTCGCCCCGCGCGCCCGGGGAGTTGCAGCCCGCCCCTCTTCGGCCGTTGCGCAGGACCAGTACCGCGACGTCGTCCGTCGGTCTGCCGACGGTGTGGCGCAACAGGCCCGAGAAGACGGTGCGCAGGACCGCCTGGGGTGAGACCGGGTGGTCACGTACGGCCTCGCGCAAGGCTTCCGGCAGCGAGAAGAACCGCCCCTGGGCGTCCCGCGCGTCCTCCGCCCCGTCCGTGAAGAGGACCAGCGACTCCCCCGGGTGCAGCCGGCCGCAGGACAGCACCTCCAGCTCCGTCGGCAGCGGGAACGGCCCCAGCGGCGGAAGGGGTTCCCCGCCGGTCAGCTGCTCGACGCCGGTCCCCCTCAGCGCATACGGCCAGGGATGGCCGCAGTTGAGGGCGCGCAGGCCGCCGTCCCCGTCGATCTCCAGGAGGAGCACGGTGACGAACTCCTCGGCGACCGGGTTGCCGAGGTCGGCGGGGCCGTTCGCGGGGTGCTCGGCGCGGGCGCGTTCACGCAGGTGGCGGGCGAGGGCGCGGTCCAGTCTGCGGAGCACGCGGTCGAGTTCGGGCTCGTCGTGGGCGGCCTCGCGGAAGCTGCCGAGGAGGGCGGCGACGGTACCGAGGGCGGCCAGACCGTGCCCCCGTACGTCCCCCATCACCACCCGGACCCCGTGTTCCGTGGCGATGGCCTCGTACAGATCGCCGCCGACGCTCGCGCCCCGGTCGGCCGAGAGCTGGGCGGCGGCGACGTCGATCCCGTCGAGCCGTGGCGGCAGCGGACGCAGGACGACGTCCTGCGCGGCGTTCGCCGCCCGCCGGGCGAGCCGCAGCTCCCGCAGCAGGGAGCGGCGGACATGGACTATGAGACCGGTGCCGACGGCGAAGAACACGGCACTGGTGACGATGCGGGCCCCGAGCCCGTTCTGCTGGGCGAGCGGACAGCCGAACTTGTAGCCGACCGCGACGGCTCCCCAGACCGTGGGCAGTACTGCCACCCGCCCGGTGGGCGCCCGTGCCTTGATGCGGATCATGCCTCTGGTCCCCCATATGGGCCCTGACAGAGGAATCGGACCGGCCCCGAAAGGCCGGTCCGATTCTGTCGACGGCATGAGCCGGGCGGGGAGGATCACCCTCACTTCCCACCCGAATGAGTGAGAGACCCGGCGCCGACGTGCATTTATGCGGGCGACAGCGGGGTCGGACGCCCCTGGGGGCGCGGGGAACCGCGTGGCCGGCCACCGAAGACCCGCACCCGGCCACGCGGAGAACCCCGACGGCGACTAGCCCCTCAGTACCGCACCCGTACGCTCACCCGCGAGGGCGACCGCCGCGTCCCGCGCGGCCGACGCCTCGTCCACCGTCAGCGTGCGGTCGGCGGCCCGGAACCGGAGCGCGTACGCGAGCGACTTCCGGCCCTCCCCGAGCTGCTCGGCGTTCTCGTACACGTCGAACAGCCGGATGGACTCCAGCAGCTCACCGGCACCCTCACGCAGCGCCGCCTCGACCTCCACGGCCGGCACCGGCTTGTCGACGACGAGGGCGACATCCTGCGTGGCGACCGGGAACGTGGAGATGCCCGGCGCCTGCGGGACACCGTCGCCCACCGCCTCCAGGGCGTCCAGGTCCAGCTCCATCGCGCACGTGCGCTCGGGCAGCCCCAGGGCCTTGACGACCCGCGGGTGCAGCTCTCCCGCATGGCCCACGACCCGCTCCGCGCCGTCGGCGGCGACCACCAGCTCGGCACACCGGCCGGGGTGCCACGGACCGTACTGGCCCTTGCGGACGATCAGTTCGGCACCGGCTTCCCGGGCGACGGCACGCCCCGCCTCGACCGCGTCGGCCCAGTCGGCCGGACGGCCCTTGCCCCACCAGCCGGCCTGCTCACGGGCGCCGGCGAGGACGACGGCCACGTGCCGGGGCTGCTCGGGCAGCGCGGCGTTCAGCGCGGCGATCTCCTCCTCGGTGGGACGCCGGTCGACGGGCAGGTGCGTGGCGCCGCGCGACTCCTCGCGCGGCAGGAAGACCAGCCCGGTCTCGAACAGGGCCAGGTCGTGCGAGCCCCGGCCGTCGTTGCGCCGCAGGGCGCCGAGCAGGCCCGGCAGCAGCGTGGTGCGCAGCGCCGGCTCCTCGTCGCTGAGCGGGTTGACCAGCTTCACGACGCGGCGGGCCGGGTCACCGGCCGCGAGGCCGAGCTGGTCGAAGACCTGCTCGCTGACGAACGGGTAGTTCGGCGCCTCGACGTAGCCCGCGCCGGCCAGCGCCCGGCCGACCCGGCGGTGCAGCCGCTGGCGGTGGGTCAGGCCGCGGCCCGAGGGCAGCTTGGGCAGCGTGGAGGGCAGGTTCTCGTAACCCTCCAGACGGATGACCTCTTCGGCCAGGTCGTTCGGGTCGGCCAGGTCGGGACGCCAGGACGGGACGGTGACCAGCAGCTCGTCCTGCCCGTACACGTCGCAGCCGACCTGCTGGAGACGGCGTACGACCGTCTCGCGGCCGTAGTCGACGCCCGCGACCTTGTCCGGGTGACCGGCCGGGAGGGTGATGGTGTGCGGGGCCGAGGGCGCGATGATCTCGGTGACGCCGGCCTCCGCCGTACCGCCCGCGAGGAGGACCAGCAGGTCCACCGTGCGCTGCGCGGCGGCAGCGGCGGCCTGCGGGTCGACGCCCCGCTCGAAGCGGCGGGACGCCTCGGAGAGCAGCTTGTGGCGGCGGGCCGTGCGGGCGATGGAGACGGCGTCGAAGTGGGCGGCCTCGATGACCACGTCACTCGTGCCGTTGACGCCGTCCTCGGTGACCATGGGGGTCCCCCCGGTCGAGCGAAGCCGAGACTGGGGGAGGTCGGCGATCTCCGTGTTGGCGCCGCCCATCACACCGGCGAGGCCGATGGGGCCGCGCTCGTCGGTGATGACCAGGTCCTCGGCGTGCAGCGTGCGCTCGACACCGTCGAGGGTGACGAGCTTCTCGCCCTCCTGCGCGCGGCGCACCCCGATGGTGCCCTGGACCAGGGACCGGTCGTAGGCGTGCAGCGGCTGGCCCAGCTCCATCATCACGTAGTTCGTGACGTCGACGGCGAGCGAGATCGGGCGCATGCCGACCTTCTGGAGCCGGCGCTGGAGCCAGATCGGGGAGCGTGCCTCGGGGCGCAGGCCGGTGACCGTGCGCGCGGTGAAGCGGTCGCAGCCGAACGGGTCGGTGACCTGGACCGGGTAGCCGTAGGCGTTCGGCGCGGGGACGTCGATCAGCGCGGGGTCGCGCAGCGGCAGGCCGTAGGCGATGGCGGTCTCGCGCGCGACACCGCGGATGGACAGGCAGTCGCCCCGGTTGGCGGTGACGGCGATGTCCAGGACCTCGTCGACCAGCTCCAGCAGCTCGATGGCGTCCTTGCCGACCTCGGTCTCCGGCGGCAGCACGATGATGCCGTGGGTGCCGTCGTCGCCCATGCCCAGCTCGTCGCTGGAGCAGATCATGCCGTGGGAGGTCCTGCCGTAGGTCTTGCGGGCGGCGATGGAGAAGCCGCCGGGCAGCGTGGCGCCGGGGAGGACCACGACGACCTTGTCGCCGACCTGGAAGTTGCGGGCGCCGCAGACGATCTCCTGGGGCTCACCCGTGCCGTTGGCCTGGCCGACGTCGACGGTGCAGAAGCGGATCGGCTTCTTGAAGCCCTCCAGCTCCTCGATGGTCAGCACCTGGCCGACGACCAGGGGGCCCTTGAGGTCGGCGCCGAGCTGCTCGACCGTCTCGACCTCCAGACCGGCCGAAATGAGCTTGGCCTGGACGTCGCGCCCGGTCTGAGTCGCCGGCAGGTCGACGTACTCCCGCAGCCAAGAAAGCGGGACCCGCATCAGATCTCCATCCCGAACGGCCGGGTGAACCGGACGTCACCCTCGACCATGTCTCGCATGTCTTCGACGTTGTGGCGGAACATCAACATCCGCTCGATGCCGAACCCGAAGGCGAAACCGCTGTACTTCTCCGGGTCGACGCCGCAGGCGGTGAGCACCCGCGGGTTGACCATGCCGCAGCCGCCCAGCTCGATCCAGCCCTCGCTGGAGCAGGTGCGGCAGGGCCGGTCGGGGTTGCCGACGGACTCGCCCTTGCAGACGTAGCAGAGCATGTCCATCTCGGCGCTCGGCTCGGTGAAGGGGAAGAAGTTCGGCCGCAGCCGGGTCTTCATGCCCTCGCCGAACAGCGACTGGACCATGTGGTCCAGGGTCCCCTTGAGGTCGGCCATGGTCAGGCCCTCGTCCACGGCGAGCAGCTCGACCTGGTGGAAGACGGGCGTGTGCGTGGCGTCCAGCTCGTCGGTGCGGTAGACGCGGCCCGGGCAGATCACGTAGACCGGCAGCTCACGGTCGAGCAGGGAGCGGATCTGGACCGGCGAGGTGTGGGTGCGCAGCACGACACCGGACTCGGTGCCGCCGTCGGGCCCCTGGACGAAGAAGGTGTCGGCCTCGCCGCGCGCCGGGTGGTCCGGGCCGATGTTCAGGGCGTCGAAGTTGAACCACTCCGCCTCGACCTGGGGGCCCTCGGCGACCTCGTAGCCCATGGCCACGAAGATGTCCTCGATGCGCTCCGAGAGCGTGGTCAGCGGGTGCCGGGCACCGGCCGGGACGCGGTCGTACGGCAGGGTGACGTCGACGTCCTCCTCGACCAGCACGCGGGCGTCCCGCTCGGCCTCCAGTTCGGCCTGGCGGGCGGCGAGGGCCTTGTTCACGGCGCCGCGGGCCATGCCGACGCGCTTGCCGGCCTCGGCCTTGGCGTGCGGGGGCAGGGCGCCGATCTCCCGGTTGGCGAGGGCCAGCGGGGAGGCGGGGCCGGTGTGGGCGACCTTGGCCTCGTGGAGCGCGTCGAGGGAGTCCGCGGCGGCGAAGGCGGCGAGCGCCTCGTCCCGCATGCGCTCGATCTCTTCCGGTTTCAACGCCTCGACCTCGACAGGGTCGTACGACTTATTGGGTGCCGACATCTCTTCCCGTGCTTCCGATTGTCCCCCAGCTGACGCTGGGGGGTGCCCCCTGGCGGATGGTCCCCGTGACCGGCGTAGCGGGCCGTGCAGGACACAAAGGTGCCAAAGGCCGAGTCTAACGGGGTGGACGTAGACGAATGGCCCGTGGGCCGCTAGACCCACCCGTCACCCGCCACCGCCCTATACGACGCTACGCGGCACCTCGAATTCAAACGCCGGCGCGCTCACGGGCAACGTAAATCGGAACTCGGCGCCGCCGTCGGCGGCCCGGCCGACCGTGATCGTGCCGCCGTGGGCCTCCACGATGCCCTTGACGATGTACAGCCCGAGACCTGTGCCGCCGCGCTTGCTGCCCCGCCAGAAACGGGTGAAGACGCGGTTCATGGACTCCTCCGGGATGCCGGGCCCCTCGTCGCTCACGGTGACCGACGTGCCGATTTCCTCGCCCTCGCGCGGGGACGGCGTGGGCGTGACGTCAATGGTGACGGTTCCCTCGCCGTGCCGCACGGCATTTTCGATGAGGTTGCTGAGCACCTGGTCGATCTTGTCGGGATCGGCCCACAGGGCGGGCAGCGGCTGTTCGATGCGGAGCAGGAAGCGGTCGGCGGGCTGGCCGGCGGCGACGTAGGCCTGGATGTGCCGGGAGACGGCGGCTCCGATGTCGACGGGCTGGCGGCGCACCTCCAGCCGCCCGGAGTCGATCCGCGAGATGTCCAGCAGCTCGGCGATGAGGCGGGTGACGCGGTCCGCGTCGGCGTCGACGGTCTCCAGCATGAGCCGCTTCTGGTCGTCGGTGAAGCGTTCCCACTTGGCGAGCAGGGTGGCGGTGAAGCCCTTCACGGAGGTGAGCGGGGAGCGCAGCTCGTGGGCGACGGTGGCGATCAGCTCGGCGTGGCTGCGCTCGGTGCGGCGGCGGGCCTCGGTGTCCCGGAGGGAGACGACCACGCTGCGCACCGGTCCCAGCGGCTCGTCGCGCACGTAGCGGGCGGAGACGAGGACCTCCCGGCCGCCGGGCAGCAGCAGATTGCGCTCCGGCTGCCGCACCCGGATGGCGAGCCCGCCGTACGGGTCGGTGAGCTGCCACCAGCGGCGCCCCTCCAGGTCCTCCAAGGGCAGCGCCTTCTCCAGGGACTGTCCGAGGGCCTCGGCGGGCCGCACCGCGGTGATCCGCGCGGCGGCGGCGTTGAAGCAGGTCACGCGGCCGTGTTCGTCGGCGACGACGAGGCCGTCGGGCAACTGGTCGGGATCGACGCCGGAGCCGGCGCACCGGGACACGGGCGCGCGCCGCGCGTCCCGTCCTTCCGGCGCGGTGCTCGTGCCGGCCACACTCATCCCCGTACCCCACCTCTCAGACGGCGCAGGGCCCCGCGCTGGTCACCCTACTAGCTCTCGGTGACGGAGCGGCACCCTCCGGAGGCGCGCTGTGCACGGGCCGACGCGTAGAGACATACGGCGGCGGCGGTGGCGAGGTTCAGGCTCTCGGCCTTCCCGTGGATGGGGACGCGTACGACGGCGTCGGTGAGGGCGCGGGTCTCCTCGGGCAGCCCCCATGCCTCGTTCCCGAACACCCAGGCGGTGGGGCCGCCCATGGTGCCCTTGTCCAGCTCCTCGTCCAGGTCGCGGTCGCCGGCCCCGTCGGCGGCGAGGACGCGCACCCCGGCCTCCTTCAGTGCGGCCACGGCCCGCTCGACGGGGACGCCGACGGCGACGGGCAGGTGGAAGTGCGAGCCGACGGAGGCCCGGACGGCCTTGGGGTTGTACAGGTCCACGGAGGCGTCGGTGAGGATCACCGCCTCGGCGCCGGCGGCGTCGGCGCAGCGCAGCACGGTGCCGGCGTTGCCGGGGTCCCGCACATGGGCGAGGACGGCGACCAGCTTCGGCCGGGCGGCGAGGATGTCCTCGAACGGGGTGTCCAGGAACCGGCAGACGCCGACCAGGCCCTGCGGGGTGACGGTGGTGGAGATGTCGGCGATGACCTCTTCGGACGCCAGGTGCATCCGGGCACCGGCGTCGCGGGCCGCGCCGATGATGTCGGCGTACCGCTCCGCGGCCTCCACGGTCGCGAACAGCTCGACGAGGGTGGGGACGCCGTCGACCCGGTGCCCGGCAGCCTCCCGGACGGCCTGCGGCCCCTCCGCGAGGAACAGCCGGTCCTTCCCCCGGAAGTTCCGCTTGGCCAGCCGCCGGGCGGCGGAGACACGGGTGGAACGGGGGGAGATCAGCTCGGGGGTGGGCATCCTCTGGGTCACCTTCAGCGAATTTCAACGTGCGGCGGGTCCGGTGCCCCGCAGGGGCGCGGGGAACTGCGCGAGCGACCACGACGGGCCCGCACTCGAACGACGGCCGACCCGGCAACGACAGGACCCGCAAGCCATACAGCCTGCGGGTCCTACGGTGAGCGTCGACTCAGAGCCGGCGCGGCGTCACGCGGCCTTGGGGGCGTTCACGTCCGACGGCAGCGCCTTCTGCGCGACCTCGACGAGCGCCGCGAAGGCGTTCGCGTCGTTCACGGCCAGCTCGGCCAGGATCTTGCGGTCGACCTCGACGTTCGCGGCCTTCAGACCCTGGATGAAGCGGTTGTAGGTGATGCCGTTGGCGCGGGCAGCGGCGTTGATGCGCTGGATCCACAGCTGACGGAAGTCGCCCTTGCGCTTCTTGCGGTCGTTGTAGTTGTAGACCAGCGAGTGGGTGACCTGCTCCTTGGCCTTGCGGTACAGGCGCGAGCGCTGACCGCGGTAGCCGGAGGCCTGCTCCAGGATCGCCCGGCGCTTCTTGTGGGCGTTGACTGCCCGCTTGACGCGTGCCACTTGTTAACTCCTTGTAGCGGGGTCGTGGTGGTGCTCACACGACCCGGAATCGATTCGGTCCCGGTCCCGACGCACGGCGCTCAGAGCGCCGCCGCGTCACTTGCCGAGAAGCTTCTTGATCTTCGCGGCGTCGCCCGGGGCCATCTCGGCGTTGCCGGTGAGGCGACGCGTGACGCGGGACGACTTGTGCTCAAGCAGGTGGCGCTTGCCGGCGCGCTCACGGAGCACCTTGCCGGAGCCGGTGACCTTGAAGCGCTTGCTGGCACCGCTGTGCGACTTGTTCTTCGGCATAGCGCCGTTATCTCCTCGTCGGTGGCGCTCCGGTGCCCGGTCGTGAAACCGGGCACGGTGGAGCGTCGCTCTCTTCTTTCGGTTACATCCTCGGGGACGTACGCAGACGTACATCCCCCGGGATCACGCCTCGGCCGGCTCCTCGGACGGTGCGTCGGCCTCGGCAGGGTTCTGCGACTTGCCGGGGTTCGCCTTCGCGTCGGCCTTGCGGGCCTCCTGCGCCTGGCGCGCCTCGGCCATCGCCTCGGTCTTCTTCTTGTGCGGACCGAGGACCATGATCATGTTTCGGCCGTCCTGCTTCGGGTTCGACTCCACGAAGCCGAGGTCCTGGACGTCCTCCGCGAGCCGCTGCAGCAGTCGGTAGCCCAGCTCGGGGCGGGACTGCTCGCGACCACGGAACATGATCGTGATCTTGACCTTGTCGCCCTGCTTGAGGAACCGGACGACGTGACCCTTCTTGGTGTCATAGTCGTGCGGGTCGATCTTCGGCCGGAGCTTCATCTCCTTGATGACCGTGTGCGCCTGGTTCTTGCGCGCCTCACGGGCCTTCATGGCCGACTCGTACTTGAACTTCCCGTAGTCCATGAGCTTGCACACGGGCGGACGGGCGTTCGCCGCGACCTCGACCAGGTCCAGGTCGTACTCCTGCGCAAGCTCCAGTGCCTTCGCGAGCGGCACGATGCCGACCTGCTCGCCACTGGGACCGACAAGTCGCACCTCGGGAACGCGAATCCGGTCGTTGATGCGGGGCTCGGCGCTGATGGATCCTCCTCGGTAGCACCACACGGCGGTCTGGCGGACAGCCGCGTAACGTCTCTTTTCGTTAGACCTAACCGCGCCGAAGCACAAAAAATGCCCCGGACGATCACAGGCGGGGCTCCAAACAACCGGAGCACCGCCGCGATGTCGCGGGGCGCGCTTTCGGGCGACTCCATCGTCCGTACGGAACGATGGCGGCCGCCTGACCGGATGACCCGCCGTCCCGGAGGACGGTCAGGTGGGAGATCGGAGCCTCCACTTGTGGGCCGGACACAATCAGGTCCAGCCGGTCGTCCTCCAGATTAGCAGGATCGCTTGACAAGGGCGAATTCAGGGGCGCCGGGCGCGACCACCTATGGTGTGGGGCATGAGTGACACCCCTGCCGAGCCTTCCCAGGCTCCCGACTTCGACGCGATGACCCGGGACATCGCCGAGGTCCCCGCCGTCGAGGTGATCGTGACGGTCGCCGTCAACCTGATGAGCGCCGCCGCCGTGAAGCTCGGGCTGAGCGAGGAGGGCGAGAAGTACAAGGACCTGGACGAGGCCCGCAAGCTGATCACCGCGCTCGCCGGTCTGCTGGACGCGAGCGCCACCGAGGTCAGCTCCTTCCACGCGGCTCCGCTGCGCGACGGCCTGAAGTCGCTCCAGCTCGCGTTCCGCGAGGCGTCGATCGTCCCGGACGAGCCGGGCCAGGGGCCGGGCGAGAAGTACACCGGCCCGGTCTACGGCTGATCCGCTCCCGCACGGCCGACCTCTTCCTTCACGTACAGGGGCTCGCCCGGAGGCGTGGTCCCGGCCGGCAGCAGTGCCAGGTCGAGACCGCGCACCAGGCGGGCCCGCAGTGTTTCGTCGGCCGCCAGCCGCTCGGCGATCGCGCGGGCCGCCTCGGCGGGCGGCGCGGCCGGGTCGAGGACGAGGGCGAGGGTGCCGTCGGCCTGTCCGGGCCCGAGGTGGGCGCGCAGCACGGCGGGCTCCGCCGCCACCGCCGTACGGACGGCCCCCACCACGGCGGGGTCGGCGAGCGGGTCGATGCTGGTGCGGCCCTCGGCGAGGGCGAGCAGCGCCGGGCCGGTCAGCTCGAACGGCACCGGCCCGGCGAGGTCGAGCACGACCGTGTCGGCCTGCTCGTGCGCCGCGGCCTGGAGGGCCTGGTGCAGGGGTACGGCGACCGGGCGGGCCGCGGGGTCCCAGCGGGCGAGGGAGTCGGTCGAGGTGAAGGCGGGCAGCGCGGTACGGCCGCCGGCCTTCAGGGTGGGCACGGCCATGTCGCTGGTCTTCTCGCGGCGCAGGCCGTTCTCGTCCTCCTCCACCTCGCCGAGCACGGCGACGACGGGAACCAGCAGGCGGGCGCCCCTGAGCGCCTCCAGGACGGGCCCGAGTGCGCTGCGGTCCTCGGCCCAGGCGGCCAGCGCCGCGCTCAGCCGGGGGTCGGCGGAGCCGTCGTCGTCGGAGAAGCCGGGGTCGGGAATGTTCTTGTTCGCCACGGTCCCCGACCCTATAGGGGGCAGGCCGCCGGGCTCGTGCGGGGCCGAAAACGCGGGCGTCAGCGCGTTCACAGGAATCCCGGTCTTCCCTGACCCGGCTCTCAGCTCCGTCCAACAGCGCGCACAGCCCTCGCGCCGAGCATCGCGGCATGGAGTCCTCCGGAGCCCGCCGTGGCCGCCGCGCGCGCCCGTCCCGGCGCCGTGCCTTCCTGCGCACCGCGCTCGCCGTCGTCACCGTGGGCGGGGTCACCGCCGCCGGCACGGTCTGGGTGAAGGGCCGGGCACCCGCCGGGGCCGTGGCCGTATCGTCGGCGGCGGCGCCCTCGGTCACCGCCTCGGCCGGGGCCGGTAGGGAGGCGTCCGTGCGGGAGCCCGCGACAGTGGACCGGCAAGCGGTTCTGAGCGCCGCCATGGCGGAGGTCGAGGTGCCGTCGGGCGCGCGGGTGTCGGCGGCGGTGCTGGCGCCGGAGTCCGGGGAGAGCGCCGTGTACGGCGACGCCTCCTTCGACACTGCGAGCATCGTCAAGGTCGACATCCTGGCCGCGCTGCTGCTCCAGGCGCAGGACGCGGGCCGGCGGCTGACGGCGCAGGAGCGGGCGTACGCCGCGAGGATGATCGAGAACAGCGACAACGCCTCCGCGACGGCGCTGTGGCACACGATCGGGCGGGCGGCCGGACTGGACGCGGCGAACGAGCGCTTCGGGCTGACGGACACCTGTGGCGGGGACGGTGGGCTGTGGGGGCTGACCCGGACCACCGCGGCGGACCAACTGGCCCTCCTCCAGCAGGTGTTCGGGGAGGGCTCGAAGCTGAGCGCCGCCTCGCGGACGTATCTCCAGGGGCTGATGAAGTCCGTCGAGCCGGATCAGCGGTGGGGGGTGTCGGCCGCCGCCGAGGGCGACTCCTGGGCGCTGAAGAACGGGTGGCTGCCACGTAGCACGACGGGATTGTGGGACGTGAACAGCATCGGCCGGGTGACGGTGGACGGGACCGACTACCTGGTGGCGGTGCTGTCGGACGGCACGGCGAGCCAGGCGCGGGGGATCTCCCTGGTGGAGGCGGCGGCGAAGGCGGCGGTGTCGGCGTTCGGCCGCTCCTGATCCGGCGGGGCGGCAACAAGTGCCTTAGGCTGCGGGGGACTTGACGACGACCAGGCCGGAGCACGGGGTTCTCTTCGCCGACGTCCCGGGTCCGGTCGCGGAAGGAGTGCTGTGCCTCCCGTACGCCCCACTCGCCGTTCCCTCATAGCCGGTGGCATCGGAGCCGTCGTGGCCGCCACCGTTCCCCTGTCGACGGCCGCGCGGGCCGCGGCGGTGACCGGACTCCGGCTGGCCGGGCCGACCGGGCCCGCGCCGGTGGGTGCGGTGGCGCTGCACCTGGTCGACGGGGCGCGGACCGATCCGTGGTCGGGACGGCCGCGTGAGCTGATGGTGACCGTCACCTACCCGGCCGTGGACGTCCGGGACCGCCCGCCGCTGCCGTGGCTGCCGCCGGGTGCCGAACGGGCGCTGAAGGCAGCGTACGGCGGCGTGCTGGACGCCTACGCACTCCCGCGGACGCACAGCGCGGACCGCCCCGCGGCCCGGCCGGGCCGCCGGCCGGTGCTCCTGTACTCCCCGGGCGCGGGCGAGGACCGCACGTTCAACACCCTGGTGGTCGAGGAACTGGTCTCCTGGGGCTATGCCGTGGTCACGGTCGACCACCCCTACGACTCGGGCGAGGTGGAGTTCCCCGACGGCCATGTGGTGCTCGGCCTCCGTCGCGACGGCGCGGAAACGGTCGCGGTGCGCGCCGCTGACCTGCGGTTCGTGCTCGACTCCCTGGCCGTGCTGGTCCGGGGCGGCAACCCGGACGCCGGACGGCGCCGGCTCCCGCGCGGGCTGCGCGGGGCCCTGGACCTCACCCGCGTGGGCGCCTTCGGCCACTCCCGGGGCGGTGCCGCCGCGGCGGCCGTGATGGACCTGGACCCACGGGTGCGGGCCGGCGCCGACCTGGACGGCTCGGTGTCCGGGCCCGTGGTCGGGCGCGGTCTGGACCGGCCGTTCCTGCTGATGGACACGGCGGTGCACGACGGACTGAACAAGGATCGGTCCTGGTCCGAGTTCTGGCCGAACCTGCGTGGCTGGCGCCGTTGCCTGCGGCTCGCGGACGCCGGGCACCACTCCTTCACCGACCTCGTGGCCCTCGCCCCCCAGCTTCCGCCAGGGCTGCCGTTGCAGGTCGGCACGATCCCCGCCGACCGGGCGGTGGCGGCCGTACGGGCCACGGTGCGGGCCTTCTTCGACCTGCGGCTGCGGGGCCGCCCCGACACCGCGCACCTGCTGGACGGCGCTTCGCCCCGCTACCCGGAGATCGGGTACATCGCCGGGTAGCGGCTCAGGCCGAGTGCCTGCGGCCCCGCCACAGCATCACCCCGGCCACCAGCAGGACCCCGCCCGCGCCGCCCGCGAGCGGGGCCGCCCAGTCGGAGGGGCCGCCCGTGGCGCCGGGGCTGTCCGGGCCGGCGCCGAAGTACTCCTCGCCGTAGGACGCGGGCTTCAGGCCCCGGGGTTCGACCCGGGCGGCGGCTCTCAGGGCCGCCGCCGGGTCGATCATGCCGAAGCCCCGGGAGTCGTCCCGGCCGCCGACCGGGGCGTCCCTCGCGGTGTCCTCCAGGAGCTTCTTGATCTGGGCCGGGGAAAGGCCGGGGTGGGCGGCCTTGATCAGGGCCGCCGCGCCGGAGACGAAGGCCGAGGCGGCGCTCGTGCCCCAGCCCGCGTAGTACTTGTGGTCGGGGTCGGCGATGACGACGTCGACGCCGGGCGCGCTCACGGCCGCGTACCAGCGGCGGGTGGAGAAGGCGGCGCGGGTGCCGTACTTGTCCACGGCGGTCGCGGCGATGACGCCCGGGTAGGCGGCCGGGTAGGAGACGTGGTCGCCCTTGTCGCCGCCGTTGCCCGCGGACGCGACGACGACCACGCCCTTCTTCAGGGCGTACTGCACCGCCTCGTCCTCGCCGGGTTCGGGGTGGGCCGAGTTCGAGTCGTCGCCGAGGGAGAGGTTGATGACGTCGGCACCGTGGTCGGCGGCCCAGCGGATGCCGTCGGCGAGGGCACTGCCACGGGAGGTACGGGCCTTGGCGCGGGCCGGGTCGCCGTCCTCCAGGATCACCCGGACCGGCAGGATCTTCGCCTCGGGGGCGACGCCCACGACGCCGTCGGAGCCGCCGGGCCCGTGGCCGTGCCCGGCGATGATGCCGGCCATGGCGGTGCCGTGCCGGGCCCAGGTGCGGTCGCCGGGTCCGGCGCCGAAGCCGATCATGTCCTTGCCGGGCAGGACGTTGCCGTCGAGGTCCGGGTGGTCGGCCTCGACGCCGGTGTCCAGGACGGCGACGGTGACGCCCCGGCCCTTGCTGGTCCGCCAGGCCTCGTCCAGGTGGAGGGCGCTGAGGCCCCACTGCTGGGCGCGGATGCCGTCGGCGTGGGCGGCGGACGGCAGCAGGGCGAGGGGGACGGCGAGCAGCAGGCTCACCGCCGCCTTGGCGGCGTGCCTGGCCGCGTGCGTCATGAGGGCTTCTCCGTGGCCGTGCCGACGGTCTTGCGCAGGCGCCGTTCGATGCGGTCGGCCAGGCCCTGGGCCTCGTTGCCGAGGCCGGCCTGGGCGGGTGCCGTGGTGGCGCCGGAGCGGACGGCGTCCGCGGCGGGCTGGGGCGTGTCGACGGTACGGCCGTCGGCCCAGCCGGAGACGGCGTACGCGACGACGGGGGCGTCGGTGAGGACGGCGACGGTCCACGAGGCCCGCTGCCGGTCCCCGAACCCGGCGGCTGCCGTGCCGGCGGCGGCGTACGGCCGGGGCATCAGGTCGGCGCGGCTGTCGAGGTGTTCGTCGCGGAAGCGGGCGGCGAGCGCGGACATCGCGGCCGGGTCGGCCTTGGTGAAGAGCAGGCCGACGGTGGTGACGTACGTCTGGGTGGCGTCGGTGTAGGTGGCGCGCAGCAGGCGCTGGCAGCCGACGGGGGCGAGGGCCTCGTGCAGCAGCGGGTCGAAGGCGTGGGCGCAGCCGCTGTCCCGGGCGACGGCGATCCGGGTCCAGGTGCGGTCGGCGCCGCCGGGGCCGGCGCCCGTGCCCTGGACGGTGGGCGGGAACAGTTCGTCCACGGGCACGCTGTGCCAGAGGGTCCGGGCGGTGCCGAAGGCGTTCCCGGCGCCGTCCGCCCCGCCGTCCCCGGTGAGCCAACTCCCGGTCGCGGCACCGCCGATGAGCCCGAGCCCGAGCACGAGACAGGCAGCGGCGGCGACGGTGCGCGCCCCGACACGGGGACGCGTCCGCCCCCCGAACCCCTCCGGCTCCCCGAACGACACGAACGGCCGCCCCTCGGTTCCGGCCCCCCAGGAGTGAGTGGGGTCGGGCGCGGGACGCACGGGACGGGCGGGAGCCGGGGGACTCCAGACCCCGGTCCGGCCGTCCGTCCGCCCGGACCCGGGGGCGGCACCGGCACGGTCGCCCTCTCCACCGGTACGGGGGTCCCCCGGCGCCCCCACGGAACCGGCCGAAGCGGAGCCGGTGGGCGCGGTGGGGGCCGAGCCGGGGAGCCGCAGGCCGGGTTCCGGAGAAGGCGGTGAATCCGGCGTACGCGACGACACCGGCGCAGGCGGGGACACCGGCGGAGGCGAAGGCACCGGCGCAGGCGGGGTGGCCGGGCGGATCGGGCGTAGTCGTGTCGTCGTCTCCGGCGGGGTTTCGGCCGGCGCGCCCTGTGCCCCGGGCTCCCGGTCCGGGCGGAGCCGTGCCGTGCCGGTCTCCGGGGCCGTCTCCGCCGGGGTCACCGGGATCACCGAGGCCGTCGGAGCGGTCGGGGCCGGTGCGCCGGCGGAGCCGGTACCCGGCGGGGCGTCGGGGAACCGGGCCGAGGCGGGCGGTGGGGGCGGGCTCACGGGGGCGGGGGCCTCGGGCACGGCCGACGGGCGCGGGCGGTGGGCGCGCGGGACCGCGTCGGGTACGGGCCGTGCACCGCGGGGGGTGAAGACCGACGGCTCCTCGTCGGGGTCGTCGTCCGGCCGAGGCGGTGCGGAGGGTGCCGGCGGGCGCTGGGCCGGGGGCCCCGGGGGAGTCGACGGGCGACGCGGGACCGGGGCGTGGCGGGCTCCCGTGCTCATGCACCCCCCGTTTCCTCGTGCCCGGGCCGTCTCCTCGTACGCGGGCCGGTCTGCTGCTCGGCCGCGCCCGGTGTGGAAGCTCCTTCCGGGCACGCATACCCGTACGGCTGGACCGGCATCCCGGTTCACGTGGTGGCCGGACGCGTTCCGCCGTACGTGCGCGTCACTCTACGGGTTGTCCGGGAGAGAAGGAGAACCAGTCCACGGGCCAGGGGCATCTGCCCGGAACGTCCCCCTACCCTGCGGTAATCCTGTCTGGCAGGCTTCCGTCATGACTGCGCGCGCCGCCGACCGGGCCCGTTACGACCGGGCCACCGCCCATCTCGACGCCCCTCTCGCGATCGTGGACCTGGACGCCTTCGACGCCAACGCGGACGACCTGGTCCGCCGCGCCGGGGGCAAGCCCGTGCGGGTCGCCAGCAAGTCGGTCCGCTGCCGGGCCCTGCTGGAACGCGTCCTGGCCAGGGACGGCTTCCAGGGCATCATGTCGTTCACCCTGGACGAGTCGCTGTGGCTCGCGCGTTCGGGGTTCGAGGACATCCTGCTGGCCTATCCGTCGGCGGACCGGGCCGGGTTCGCGGAACTGGCCGCCGATCCCAAGCTGGCCGGTGCCGTCACCGTGATGATCGACGATCCGGCGCACCTGGACCTCATCGACGCGGCCCGCGACGGCGGACGTGAAGTCGTGCGGGTCTGCCTGGAGTTGGACACCTCGCTGAAGCTGCTCGGCGGCCGGATCCGGGTCGGGGCCCGGCGTTCGCCGCTGCACTCCCCCGCCCAACTCGCCGAGCTGGCACGGTCCGTGTCCCGGCGGCCGGGCTTCCGGCTGGTGGGGATCATGGCGTACGAGGGGCATGTCGCCGGGGTCGGGGACGCGGTCGCCGGGCGGCCCCTGCGCTCGCGGGCGATCCGGCTGATGCAGGCCGGAGCCCGGCGGGAGCTGGCGGAGCGGCGGGCCGCGGCCGTCCGGGCGGTCCGGGCGGTCGCCCCGGACCTGGAGTTCGTCAACGGCGGCGGCACCGGCAGCGTGCAGCACACCGCCGCCGAGGACGCGGTGACCGAGATCGCGGCCGGCTCGGGGCTGTACGTGCCGCGCCTGTTCGACAACTACACGTCCTTCACCGGCCGTCCGGCCGCGCTCTTCGCCCAGCCGGTGGTCCGGCGGCCGGGCGTGGGCGTCGTCACCGTGCTCGGCGGCGGCTACCCGGCCTCCGGCGCGGCCGGCCCCGACCGGCTGCCGGTGCCGTACCTGCCGGAGGGCTTGAGGTACGACCCGCAGGAGGGCCCCGGCGAGGTGCAGACCCCGCTGCTCGGCTCGCCCGCCGACGACCTGCTCATCGGCGACAGGGTGTGGTTCCGGCACGCGAAGGCGGGCGAGCTGTGCGAGCGGTTCGACACCCTGCACCTGATCGAGGGGGACACGGTGACGGCCGGCGTGCCCACCTACCGGGGTGAGGGGCGTACGTTCCTCTGAGCCGTCCTACAGGGGCGTGACGTAGGCGCCGGCGATGCCGCCGTCCACCAGGAAGTCGGTGGCGTTGACGAAGGAGGAGTCGTCGCTGGCCAGGAAGGCGACGGCGGCGGCGATCTCCTCGGCCTCGGCGAACCGGCCGACCGGGATGTGGACGAGCCGGCGCGCGGCCCGCTCCGGGTCCTTGGCGAACAGCTCCTGGAGCAGCGGGGTGTTGACCGGGCCGGGGCACAGCGCGTTGACCCGGATGCCCTCCCGGGCGAACTGCACGCCCAGTTCGCGGGACATGGCGAGGACGCCGCCCTTGGAGGCCGTGTAGGAGATCTGGGACGTGGCCGCGCCCATCCGCGCCACGAACGACGCGGTGTTGATGATGGAGCCCCTGCCCTGGCGGCGCATGTAGGGGAGGGCGGCCTTGCAGCACAGGTAGACGGAGGTGAGGTTGACCTCCTGGACGCGCTTCCATGCCTCCAGCCCGGTCTCCAGGATGGAGTCGTCGTCGGGCGGGGAGATGCCGGCGTTGTTGAACGCGATGTCGACGCTGCCGTAGGTGTCGTACGCGGCCTTGAACAGCGCCTCGACCTGCTCGGGGTCGGTGACGTCGGTCTTCACGAAGAGTCCGCCGACCTCGTCGGCGGCGGCCTTGCCGCGCGCCTCGTCGACGTCCGCGCAGACGACGTGGGCGCCCTCGGAGGCGAGCCGGCGGGCACTGGCGAGTCCGATGCCGCTGCCGGCTCCGGTCACGACGGCGGTACGGCCGGCCAGGCGGCGGCAGACACTGGTGTCGGTCACGCTGTTGTCGGTCACTGTGCGGGGACCTCCGTGCTGAGGAAGACGTTCTTGGTCTCGGTGAAGGCGGTCAGGGCGTCGGGGCCGAGTTCCCGGCCGAGGCCGGACTGCTTGTAGCCGCCGAACGGGGTCCAGTAGCGGACGCTGGAGTGGGAGTTGACGGACAGGTTGCCCGCGCGGACGGCCTGGGACACGCGCAGGGCGCGGCCCACGTCCCGGGTCCAGACGGATCCGGAGAGGCCGTAGGGGGTGTCGTTGGCGAGGCGGATCGCGTCCTGCTCGTCGGTGAAGGGCAGCAGGACGGCGACCGGGCCGAAGATCTCCTCGCGGGCCGCCGGGCTGTCGTGCCGCTCGCCGGTGAGCACGGTCGGCGGGAACCAGAAGCCGGGGCCGTCGGGGGCCTTGCCGCGCAGGGCCGGGGCGTCGTCGGGGACGTAGGACCGTACGCGGTCCCGTTGCCGGCCGGAGATGAGCGGGCCCATCTGGGTCTTCTCGTCGGCCGGGTCGCCCACGACCACGGCGGCCAGCGCGTCGGCGAGGAAGGCGCGGGCCTCGTCCAGCACCGTCTCCTGGACCAGGACGCGGGTGCGGGCGCAGCAGTCCTGCCCGGCGTTGTCCAGGAAGGAGAAGGGGTCGAGGGCGGCCTTGAGGTCGGCGTCGGCGAAGACGACGTTGGGGCTCTTGCCGCCGAGTTCGAGGGTGACCGGTTTGACCAGGCGCGCGCAGCGTTCCATGACCTCGCGCCCGGTGCGGGTGGAACCGGTGAACACGATCTTGGCGACGTCGGGGTGGTCGACCAGGGCGCGTCCGGCGGTGTCGCCGTGACCGGGCAGCACCTGGAAGAGGTGCTCGGGCAGGCCCGCCTCCAGCGCCAGTCGGGCGAGGCGGAGCGCGGTGAGCGGAGTGGTCTCGGCGGGCTTGAGGAGGACGGCGTTCCCGGCCGCGAGTGCCGGGAAGGAGCCCCAGGCGGCGATCGGCATGGGGAAGTTCCAGGGGGCGATGACGCCGATGACGCCCAGCGGTTCCTGGAAGGTGACGTCCCAGCCGCCGGGGACCGGGATCTGCCGGCCGACCAGGCGCTCGGCGCCGCCGGCGGCATAGAGGAGCACGTCGCGGGCGTTGCCGGCCTCCCAGCGGGCGCCCGCGACGGTGTGGCCGGCCTCGCGGACCTCCAGCCGGGCGAGTTCCTCGGTGTGGGCGTCGACCACGTCGGCGAAGCGGCGCAGCAGCCGGGCCCGGTCGGCGGGGGCGAGGGCGGCCCACCCGGTCTGGGCGCGGGCGGCGCGCACGACGGCGGCGTCCACGTCCTCGGCGGTGGCGGCGGGGACGGTGGCGACGACCTCTTCGGTGGCGGGGTTGAGGACGGTCAGCTCGTTCGGGTCGGACACGTGGTGACCTTTCACAGGCGTTCGAAGGAGCGGCGCAGCTCCCAGTCGGTGACCGCGGCGTCGAAGGCCTCCAGCTCGACGCGCGCCATGTTGCGGTAGTGGGCGACGACCTCGTCGCCGAAGGCGGCCTTGGCGATCGGGCTGTTCTCCCACAGCCCGGCGGCCTCGCGCAGCGTGGTCGGCACCCGCGCGTGGTCGGCGGCGTAGGCGTTGCCGGGGCAGGGCTCGGGCAGCTCCAGCTTGTGCTCGATGCCGTACAGACCGGCCGCGACGAGCCCCGCGACGGCGAGGTGGGGGTTCACGTCCCCGCCGGGGAGGCGGTTCTCGAAGCGCAGGGAGCGGCCGTGGCCGACGACGCGCAGGGCGCAGGTGCGGTTGTCGTGGCCCCAGGCGACGGCGGTGGGGGCGAAGGAGCCCGGCTGGAAGCGCTTGTAGGAGTTGATGTTGGGGGCGTACAGCAGGGAGAAGTCGCGGAGCGCGGCGAGCTGTCCGGCGAGGAAGTGCCGCATCACCTCGGACATGCCGTCGGGTCCGGCCATCGCGTTGGTGCCGTCGGCGTCGGCGAGCGAGAGGTGGATGTGGCAGGAGTTGCCCTCGCGCTCGTTGTACTTGGCCATGAAGGTGATCGAGACGCCCTCCTGGGCGGCGATCTCCTTGGCGCCGGTCTTGTAGAGGGCGTGCTGGTCGCAGGTGCGCAGGGCCTCGTCGTAGCGGAAGGCGATCTCGTGCTGGCCGGGGTTGCACTCGCCCTTGGCGGACTCGACGGTGAGGCCGGCGCCGGCCATGTCGTTGCGCAGGCGGCGCAGCAGGGGCTCGATGCGGCCGGTGCCGAGGATGGAGTAGTCGATGTTGTACTGGTTGGCCGGGGTCAGGCCCCGGTAGCCCGCGTCCCAGGCCCGCTCGTAGCTGTCCTTGAAGACGATGAACTCCAGCTCGGTGCCGACCTGGGCGGTGTAGCCGTGCTCGGCGAGCCGCTGGAGCTGGCGGCGCAGGATCTGGCGGGGGGCGGCGACGACCGGGGAGCCGTCGTTCCAGGCGAGGTCGGCGATGAGGAGCGCGGTGCCCGGGTGCCAGGGGACGCGGCGCAGGGTGGACGGGTCCGGGTGCATGGCGAAGTCGCCGTAGCCGCGCTCCCAGGAGGACATCGTGTAGCCGTCGACGGTGTTCATCTCGGTGTCCACGGCGAGCAGGTAGTTGCAGCCCTCGGTGCCGTGGTGCAGGACCTCGTCGAGGAAGAAGCGGGCGGCGAACCGCTTGCCCTGGAGGCGCCCTTGCATGTCGGGGAAGGCCAGGACGACAGTGTCGATCTCACCGCTCGCGACCAGGGCGTGCAGTTCCTCGACGCTGAGCGGGGGTGTGCGGTCTGCCACGTCAGAGCCTCCTTCGGCGCCATCGCGCTTCTTCGGCCGGGCCGGGAGCCATAAGGTATTGCCGCGAACCATTGCTTGGGAAGGGGGTGCGCGCGGATGTCGCGGGAGGCGGATGCGCGAACGGCGGACGACCGGCTCGCTGCGGTGCTGCGGCCGGTGCGGGCGGGCAACGGCTTCGAGGAGGCGCTGGAGCAGGTCCTCCAGGTCGTACGGCTCGGTCTGGTGCCGGCCGGCGAGCGGCTCCCGGCCGAGCGGGAGCTGGCGGAGCGGCTCGGGATCAGCCGGGTGACACTGCGCGAGGTGCTGAAGGTGCTCCAGGACCAGGGCCTGGTGGAGGCGCGGCGCGGGCGGTACGGCGGAACGTTTGTGCTGCCGCGCCCGGACGCGGGCGGCGAGGACGAACTGCGGCGCCGGACCGCCGAGGTCGACATCGAGGACGTGCTGCGCTTCCGCGAGGTGCTGGAGGTGGGCGCGGCCGGGCTGTGCGCGGCGCACGGGCTGGCACCGGAGCACGCGGAGCGGCTGCGGGAGGCGCTGCACCGCACGCACGAGGTCCCGCTGACGGACTACCGCCGGGCGGACACGCTGTTGCACCTGACGCTGGCCGAGCTGTGCGGTTCGCCGTCGCTGACCGCGCGGTACGCGGCGGTGCGGGCCACGGTCAACGACCTGCTGGACTGCATCCCGCTGCTGGTGCGCAACCTGGAGCACTCCCAGCGCCAGCACACCGCGCTGGTGGAGGCGGTGCTGGACGGGGACGCGGACGGGGCGCGGGAGATCGCGCGCGAGCACTGCGCGGGTACGGCGGCGCTGCTGCGGGGTTTCCTGGCGTGAACCCGCCCTGGAAAGGTGTACCTGTGAACCTTTGACGTCGAGGAGGGCAGCATGACCGTACGGCCGCTGATCGGGGTGAGCACGTATCTGGAGTCCGGCGTGCGCTGGGGGGTGTGGGAGCTGGACGCGGTGCTGCTGGCGGCCGGCTATCCGCGGCTGGTGCAGCGGGCCGGCGGGCTGGCGGCGCTGCTGCCGCCGGACGCGCCGGAACACGCCGCGGCGGCGGTGGCCCGGCTCGACGCGCTGGTCGTCGCGGGCGGCCCGGACGTCGACCCGGCCCGGTACGGCGCCGAGCGCTCGCCGCGCACGGGGCCGCCCGCGCCGGAGCGGGACGCCTGGGAGCTGGCGCTGATCGACGCGGCGCTGGCGGCGGGCGTGCCGCTGCTCGGGGTGTGCCGGGGCATGCAGCTGCTGAACGTGGCCCTCGGCGGCACGCTCGTCCAGCACCTCGACGGGCACGCGGAGGTGGTCGGCGCCTTCGGCGAGCACCCGGTGAAGCCGGTGCCCGGGACGGTGTACGCCCGCATCGTGCCGGAGGAGGTGACGGTGCCGACGTATCACCATCAGGCGGTGGAACGGCTCGGCGAGGGACTCGTCCCGTCGGCCTACGCGGCGGACGGCACGGTGGAGGCCGTCGAACTGCCGGCGGAGCGGGGGTGGGCGCTGGGGGTGCAGTGGCATCCGGAGATGGGCGAGGACGTGCGGGTGATGGCGGCGCTGGTCGCCGCGGCGGGCTGAGAGCCGTCCGGCGTTCGGCCACGTGCTCTCGGCGGGTCCGGGGCGGTCGCCCGCACGGTTCCCCTCGGGGCGCTTCAGCCCCGGGTCAGGGACAGCAGTTCCCGGGCCGGGCCCGTGGGGCGGTGGCCCGTCGGCCATACCGCTCTCAGGTCCCGGCGCAGGGAGACGCCCTCCACCGGGATGCTGACCAGGCGCCGCATCCCCAGCTCCTCCCCCACCGCGAGTTCGCTGAGGACGGAGGGGCCCGCGCCGCTGACGGCGGAAGCCTTCACCGCCGTCGTGGAGGACAGCTCGATCAGCGGGCGGGCCAGACCGCCGAGGGCCGCGTCCAGGACCTGACGGGTGCCGGAGCCCCGCTCGCGGAGGATGAGCGGGGTCGCGGCCAGTTCCGCCGCCGTCAGGGGCCGTCGGCGGCGGGCCCACGGGTGGGCGGGCGCGGTGACGACGATCAGCCGGTCGCGGGCGATGACCGTGGAGTCCAGGCCCGTGGGCACGGTCAGCCCCTCCACGAAGCCCAGGTCCGCCTCGCCGGCCAGCAGGAGTTCCGCGACCTTCGCCGAGTTCCCGGCGAGCAGCGAGACCGCCGTGTCGGGCCGCTCGGCGTGCAGCGCGAGGAGCCAGCCGGGCAGCAGGTACTCGGCGATGGTCATGCTCGCGGCGACCCGGAGCCGTGAGTCCCGCCGGTCCCGCAGCGCCCGCGCGCCCGCGTCGAAGGCCGCCGCCGCCTCCACCACCCGCCGGGCCCAGTCCGTGACCAGGGCGCCGGCGTCGGTGAGCCGGGAGCCGCGCGGCGAACGGTCGACGAGGGCCACGCCCAGCTGCCGTTCCATGGAGCGGATCCGGCTGCTGGCGGCCGGCTGGGTGATGCCGACCTCGCGCGCCGCCGCGCCGAGACTGCCCAGCCGCGCCACCGCGAGCAACAGCTCCAGCGCGGCGAGGTCCGGCACCCGGTGCGCCAGCGATTCCGTGCGTAGCCCCTCCGCCTCGCTCATAAGACCAGCTTATGCCCTCATAGACCCGTGCTCCCTGGTCCGGGCGGTCCGCCGGCGGGATCTTGGACGCATGGTCACCGCAGCCCAGCCCCTGCCCCTCCCCCGCACCGCCCGGCTCCGTCACCTGGGCCCGAACTGGTACGCCTCCGTGATGGGCACCGCGATCGTCGGTTCGGCCGGTGCCGCGCTGCCCGGCCCGGCGCACGGGGCGCGCGGTGTCTTCGCGGCCTTCTGGGCGCTGTCCCTGCTCCTGCTGACGGCCCTGCTGATCGCGCGGGTCCTGCACTGGAGCCGCCACCGCGACCAGGCCCGCGCCCATCTCCTCGACCCGGCCATGGCCCCCTTCTACGGCTGCCTGGCCATGGCACTGCTCGCGGTGGGCGGCGGCGCCCTGACGGCCGGCCGGGAGCTGATCGGCACGCGTACGGCCGTCGCCCTGGACGCCGTGCTGTTCACCGCCGGTACGGCGGTCGGGCTCGGGGCGGCCGTGGCCGTGCCGTACCTGATGGCCGTACGGCACCGCGTCGATGCCGCCCAGGCCTCCCCGGTGTGGCTGCTGCCGCTGGTCGCACCCATGGTGTCGGCCTCGGCCGGTCCGCCGCTGGTGCCCTACCTGCCGCCGGGGCAGCTCCGGGCGACCCTGCTGCTGGCCTGCCTCGCGCTGTTCGGGCTGAGCCTGCTGGCCGTGCTGCTGACACTGCCGCTGGTCTTCGCCCGGCTGATCACCACCGGACCGCTGCCGCTCGCGCTGACCCCGGCGCTGTTCCTGGTCCTCGGCCCGCTCGGGCAGTCCACCACCGCCGTCGGGCTGATCGCGGACGCCGCTCCGGGCGTCGTGGCGGCCCCCTACGACCGTGGCCTCGCCGTCTTCGCGGTGCTGTACGGGGTGCCCGTGACGGGGTTCGCGCTGCTGTGGCTGGCGCTCGCGACCGCGCACGTGGTGCGGGCCCGGCGGCGGGGCATGGGCTTCACGCTGACCTGGTGGGCGTTCACCTTCCCGGTGGGAACCTGTGTCACCGGCGCCGCGATCCTCGCCCGGCACACCGGTCTCACGGTGTACGACGCCCTGGCGGCCGGTCTGTACGGCGTCCTGGTGGCGGCCTGGCTCACGGCGGCGCGCGGCACCGTGCGCGGTCTGCTCAGCGGCGCGCTGCCCGCAGCGCCCCGGCCAGCACCCGTGGCGCTTCCGTCAGGGACGGGCCGTACCAGGTCAGATGCCGTCCGCTGACCAGGGCGCAGGGCAGCCCCCGGAACGCCTCCGGGCCGTCGTCGGCGGTGAAGCGGTACGGCTCGTCGGGCAGGACCACCAGGTCCGGCTCCCGGGCGCGCAGTTCGTCCAGGGGGATGCGGGGATAGCGCTCGGGGTGGTGGGCGTACACGTGGTCCACGCCGAGGCGGGCGAGGACGTCACCCGCGAAGGTGTCCCGGCCGAGGACCATCCAGGGGCGCCGCCAGACCGGTACGACCGCTGTCCTGCGCTCCGCCGGCTCGGGCAGGGCCGCCCATGCCTCCGCCGCCTCGGCCAGCCAGCCGGGCCGGCCGGCCGCGCCGCACGCGGTGAGCACCCGGTCCAGTTCGGTGACGGCCTGCGGCACGCTGCGCACCTCGGTGACCAGCACGTCCAAGCCGGCCGCGCGGAGGGCGTCGAGGTCGGGCGCGCGGTTCTCCTCCTCGTTGGCGATCACCAGGTCGGGGGCGAGCGCGATGATCTTCTCCACGTCCGGGTTCTTCGTACCGCCGATCCGGACGACGTCCAGCTCCCGCGGACGACTGCACCAGCCGGTGGCGCCGACGAGGGCTCCGGGGAGCGTCCTCGCCACCGCCTCGGTCAGTGAGGGGACGAGGGAGACGACGCGCGCGCCGAAGGGGCGCGGGGAACCGCCCGACCGGCCACGACGGACCCGCGGACGCGGGTGGTCCGGCACCAGCCCGTCCGGTGGGCGCTCAGCGTGTGCGATCCTGCACCGCCTCGATGTGCTCGGCCACCGCCACCACGATCACCCGCGTGTCCGGCACCGTGGCCCGCCACCGGTGCCGTACCCCGCCCGTCAGGTACAGCGTGTCGCCGCGCCCGAGCCGGTACGCGCGCCCCTCGGCCTCGATCTCCACCGCGCCGTCGGCGACGTACATCAGCTCGTCGTTGCGGTGCTGGAACTCGCGGCCGGCGTCGTGGTCGCCGGTGAACTCGGAGGCGTGCAGCTGGTGGTGGCCGCGCACGAGGGAGCGGGTGCGCGGGTCGAAGTCGCCGTCGGCGACGGCCTCGGCGCGGACGACGTCCACGCTGGCGGCCGGGTCGGCGGCGGCGAGGAGTTCGACGGCCGTGGTGCGCAGGGCGTCGGCCAGCTTCTCCAGGGAGGTGCGGCTCGGGCGGGCCCGGTCGTTCTCGACCTGGCTGAGGAAGGGCACCGAGAGGCCGCTGCGCTCGGCCACGACGGCGAGGGTCAGTTCCAGCGCACGACGGCGCCGCCGGACGGCCGCGCCCACCCGCACGGGCTGCTGCTCTTTGTGGTCGCCCATCGCTCCGGCTCCCTCCCTCGCTCGTCGTGCCGCTCTCCGGGTGCCCGCTGTGGGGCACACCTCTTCCGATGACTTCTCTGCACCCTACGCATGTTCGGCAAACCGTTTCACGTGCCTGTCACATCCCTGACACTTCCGTGATCCCCGACCCCCACGGTTCGCGCCAGCGCTCGGGGGCCGGGGAGCGCTCCGGGACCCGGTCACCCTGGAGGATGAACACGCCGTCCAGCTGGGCCGGGTGTCCGGACACGGGCCACCGCTCCTCACGGCGGGTGATTGGCCTGAACCTTCCCGTGGGACACAGGCCGCCAGGGGTGGCCCGTGAAGACCGCGAGGGGCGGGCGGCACCGGACGCGGGTCGGCGTCCGGCGGCGCCCGCCCCTCGGGAGGCGGTCCGGGAGGGTCAGGTCACCCGGCCGCCTGGCTCGTGGCGTCCTCCTTGGCGACCGGGGCCCACGTGTCGACGAGGCCGGGGTGCTGCCGCAGCCAGGCCCGGACGGCGTCCTGCTCCTTGCCCTTGCCGGCCTTCTGGATCCCCGCCTCCAGGCCGGTCAGCTGCTCCTCGGTCATCGAGAAGTCCTTCAGCCACCGGCCGACCTGCGGGTTGTCGGCGGCGAAGCCCTTGCGGGCGAGGGTGTGCACGCCGTCGCCCTCGCCCCAGGCGCCCTGGGGGTCCTTGAGCTTCTTCAGGTCGTAGTCGCTGTACGCCCAGTGCGGTGACCACAGGGTGACGACGACCGGCTGCCTCCTGGCGTAGGCGCGCTTCAGCTCGGCGAGCATGGCGGGCGTGGAGCCGTCGACCACGTCGTAGCTGCCCTGGAGGCCGTATTCCCCCAGCACCTTGCTCTTCAGCAGGCCCATCATGCCGGCGCTGGGCTCGATGCCGATGATCTTCCCCTGGAACTCGGACGCGTGGTCCTTCAGGTCCGCCAGGGAGTTCACGTCCTTCACGTACGACGGGACGGTCAGTTCCAGGGACGTGGGGCCGTACCACTTGCCGAGGTCGTCCAGTCGCTTGCCGTACTTCGCCCAGTACTCGGCGTGGGTGGTGGGCAGCCAGGAGTCGGTCTGGAAGTCGAGCTGGCCGGTGGCGAGGCCGGTGTAGAGCGGGCCGGCCGCGTACTGGGTGGTGGTCACCTTGAAGCCGCGCTCCTCCAGCAGCTCCTTCCAGAGGAAGGTGGAGGCGATGCCCTCGTCCCACGGGATGTAGCCGATCCGGATCTCCTTGCCCTTGCCGATGTCCGCGCCGGAGGCCTCGGAGGTGCCGGCGGAGGAGCCGAAGATCCCGAGCCCGCCCGCGACCAGGGCGAGGACGACCACGCCGACGACGGCGACGGCCGGGCGCGGACGGTACGACCACGCGCGCGTGCGGGCCTTCGCGGCGGCCCTGCGGCCCAGCGGGGAGAGCTGGGTGCCGAGCGCGCCGGTGACGCGGTCCAGGTAGATGGCGAGGACGACGATGCCGACGCCCGCCTCGAAGCCGTAGCCGATGTCGAGTTGGCCGATCGCCTCGTTGACGGCGCCGCCGAGGCCGCCGGTGCCGACCATGCCCGCGATGACGACCATGGACAGGCCCAGCATGATCACCTGGTTGACGCCGGCCATGATGGTCGGCAGCGCGAGCGGGAGCTGGACGCGCCACAGGATGTCGCGCGGGGTGGTGCCGAACGCCTCGGCCGCCTCGACGAGTTCGGCGTCGACCTGGCGGATGCCCAGCTCGGTCATGCGGACGCCGGGAGCGAGCGCGAAGATCACGGTGGCGACGACACCGGCGGCGGTGCCCAGGCCGAAGAAGAGCATCGCCGGGATCAGCAGCACCATCGACGGCATGGTCTGGAGCAGGTCCAGGACCGGCCGTACGGCGGCGCCGACCGCCCTGGACCGGGCGGCCCAGATGCCCAGCGGGACCGAGATCACCAGGGCGATCACGGTCGCCACGAGGACCAGGGCGAGGGTGGACATGGCCCGGTCCCACAGGTCCAGCGAGTCGACCAGCGCGAAACCGGCGAAGGCGAGGACACCGGCGAGCAGGCCGCGCAGCCACCAGGCGAGGACGGCGAGGATGCCGGCCATCAGCAGCGGCTGCGGGGCGGCGAGCACGGCGTCGATGCCGTCGTACATGCCCTCCAGGACCGCCTTGATGGCGTCGAAGAGCCAGGAGAGGTGGTCGACCAGCCAGTTCACACCGGAGTCGACCCAGTCGCCGAGGTGGATCCTAGGCACGGCCGGTCACCTTCCCCCGCGGGTTGTCACAGGGCGCTGGACCGGCCGTCTCCTCGCCGAGGAAGCCGACCAGGCGCTGCCGGGGGACGACACCGACGACGCGGTGCGCCTCGTCCACGACCGAGACGCGGTGGGGCAGCCGGGCGCTGATCGCGCACAGCTCGGTGAACGGGGTCTCGCGGGTCGCGGTCTCGCAGCCGCACAGCGGGGCGTCGGCCGTGACCGAGGTGTCCATGAGGGCACCCGCCGTCAGCACCCGGGACCGGTCGACGTCCTGGATGAAGGAGGCGACGTAGTCGTTCGCGGGGCGCAGCAGGATGTCCTCGGCGGTGCCGGTCTGGACGATGCGGCCGTCGCGCATCACGGCGATGCGGTCGCCGAGCCGCATGGCCTCGTTGAGGTCGTGGGTGATGAAGACGATGGTCTTCTTCAGGGTCTTCTGGAGTTCCAGCAGCTGGTCCTGCATGTCACGGCGGATCAGCGGGTCCAGGGCGCTGAAGGACTCGTCCATCAGCAGGACGTCGGCGTCGGTGGCGAGGGCGCGGGCGAGGCCGACGCGCTGCTGCATGCCGCCGGACAGCTCGTCGGGCCAGGACGTCTCCCAGCCGGCCAGGCCGCACAGGGCGAGCGCCTCGTCGGCGCGGCGCTCGCGCTCGGCGCGGGGCACGCCCTGCACTTCCAGGCCGTAGGCGGCGTTGTCGCGGACGCTGCGGTGCGGGAACAGCGCGAAGTGCTGGAAGACCATGCTGATCTTCCTGGAGCGCAGTTCGCGCAGCGCCCGGTCGGTGAGCGCGGTCAGGTCCTGGCCGTCGAAGCGCACGGTGCCCGCGGTGGGCTCCAGCAGCCCGTTGAGCGTGCGCAGCAGAGTGGACTTGCCGGAGCCCGACAGCCCCATGACGACGAAGATCTCGCCGGCCTCGACGCGGAAGGAGGCGTCGATCACGGCGGCGGTCGTGCCGTCGGCGCGCAGCTCCGTCCGGTCGACGCCCTCGCGGAGGCGTTCCACAGCTTCGTCGGGTCGTCTGCCGAACACCTTGTACAGGTGCTCCACCTCAAGCCTGGCTGACACGCGGACCTCTCGTCTTCGGGGACGGAACAGAGGCCGCGCCTCCCCAGGCCGGGCCGGGGCAAACGCGTGAGTGGCCGGGTTCACGGCGATGCGCGTGACGCAACGCGTTCCGGGAGCGGGGGCCGCTGTCGGTGCCGTGCGGCATGATGCGTGCGTGACCGGACGACTCATGCTTCTCGACACCGCCTCGCTGTACTTCCGTGCCTACTTCGGCGTCCCGGACTCCGTGAAGGCGCCGGACGGCACGCCCGTCAACGCGGTGCGCGGGCTGCTGGACTTCATCGACCGGCTGGTCAAGGACCACCGCCCCGAGCACCTGGTGGCCTGCATGGACGCCGACTGGCGCCCGCAGTGGCGGGTGGACCTCATCCCCACCTACAAGGCGCACCGGGTCGCCGAGGAGCACGAGGGCGGGCCGGACGAGGAGGAGGTGCCGGACACCCTCGCCCCGCAGGTGCCGGTGATCGAGGACGTGCTGGACGCGATCGGGATCGCCCGTGTCGGGGTCGCGGGGTACGAGGCGGACGACGTGATCGGGACGTTCACCGCGCGGGCCGGGGGCCCGGTGGACATCGTCACCGGCGACCGCGACCTGTATCAGCTCGTGGACGACGAGCGCGAGGTCCGGGTGCTGTATCCGGTGAAGGGCGTCGGCACGCTCCAGCTGACCGACGAGGCGGCGCTGCGCGAGAAGTATGGCGTCGACGGGCGGGGGTACGCGGATCTGGCGCTGCTGCGCGGCGATCCGAGCGACGGACTGCCGGGCGTGGCCGGCATCGGCGAGAAGACGGCCGCGAAGCTGCTCGCCGAGTTCGGCGACCTGGCCGGGATCATGGCGGCGGTCGACGACCCGCGGGCGAAGCTCACGCCGTCGCAACGCAAGCGGCTCACCGAGGCCCGGCCGTATCTCGCGGTCGCCCCGAAGGTGGTGCGGGTCGCCGACGACGTGCCGCTGCCGGACGTCGACACGGCCCTGCCGCACACCCCGCACGACCCGGCGGCACTGGAGGCGCTGACGCACCGGTGGGGCCTCGGCGGCTCCTTGCAGCGGCTGCTGACCACGCTCGCGGAGTGAGGCCGGCATATTGCGGAGTGAGGCCGGCCCATATTCCGGCAAAGGGATCTCATCGAACGCTCATCGAAGAGGTGTTGAACCGGCGCGAGGTGCTAACTTAGGTAAACCTAACCGACCCCGCAGGAGGCCGTGATGGCAGAGCGTCCGGGACGAAAGCCGCGCAAGCCCCATACCGCCCAGGTGGTGCGCACCGAGCGGCTGACCCCGCACATGCAGCGCGTGGTGCTCGGTGGCGAGGGCCTGGCCGGATTCGCCGCGGACACCTGCACCGACCACTATGTGAAGCTGCTGTTCGGCGCCGCCGGTGTCACCTACCCGGAGCCCTTCGACCTGGAGCGGATCCGCGCCGAGTTCCCGCGCGAGCAGTGGCCGGTGACCCGGACCTACACCGTGCGCGCCTGGGACCCCGGACAGCGCGAGCTGACCCTGGACTTCGTGGTCCACGGCGACGAGGGTCTGGCCGGCCCCTGGGCGCTGCGCGCGCGGCCCGGCGACACCGTGCGCTTCATGGGCCCCGGCGGCGCGTACGCGCCCGACCTCGGTGCCGACTGGCATCTGCTCGCCGGGGACGAGAGCGCGCTGCCCGCCATCGCCCGCGCCCTGGAGACGCTGCCCGCCGGTGCCCGTGCGCACGCGTTCATCGAGGTCTCCGGCCCGGAGGAGGAGCAGAAGATCGACACCGAGGTGCCGGTCGTCTGGCTGCACCGCGGGGACCGGCCGGTCGGCGAGGCCCTGCTGGAGGCCGTGCGCGGGCTGGAGTTCCCGGAGGGCCGGCCGCACGCGTTCGTGCACGGCGAGGCGAGCTTCGTGAAGGAGTTGCGCCGGCTGCTGCGGGTCGAGCGCCAGATCCCGCGCGAGGACCTGTCGATCTCCGGTTACTGGCGGCTCGGCCACAACGAGGACGGCTGGCAGGCCTCCAAGCGGGAGTGGAACGCCCGGATCGAGGCGGAGCAGGAGGGCGGCCCGGCGGCGGCTGCCTGAGCGAGCGGAGGGCGGCGGCATCCGGAAAGGGTGCCGCCGCTTTCGTGCGCCCGGTTCCCCGTCCCCCGCTCCCGCGGAGTCCCGCCGGGGTCAGTCACCCCGTACACGCGCGTGCAGGTGCATGTCGTGCCAGCCGTCCTGGTGGAGGTAGGCGCTGCGCTTGGTGCCCTCCAGGGCGAAGCCGGCCTTGCCGGCGACCCGGCAGGAAGCGGGGTTGGCGAGCGCGTGCATGAGTTCCAGGCGGTGGAAGCCGATCTCCTCGAAGGCCCAGTGGGTCAGGGCCGTCGCGGCGCGCAGGGCGACGCCCCGGCCCCGCGCCCCCGCCACCGTCCAGTACGCGATCTCGGCGACGCCGTCGCCGAGCACGATCTGGCGCAGCGCGACCCGGCCCAGCAGCTCGTCCGTGCCCTCGTCCACGACGGCCCACTGCGCGTCGCGCTCGTCCGCCCACCCCCCGCGCCACTGCGCGATCCAGCCGGCGGCCTCTTCCGCGGACTCGCAGGACCGGCCGTGCCACTGGCGCAGCACCGGGTCCTCGAAGGCGGCGTGCACGGCGGGTGCGTCCTCGGCCCGCCACGGGCGCAGGAGCGTGCCGCCGGCGGCGGGGAGGGCGGGCTGCGGGACACGGGCGAGGGCGCCGGGGGTCAGGACGGGGCTGGTGAGAAACGGCATGATCCCCATCCTGCCGAGTGCGGGACCGGCGGACCGCCTCTTCCCGACGGCCGGCGGGGTGACCGTGCCCCCGTACCCTTGACCGCGATGAGACGCCGTACCCCGCCCCCGCCCGCCCCGCTCCCCCAGCGCGAGGGCGTGGACCCCGTCCGCGTCCGGCTGCCCGTGGACGGGGCGTGGGCCACCGTGCGGGAGCATCTGGTGGAGCGGCTGACGGGGGCCCCGGCCGGGGTGGTCGAGTCGATGTTCGCCGCCGGGCTGGTGGTCGGGGCCGACGGGCGGGCCGTGGCGCCGGACGCGCCGTACCGGCCGGGGATGTTCGTCTGGTTCCACCGCGAGCTGCCCGCCGAGGTGCCGGTGCCGTTCCCGGTGGAGGTGGTGTACCGGGACGAGCACATCGTGGTGGCCGACAAGCCGCACTTCCTGGCCACGACCCCGCGTGGCGCGCACGTCGCCGAGACCGCGCTGGCCCGGCTCCGGCGTGAGCTGGGCATCCCGACGCTGACGGCGGCGCACCGGCTGGACCGGCTGACCGCCGGGCTGGTGCTCTTCACCGTGCGGCCCGAGGAGCGGGGCGCGTACCAGTCGCTGTTCCGGGACCGGCGGGTGCGCAAGGAGTACGAGGCGGTGGCCCCGTACGACCCCGCGCTCGTGCTGCCCCGGACCGTGCGCAGCAGGATCGTGAAGGAGCGCGGGGTGCCGGCCGCACGGGAGGTGCCGGGCGAGCCGAACGCGGAGACCCGGGTGGAACTGGCCGGACACCGGGCCGGGCTCGGCCGCTACCGGCTCGTGCCGACCACCGGGCAGACCCACCAGCTCCGGGTGCACCTGACCGCACTGGGCGTGCCCATCCTCGGCGACCCGCTGTACCCCGAGGTGACCGCCCCGGTACCGGCCGGCGACTTCCGCCGCCCCCTGCAACTGCTCGCGCGCGGGCTGGAGTTCACCGACCCGGTCACCGGCACGGAACACACGTTCACCAGCGCCCGCGCCCTGCGCGCGTGGACGTCACACGAGGCCTGGGCGGACGGGACCTAGGTCCGGCGGGGGACGTCACACGAGACCGGGGAGGACGGCACCTGGCCAAGGCAAGGGAAACCGCCGCCCACCAGACGGCGCCCACCAGCCGGCGGCAGCCGGGAAGCACCGCTCCCGAGCGGCACGCCGACCCCACTGTCCAGCCCTGCCCCCGCCGGGCGCGCCCCGCGGGCGCAGTCACCCCGGGGCGACCGTGCCAGGCCGGGACCGCCGGGGGTACGGCACCGCTGTCACTCCGCGCGCCACCAGCGCAGCAGTCGGCCCCACAGGCCCCGGGGGCGCGGCGGTTCCGGGGCCGGAGGGGCGGGGGCCGGGATGAAGGACGCGCGGGCGGGTGCCGGGGCCGGCTCGGCGGCCGGGGCCGGGTCGCTGCTCAGGGTGCCGACCTGCCAGTCGGAGCGCTGCGCCGGGAGCGGCATGGCCCGCGGCGGCATGTCGACGTCCTGCTGCGGCTTCGGTTCGAAGCGCACCGGCAGGGCCACCAGGTGCCGGGAGGCGATGGACGACCGCCAGCGCAGGTCCTCCTCGGCGCAGTCGAGCTGGATGTCGGACAGCCGGGTGAGCAGCGCGTCGACGCCGACGTCGGCGATGGCCCGGCCGATGTCCTGGCCGGGGCACTCGTGCGGGCCGCCGCCGAAGGCGAGGTGGGCGCGGTTGCCCTGCATGCTCGCGGACAGGTCGGGCCGCACCCGCGGGTCGACGTTGCCCGGTGCGGGCGCGAAGAGCAGCCCGTCGCCCTTGCGGATCTGCCGGCCGCCCAGCTCGGTGTCCTGCTTGGCGTAGTAGCCGAAGACCGTGCTGAACGGCGGCTCGTCCCACAGGGACTGCTCGATCGCCTCCGGCACGGTCATCTGGCCGCCGTTGAGCTGGGCCCGGAACCCCGGCTCGGTGAGGACCATGCGCAGCGCGTTGGCGAGGAGGTTCGCGGTGGCCTCGTAGGCGGCGAAGAGAACGACCCGCAGGTGTTCGCGGACCTCGTCGTCGCCGAGCCCGGCCGGGTGGGTGAGGAGGTGGCTGGTGAAGTCGTCCTCGGGCCGGACGCGCCGCCGGGTGGTGAGCCGGCTGAGCGCGTCCATGACGTAGGCGTGGCTCTGGTTGGCGGTCTCGGTGCCCTTGAGGGCGTCACGGGCGGCCTGCACCATCCGGTCGTTGTACTCCTCCGGCATGCCGAGGATCTCGCACATCACGGCCATCGGCAGGTGCTCGGCGAACTGGGAGACCAGCTCGGCCCGGCCCCGCTCGCAGAAGCTGTTGACCAGGATCTGGGTGTAGCGGCCGATGTGCCGGCGCACCCCGCGGTGGTCGATGGTCTCCATGGCCGCGGTGACCGCGCCGCGCAGCCGCTTGTGCTCCTCGCCCTCGGCGTGGGAGCAGACGGGCTGCCAGGCGATGTGCGGCATGAGCGGGTGGTCGGGCTTGACCACGCCCTCGCGCAGCGGGGTCCAGATCCGGCTGTCACGGGTGAACTGCGAGGGGTTGCGCACGAGTTGGAGGTTCTCGGCGTGGCCGAGGACCACCCACATCGGTACGTCGTCGTGGAGCAGCACGGGCGCCACGGGGCCGTGCTCCTCGCGCAGGCGCTCGTAGAGGTCGCCGAGGTCCTCCGCGTCGGGGCCGTAGAGCCGGCGCGGGCTCCCCAGGCCGAGGCCGTGCGCGGGGCAGCCCGGTGGCGGACCGGAGAGGGTGTCGGGCGTCCCGGTCGGTGAGGGGGATTCAGGCGTCACAGTGGTCGCTCCGGAGCGGAAGGGGTCGGGGTCGGTGGGCTGCCGGTCAGGTGAGGGCGCCGGACATCGCGAGGGAGTGCAGGAAGCCCATCAGGGTCATCAGCACGTCCTTGCTGGAGGCCCGGCGGCGTACATCGCAGTCGATGATCGGGATGTCCGGGCTCAGGTCGAGGGCGGTGCGCAGTTCCTCGGTCGGGTAACGGGGGGCGTCCGGGAAGGAGTTGACGGCGACGACGAAGGGCACGCCGCCCTCCTCCAGCCGGCCCATCACGTCGAAGCTGACCTCCAGGCGCCGGGTGTCGACCAGGACGACCGCGCCGAGGGCGCCTTCGAACAGGCCGTTCCACAGGAACCAGAAGCGCTCCTGGCCGGGGGTGCCGAAGAGGTAGAGCACCAGCTTCTCGGTGATGCTGATCCGGCCGAAGTCCATGGCCACGGTGGTGGCCGTCTTGGACTCGGATCCGTAGTCGTCGTCGACGCCGATGCCGGCCTGGGTCATGGTCTCCTCGGTGGTCAGCGGTCTGATCTCGCTGACCGAACCGACCATGGTGGTCTTGCCGACGCCGAAGCCGCCCACGATCACGATCTTCACCGCGGCCTGCGCGGTGTGCGGCAGGTGGTCCTCGGTGCGCGGGCCGGGGAGCGTGTCAGAGCCTTTGAAGTCCATGCATCACCGCTTCGAGGAGTGAACGGTCGGGGAGCGCCTGGCGGACGATGGGGGCGCGCGCCTGCACCAGTTCGGCCGTGATCAGCTCGGTGAGCAGGACGGTCATCGTGCTGAACGGCAGTCGGAGGTAGGCCGACAGCTCCGCCACGGACAGGGGGGCCCTGCAGAGCCGGAGCACCGCCGCCTGCTCCGGGGTGGCGGAGACCGGGGGCGCGGAGCGCGCCACGATCAAGGTCACCAGATCGAGTTCGGCGCGGGCGCCGTCACCGGACCCGGCGACGGAGTACAGCCGTTCCGGGTTGTCGCCCGGCCCCTTGGCCTCCGCCGCCTCCGCCGCCTCCGTCGACGGGGACCGCGGGGGCTGTGGAGCGGGCGGGGGCTGCGGCCTGCGCCGCATGCGTCGTGGAGGGGTCATACGGTCTGCCCGTTCCGCCGGGGCGGACTGGTGAGGTGGGCGCCGATCCGGACGACGAGGTCGCGCATCATGCCGCTCATCCGCCCCGGTTCACAGGTCACGTCGGAGAGCACGGCGAGGTAGGCGTTGGGGCCGGCGTTCATGAGGTAGAAGTAGCCGCCGTCGATCTCGAAGACGACGGTCTTCATGTCGCCGGCGCCGGGCAGCTCCTGGATGATGGCACCGGCCAGGCTCTGCACGCCCGCGCAGGCTGCGGCGACCCGGTCGGCGGCGTCGGGGTCGCCGCCGTAGCGGGCGATGCGCAGGCCGTCGGCGGAGAGGACCACGATCATCTCGATGCCCGGCACGCCGTCGTTGAGCTGCTTGAGCATCCAGTCCAGGTTGCCTCGCTGCTGGATCACTTGGGGTCCCCCTCGTCGTCGGCCTCGGTGGCGCCCTGGACGGGGTCGGCCGAATCTTTGAGCAGATGCAGGTACTTGGTGGGGTGGAGCGTGAAGTCGGTCAGCTGGGAGGTGGGGGTGTCCGGGGGCATTCCCTCGCGCAGGCCGTCCCAGAATGCCTCCATCCACATGCCCGGCGGCCGTTCCATGAGCTTCTTGCGCTCGGGGTCCATCTCCGGCTCGGGTTCCGGCTCGGCCTGCTTCTGGGACCAGATGGTCGGCCGGCCCTCGCGCTCGGCGCGTTCGATGGCGGCCTGTTCGGCGTACCGCTGGCTGAGCGGGACCTTCACCCGGCTGCGGCGCTGCGGGAGGCCGCCCGCGGTCCACTCGGTGACCTCGGGGACGTCGTCCTCCAGCGAGATCCCGGCGGGGATCTTGGGGCTGGTGGGGCGGCGCTTCTTGGGCGGGCGCTTGGGGCCCTCGACGGCGTCCGCCGTGGGGATCTGGGCGGCGGCGGCCCCGATGCCGTGCGCGGCGCCGACGCCGGGTTCGGTGGTCGTCATGACGCGCGGCACCACGAGGATCGCGCGGACACCGCCGTACGCGGAGGAGCGCAGCGAGACGTCCATGTCGAACCGCTTGCAGAGGCGGCCGACGACGGCGAGGCCGAGGCGCGGGTTCTCGCCGAGGTTGTGCGCGTCCTCGCCGTTCTTGGCGTCCTCGATCATTCGCTCGATGCGGGCGCGGGACTCCTCGCTGAGGCTGACGCCGCAGTCCTCGATCTCGATGACGATGCCGGTCTGCACCTCGACGGCGGTGACGTGCACCTTCGTCGACGGCGGCGAGTAGCGGGTGGCGTTGTCGAGGAGTTCCGCGGCGGCGTGGATGACCGGCTCGACCGCGGTGCCCTTGATGTTGATGTTGACGATCGAGGCGAGGTTGATGCGGCGGTACTCCAGGATGCGGGACATCGCACCGCGCAGCACGCTGTAGAGGGAGACCGGCTTGGGCCACTGGCGGCCCGGCCGGCCGCCGCCGAGGACGGAGATGGTGTCGGCGAGCCGGCCGATCAGCGAGGTGCCGTGGTCGATGCGCAGCAGGTCGTCGAAGACCTCGGGGTTGCGGCCGTGGTCCTCCTCCATCTCGCGCAGTTCGTAGGCCTGCTGGTGGACGATGGCCTGGACGCGGCGGGCGACGCTCACGAAGGAGCGCTCGGTGGCGTCACGCATCGAGATCTCCTGGTCGGCGCCGCGCAGCGCGATGCGCACCAGCTCACGGTAGCCCTCGGGCAGGCCGCGCAGGTCGGGGTCCGCGTCGAACACGTCGCGTACGACGTCCCGCAGCACCTGGCCGCGGCGCAGCCGGTAGAAGCCGGCGGGCAGGACGTCGGTGGCGAAGCGCTCCATCAGATCGTTGTGCGCGGCGATCCGCCGCTCCAGGTACGCGGCGTGACGGGCGTGTTCGGCCCGCGCCTCGCGGAGCAGACGGCCGCGCCGGGCGGCCTCCCCGGCCGTGCCGAGGACCAGCAGGACGGCCAGCGCTCCGCACACGCCGACGACGAGCCGGGCCGTGGGCGGTACCAGGGCGACGGCGGCCCCGGCCGCCGCGGCCATCACTATGGCCGGTGGCAACAGCACGCGCGCATAGGGACGTTCACGGCGACCGGGAGGCTTCTGAACACTCACCATGGATGCCTTCTGAGACGAATCGGCTGGGTTCGGGGGTGCTTGCGGGGGGAAGACAAACAGAACCTGTCGGGATGCGTTCCGCATATGGGAACAGACGCACGATTTGGCTCAACTCGGTGCGCCGCGGGCGAGCTTAGTCCGACCGGATCATCGCCGTGTCATATTCGGCAAGCACCTGAAATCGCCCTGCGGGCGGAGTACTCTCAACTCCTTTTGCACACTGGGCTTTTGCTCGCACACGAGGAGTAACGGCGCACGGGCGTACGGAAGCCGCTCACCGTGCGGGGTGAAACGGGAACAGGGGCCACACCTCGACGGCCGCGCCTCCCGTTCACCGATGTGACCGCCCTCACCCGGTCACGTCGAGCAGGTGTGCGGCGCGGTGCTCCCGGCCATGGACAGGGCGGCGGCGTCATGCGGCCACGGCGCGGTGCCGCTCCGGTACGACGGCGAGGCCGTCCAGCGGCGCCATGGCCCGCTCCCCCCGCGTCCCAGCGCGAACGCGACGACCCGCCCACGCCCTCCGATACGCCCTGCGCCATCCACGGGACCACGCCCCGCGAAGCCGGACCCGCAGACGGTCCCGAGCGTGCCGCACGGTCCCGGACGCCGACCGACGGCCGAGCACCGGTTTCCTCCGGTTCACGGCCCCTGCCGGACCCCGATCAGCGCCCCGCGTCATGCGGCCACGGCGCAGTGCCGCTCCGGTACGACGGCGAGGCCGTCCAGCGGCGCCATGGCCCGCTCCCCCCGCGTCCCAGCGCGAACGCGACGACCCGCCCACGCCCTCCGATACGCCCTGCGCCATCCACGGGACCACGCCCCGCGAAGCCGGACCCGCAGACGGTCCCGAGCGTGCCGCACGGTCCCGGACGCCGACCGACGGCCGAGCACCGGTTTCCTCCGGTTCACGGCCCCTGCCGGACCCCGATCAGCGCCCCGGCCCGGGTGTCCGGCCCGGGCGTCTCGCCCGGCCGCGCACCGGCGGGCCTACGACCCACCGGCACCGTGCCGGACCCGTTCGCCGCGCTTCTCCAGGAGCGGGCGGAGTGATCGCGTGGCCGTCAGGACCGGCTCCCAGCCGTCCGGCCCCGGCGGTACTCCCCCGCCTCCTGGCCTTCCTGGACGCGCCGGCCGAGACGGCGTGAGCTGGACGCGGCCCTGGTACGCCCACAGGGCCCGACCCGTCCGGCGGGGACGGATCGGGCCCTGCCGGACGGGTCACCCCACGGACGAGTAGGCGACCACGCCCCGCAGCAACTGGTCGACCGCCTTGCGCGCGGCCTTGGCCACGGTCGACCCCTCCGAGGAAGCTGCGGCGGAGATCTGCCCGAGCACGTCGATGACCTGCTTGCACCACCGCACGAAGTCCCCGGCCGGCATCTCCGCCTCCCGCAGCACCTCGTCGAGCCCCTTGCCGGACGCCCACATGTACGCGGCCCAGGCGAAGCCGAGATCCGGCTCCCGCTGTCCGACGCCCTCGGTCTGGTTGATCCGGAACTCCTCCTCCAGCCCGTCGAGCCGGCCCCAGATCCGGACCATCTCGCCGAGCACGGCCTTGGCCTTGCCGGAGGGCAGCTTCGGCGCCATGGCGTCGTCGCCGACCCGGGCCTCGTACACCAACGCGGAGACGCAGGCGGCGAGTTCGGCGGGGGCCAGCCCCTCCCAGACCCCCTCGCGCAGGCATTCGCTGGCCAGCAGGTCCAGTTCGCCGTAGAGCCGCGCGAGCCGCTTGCCGTGCTCGGTGACCTCGTCGCCGCGCAGATAGTCCAGCTCGGTCAGCAGGGCCACGATCCGGTCGAAGGTCCGCGCGATGGTGTTCGTACGGCCCTCGATGCGCCGCTCCAGCTGCGAGGTGTCGCGCAGCAGCCGGTAGTAGCGCTCGGCCCAGCGGGCGTGGTCCTCACGGTCGTTGCACCCGTGGCAGGGGTGCGCCCGGAGCGCCGTCCGCAGCCGTGCGATCTCGCGGTCGTCGGCGGCCTGGGACCGCTTCTTTCGCGCCCGCTCCGGCGGGATGTGCCCGGCCTTGGTCCGCAGCGCGGAGGCGAGGTCCCGACGGGACTGCGGCGAGCGCGGGTTGAAGGTCTTCGGGATCCGCATCCGGTCCAGCGGCTCGACCGGCACCGGGAAGTCCATCGACGCCAGCCGCTTGACCTGCCGTTCGGCGGTCAGCACCAGCGGTCGCGGCCCGTCGTGGTGGTCGAAGCCGCGGTGGCCGTTGGACCGGCCCGCGGGCAGACCCGGGTCCAGGACCAGGGCGAGGCCCGCGTACTTGCCCGTGGGCACATGGATGACATCGCCCGGCTTCAGCTTCTCCAGGGCGACGGCGGCCTCGGCCCGGCGCTCGGCGGCGCCCTGCCGAGCCAGCTCGGTCTCCCGGTCCTTCAGCTCGCGGCGCAGCCGCGCGTACTCCTCGAAGTCGCCGAGGTGACAGGTCATCGAGGCCTTGTAACCGGCCAGCCCCTCCTCGTTGCGCTGCACCTGGCGCGAGATGCCCACGACCGACTTGTCGGCCTGGAACTGGGCGAAGGAGGTCTCCAGCAGCTCGCGCGAGCGGTGCCGGCCGAACTGCTCGACCAGGTTGACCGCCATGTTGTACGACGGCTTGAAGCTGGAGCGCAGCGGGTACGTGCGCGTGCCCGCGAGACCGGCGAGGTGCTCGGGGCTCATGCCGCGCTGCCACAGCACCACGGCGTGACCCTCGACGTCGATGCCCCGGCGCCCGGCCCGGCCGGTCAGCTGGGTGTACTCACCGGGCGTGATGTCGGCGTGCTGCTCGCCGTTCCACTTGACGAGCTTCTCCAGCACCACCGAGCGGGCGGGCATGTTGATGCCGAGCGCGAGGGTCTCGGTGGCGAACACGGCCTTGACCAGGCCGCGTACGAACAGCTCCTCCACGACCTCCTTGAAGGTCGGCAGCATGCCCGCGTGGTGGGCGGCGATGCCGCGCTCCAGGCCCTCCAGCCATTCGTAGTAGCCGAGGACGTGCAGGTCCTCGGTCGGGATGGAGGCGGTGCGCTCCTCGACCAGGGCGCGGACCTGCTCCCGTGCCTCCTCGTCGTTCAGCCTCAGGCCCGCGTACAGGCACTGCTGGACGGCGGCCTCGCAGGCGGCGCGGCTGAAGATGAAGGTGATGGCCGGGAGCAGGCCCTCGGAGTCGAGCCGTTCGATGACTTCGGGGCGGCCCGGGGTCCACACGCGCGAGCGCTGTCTGCGCTCGCGCTCCCGGTCGGCCTCGCGCATCGCCCGGCCGCGCCTGCGGTCCTGGTACGACGGCCGGGTGGCCTCCATCCGGGCCAGCCGGACCAGGTCGGGGTTGACGGCCTTCTTGTGGCCCTCGCCCTCCTCGAACAGGTCGTACATCCGGCGCCCGGCGAGCACGTGCTGGAACAGCGGCACGGGCCGGTGCTCGGAGACGATCACCTCGGTGTCGCCGCGGACGGTGTCCAGCCAGTCACCGAACTCCTCCGCGTTGGACACGGTGGCGGAGAGCGAGACCAGGGTCACCGACTCGGGCAGGTGGATGATCACCTCCTCCCAGACGGCGCCGCGGAAGCGGTCGGAGAGGTAGTGCACCTCGTCCATGACCACGTAGCCGAGGCCGAGGAGGGTCTGCGAGCCGGCGTAGAGCATGTTCCGCAGCACCTCGGTGGTCATCACGACCACCGGGGCGTCGGAGTTCACGCTGTTGTCGCCGGTGAGCAGGCCCACCTTCCCGGTGCCGTAGCGGCGGCACAGGTCGGCGTACTTCTGGTTCGACAGCGCCTTGATGGGTGTCGTGTAGAAGCACTTCTTGCCCTGTTGCAGGGCGAGGTGGACGGCGAACTCGCCCACGATCGTCTTGCCCGAGCCGGTGGGGGCGGCCACCAGGACGCCCTTCCCTGCTTCGAGCGCCTGGCAGGCCTCGATCTGGAAGGGGTCGAGGCCGAAGTCGTACATCTCGCGGAAGGAGGCGAGCGCGGTGGCCTGCTCGGCTGCCCGCCTGCGGGCTGCCGCGTACCGCTCGGCCGGTGAGAGGTCCTCTGTCATCGTACTTTCGAGCGTACCGGGCCCCACTGACAACAGGACGATCATTATCCGGATCACCTTCCGGACGACAGCCGGAGGGTAAGAAGAACGGAAGAATCACGAGGGCCCGCCTGCCGGGCGGCCGGTGGGACACGAATGCCCCCGTCCTCGGGGGGCGGGGGCATCGCGTGGCGGCTCGGTGAGGTCAGGTCACGTCGTCGTATCCGTTGACCCGGTCGGTGCTCGTCTGCTCGGGCAGGGCCCGGTTGGCCGAGACGGGCTCGACGTCGCCGATGTCCTCGGGCGTGAGGTCCAGCTCGGAGGCCTCGTCGTCCGCGGGGCCCGCGTCCTCGCGCCGGCGCTTGCGCCTGTCGTTGAGCAGCGAGAAGGCGACCGCGCCGAAGTACAGCACCCAGATCGGCCCGGCGAGGGCCAGCATGGACAGCGGGTCGGTGCTCGGGGTGGCCACGGCCGCGAAGACCGTGATGCCGAGGATCATGGCGCGCCACCAGCCGAGCATGCGCCGGCCGGTCAGCACCCCGGTGAGGTTGAGCATGATCAGCAGCAGCGGCAGCTCGAAGGAGAGGCCGAAGACGACCACCATGCGGGTGACCAGCTGGAGCAGGTCGTCGAGCGGCAGGAAGTTCCTGATGGACCCGTTCGGCGTGAAGTCGATCAGCACCTTCGCGGTGGTGGGCAGCACCTTGTACGCGAAGAACGCACCACCGAAGAACAGCGGGGCGCCGGTGAAGACGAAGGCGTAGGCGTACTTCTTCTCGTGCCGGTGCAGACCCGGCGCGACGAAGGCCCACAGCTGGTACAGCCAGATCGGCGAGGCCAGCACCACACCCGCCGTCAGGGAGACCTGGAGGGCCAGCGTGAACGGGGCGAGGAGACCGTTGATCGTGATCTCCGCGCACTGGTGCTTGCCGCTGGCCTTCGCCAGCTCCGCGAAGGTCGCCGGGCAACCGATCGAGTCGAGGATGGGCCTCGTCAGGAAGTTGATGATGTCGTTGTAGAAGAAGGCGGCGACGACCGTCACGACGACGACGGCCAGCATGGCCTTCGCGAGCCGGTTGCGGAGCTCACGAAGGTGATCCGCGAGGGGCATCCGCCCCTCGGGATCCTTCTCCTTGTTGCGGGCAGGCTTGAGCAACCCACGTCCTCATCTCGTGCGGCAGGCCGGGAGTTTCCGGCCGTGCGTCAGCGCTGGGTGGTGTCCGTCGGCTCGTTGACCGGCCGCGAGCTGGTCACGTCACCGGGGGCCGCCTGGATGGTGCGCTGCGCCGGAGGCTGCTCGCCCGTGGTGGGCGCCTGGGCGGACGTGTTTCCGCCCTCTTCCTTCATCGCCTTGGCCTCGCTCTTGAGGATGCGCGCGGACTTGCCGAGCGAGCGGGCCATGTCCGGAAGCTTCTTCGCGCCGAACAGCAGGATGATGACGACGAGGATGAGAATGATCTCGGGAGCTCCGAGCCTTCCGAACATAAGTCTTTACCTTCTCACCGAGGCGGCTGGGTGGGGTGCTGTCCGACCAGTCGGACATGTGTCCGATGGTCACGCTGGCAGCGATCGTAACGCTCAGGGGTAAACGTGAGGCAATCCCCGTGCGTACTCCCGGTCCACGATGCGGGCCTCGTTCTCCACACCGAGACCAGCAGCGTACCTGTCCCACAGGCCAGCATGACAGGACGAAGTGACGCAAAGCGCTTGCGTCGCTGGTCTCACGGGCACCGTTCGGCAGTGCTCACAGCGCGTCCACCGCGTCGGCCGCGCGCACGGACGCCCGCTCCAGATCCTCGGCAGCCCTGCTGATACGGCGTGCGGAGTCCGCGACCTGCTCCCCGAGGCGCCGCGCCTCCAGGAACACCCGCACGGCCAGCACCCCCAGGACGGCGACACCCAGGAAACCCATCGCTACCGCGAACATCGGCCAGAACATGACGCCGAGCCTAGACCGTGCGCCGACGCGGAGCGCGGGGGGCTACACCGTGGAGTGCAGCCGCAGGGTCCTGACCCCGCCGCCGGTGAGCAGTTCGACGATCCGCTCCCCGGCGGGCTTGCGGACCGCGGCGCCGCAGTCGGGGCAGGTGAAGGAGTAGAACGTCGTCCGGCTGCTGGCGCCGATGGCGAGGCGCAGCGCGCCGGCGGCGAGTTCGAAGCGGCCCCGGCAGTCCGGGCAGCCGGCCCTGAACATCACCGGGACCGCTCTTCTCATGCCGGCGAAGGCGGTCGCCACCGTCATCTCACCCGCACGCTCGCTCACAGGCCTCGCTCCTTCTTCCGGTCGTTCACCAGGCGCGCCGCCGGCAGTGCCGCGTCGTGCCGCTTCGCGTCCGCGGCGCCATGGGGGCTTCTCGCGCGGTTCCCCGCGTCCCTCACAGCCCTGGGCCCGCCGGCGGCTCCCCGTCGTACGCCGCCAGCGCCTCCGCCGCCGCTCTCCGGGCGCTCTCGGCGAGCTCCGGCGGGGAGACGATCCGGCCGTCGCGGCCGAGGCGCAGGGCGAGCCGGCGCAGGGAGGCGGGGTCGGGGGTGCGCAGAGTGATGCGCAGCCCGCCGTCGGGAAGCTCATCGGCGCTGTCGTGCGGGTAGTACTCGGCGACCCAGCGGCCACCGGGGCCGACCTCGACCACGACCTCGGGGTCCTCGGCGGCCGGCTGCACCAGCCCCTCGGAGAGGTCGCGCAGTTCTATCTCGGGCGGGGCCGACGGCGCGTCGAGGACCTTGATCTCGGCGACCCGGTCGAGGCGGAAGGTGCGCCGGGCCTCGGAGCGGCGGCACCAGGCCTCCACATAGGTGTGGCCGACGCTGACCAGGCGGATCGGGTCGATCTCGCGCTCGGTGACCTCGTCCCGGGCCGGGGAGTAGTACCGGATCCACAGCCGGCGGCGCTCGGAGATCGCCCGGTCGACGTCGGCGAAGACTCCGCCCTCGGACTCGAAGGTCACCGACAGCCGGGAGCTGGCACCGGCTGCTTCACCGGCAGCGGCCTCCACCTTGGCGGTGGCGCGCAGCAGGGCCTGCCGGTCGCCCTCCCGCAGACCGGGCAGCGTGGAGACCGCGCGGGCGGCCACCAGCAGGGCGGTGGCCTCGTCGGCGGCGAGCCGGAGCGGTTCGGCCGCCTCCTCGCCGAGCGCGGCCGGGTTGTGCCACCAGATGCGCTCGCCGTCGGTGTCGATGTCCAGCAGGTCGCCACCGCGGAAGCTCGTGCCGCACATGGGCAGCAGATCGAGGTCGGCGACCAGCTCCTCCTCGGTGATGCCGAAGGCGCGCGCCACATCGGCGATCCGGGCGCCGGGGCGCTCTCTCAGATACGTCACCAGGGAGAGCATCCGCCGCGTCTGGTCGATGGCGTTGACCGTCCTGGCCGGTTTGACTGCCACAGTCCCGCTCCCCCTCAGCCCTTGGCCACGGCGCGCAGCCGGTCCACCACGTCGGCCCGCAGCTCGGCCGGCTCCACGACCACCACGTCCGGCCCGAACTCCACCAGCCAGGCGTCCAGGCCGTGCCCGTACGGAATCTCCAACTCGTCCCAGCCGTCGCCGAGTTCCCGGACCTTGGTGGCCTTCGCCCGAAGGGGGTAACCGGAGCCGGAGCGCAGCCGGATCAGCGCCGAGCGGTCGGCGATCTCACCGGCCCAGCCCGCGACGGTCTCGCGTACGGTGACGACGTCCGGCACGGGCGCGGTGAAGCCCGTGCCCCGGGAGCGGACCTTGCCGGTGATCCGGGAGAGCCGGAAGACGCGCTCGGCGCCCCGGTCACGGTCGAAGCCGGCCAGGTACCAGTGGCCGCGCCAGCACTCCAGCGCCCACGGTTCGACGTGCCGGGGCTCGGGGCGGGCGGCGGAGGCCTTGCGGTACTCGAAGACCACCGGGCGGCGGTCGCGGCAGGCCAGCATCAGCGGCTCGAAGGCGGCCTCGTGCACGGGGATGCGCGGCTCCAGGGCGCCGTGCGCCCCGTAGGGGTCGACGTCCTCGGGGAGCCCGGCGGCGCGCAGCTTCTGCAAGGCGCCGCTGGCGGCTCCGGCCAGCCGGGCCTGCTGCCAGACCTTTGCGGCGAGGCCGAGGGCGGCGGCCTCCTCGGCGTCCAGGGTGATGGGGGGCAGGCGGTTGCTGTCGCGGCGGGCGAGGTAGCCGACCTCGCCGTCGAGGTTCTCGACGGTCGCGATGACCAGGCCCAGTTCCCGCAGGTCGTCCTTGTCCCGCTCGAACATGCGGTTGAAGGAGTCGTCGCTGCCCGCTTCCAGGTAGGCCTCGATGGACTCGCGCAGCTCCCGCTTGCTGAGCGGCCGCCGCGTCCCGAGCAGACACAGCGCGAGGTTCATCAGCCGCTCGGCCTTGGCAATGGCCATCGACGCCCTTCGCCTTCCCTATGGTGCTTCCGACCGATGACCGTACCGCTCCGTGGGGCGGTGACAAAAGCCGAGGGCCCATGCCCGAGCAGGCATGGGCCCCAGGTGATCGGTTCCGGTCGGACCCGGCCGGCCGATCGGGTGCGGATCAGACGCCGAGCAGGTCGACCACGAAGATGAGCGTCTCGCCGGGCTTGATCGCCGGGGTCGGGCTCTGGTTGCCGTAGGCGAGGTGGGCGGGGATGGTCAGCTGGCGGCGGCCACCGACCTTCATGCCCTGCACGCCCTGGTCCCAGCCCTTGATGACCCGGCCGCCGCCCAGCGGGAAGCGGAACGGGGTACCGCGGTTCCAGCTGGCGTCGAACTCCTCGCCGGTGCTGAAGGCGACGCCCACGTAGTGGACGGTGACGTTCTGGCCCGCCTGCGCGACCGGTCCGTCGCCCTCCCAGATGTCCTTGATCTCCAGGTCCGCCGGGGGCTCGCCGCCCGGGAAGTCGATCTCGGGCTTGTCGATGCTCACGTCAAAAGCTCCTGCTTGTGTACGACACGGAACGTGGACAGTCTTTCATCATCGCGGGCCTCCCGCCCGCCCCGGAGCTCCCGGGCGTCACATGGCCGCGAGGATGTCCACGGTGAACACGAGCGTGGAGTCCTTCTTGATGACTCCGCCGCTCGGCGGGTTGCCGCCGTACCCCAGGTCCGGCGGGACGACGATCAGGACCCGGCTGCCGACCTTCTTGCCGGTCAGGCCCTGGGCGAGGCCCTTGACCGCCTGCTGCATCTGCTCCAGCGAGAACTGGCTGAGCCGGCCGGAGCCGTACGTCCGCTGGAAGGTCTTGCCGCCGTCCCACACCAGGCCCTGGAACTGGCACAGGACCGTCTGGTCGGCCTTCAGCTCGGGGCCGTCGCCCTCCAGGACGTACTCCGACACGAGCTTCTTCGGCGGGCCGGCCTTCGGCACGGTGACCTTGGGCACCTGGCCGTCGGTGTTGGTGGCCACCTTCGGCAGGGCGGCGTCGTGCTGCGGGACCGGCGTGCCCTTGGCCGAGCTCTTGGAGTTGAAGGAGTCGATCAGGTCGATGACGAAGACCAGGGTGTCGGTGCCCTTGATGCCCGCCTGCGCGTTGCCCTGCGTGCCGTAGCCCCAGGTGGGCGGGACGGCGATCTGGACGCGGCTGCCGGTCTTCTTGCCCGCGAGGCCGTACCGCCAGCCGTCGATGATGCCGCCCTGGGCGAGCTGGATGACCAGCGGGCGCTTGCGGTCGTAGGAGTTGTCGAAGACCTTGGCCGTGCTCCAGATCTGACCGAGGTAGTTCGCCTGGATGAAGTCGTTCTCCGCGACCGTGCGGCCACTGCCCGCGATCAGCGTCTTCACCGCGAGGTTCTTCGACGGGTCGCCCGGTCCCTTGGCGACGGTCGGCTTCTCGCCGAACTTCGTGCCCGCCGTGACCGCCGGAAGCGGCCCGTCCACGATCTTGGGCGGGGGCGCGGACGACGCCGAGGCCGAGGCCGACGGTGAGGCGCCGGTCTTGCCGGATTCGGACTTGCCGTCACCGCAGCCGGCGAGTGTGACCAGTCCTGCGGGAACGGCGGCGAGGAGGAGTGAGCGTCGGCGCACGGAAGAGCCTCGTAATCGGTCGATCTTGCGGATGGCGTGCGCGCAACTCTACGACTTGAGCAGGGCGCCGTACGGGAAACGTACGGCGCCCGTGTGGCGTTCCGGCACAGGTGTGCCGAAACGCCTGACCCACCTGCCGGTGACTACATTCCGGCGATGAGCTTCTCCACCCGGTCGTCCACCGAACGGAACGGGTCCTTGCACAACACGGTGCGCTGTGCCTGGTCATTGAGCTTGAGGTGCACCCAGTCGACCGTGAAGTCCCTGCGCTGTTCCTGTGCCCGCCGGATGAAGTCGCCGCGCAGCCGGGCGCGAGTGGTCTGCGGCGGAACCGACTTGCCCTCGAAGATCTTCAAGTCATTGCAGACGCGGGCGGCTTGGCCCTTCTTCTCCAGCAGGTAGTACAGGCCACGACGGCGGTGGATGTCGTGGTAGGCGAGGTCTATCTGGGCGACCCGCGGGTGCGACATCGTCATGTTGTGCTTGGCCCGGTACCGCTCGATGAGCTTGTACTTCATGACCCAGTCGATCTCGGTCTCGATGCGGTCGAGTTCCTCGTTCTCGATCGCTTCGAGGGTGCGGCCCCACAGGTCCAGGACCTGCGCGACCGTGCCGGTGCGGATGCCCCGGCGGTCGCAGAAGTCCACGGCCTTGTCGAAGTACTCGCGCTGCACCTCCAGCGCCGAGGCCTCCCGGCCGCTGGCCAGGCGCACCTTGCGCCGGCCGGTGATGTCGTGGCTGACCTCGCGGATCGCCCGGATCGGGTTCTCCAGGGTGAGGTCGCGCATCACGGTGCCGGCCTCGATCATGCGCAGCACCAGGTCGGTGGCACCGACCTTGAGCAGCATCGTCGTCTCGGACATGTTCGAGTCGCCGACGATGACGTGCAGCCGGCGGTAGCGCTCGGCGTCCGCGTGGGGTTCGTCGCGGGTGTTGATGATGGGCCGGGAGCGGGTCGTCGCCGAGGAGACGCCCTCCCAGATGTGCTCCGCGCGCTGGCTGACGCAGTAGACGGCGCCGCGCGGGGTCTGGAGCACCTTGCCGGCGCCGCACAGCAGCTGCCGGGTGACGAGGAAGGGGATGAGGATGTCCGCGAGCCGGGAGAACTCCCCGTGCCGGGCCACCAGGTAGTTCTCGTGGCAGCCGTAGGAGTTGCCCGCCGAGTCGGTGTTGTTCTTGAAGAGGTAGACGTCGCCCGCGATTCCCTCCTCGTGCAGGCGTCGTTCCGCGTCCACCAGGAGTCCTTCGAGAATGCGCTCGCCGGCCTTGTCGTGGGTGACCAGTTCGATCACGTTGTCACATTCGGGGGTCGCGTATTCCGGATGTGAGCCCACGTCGAGATAGAGCCGGGCGCCGTTTCGCAGAAAGACATTGCTGCTGCGGCCCCATGACACGACACGGCGGAAGAGGTACCGCGCCACCTCGTCAGGAGACAGGCGGCGCTGTCCCCTGAACGTGCACGTGACGCCGTACTCGTTCTCCAGCCCGAAAATGCGGCGGTCCATGAGGGAACATTACGCCCGATCCCCCGAGCTGAAACGGGGTTCGGCAGCACGATTTGGATCATTTTCCGATGAAGCCGCAACGATCCCGCCCCGCGCGGGAGCTGCGAGGACCCGTCCGGTGGCGAGCAGGACCAGCAGCGACACGGCCCCGGCGGCACCCGGCACCGCGAAGCCCCACACGGTGCCACCGGCCTGGACCACCGGCCCCGCCAGGCCCGTTCCGGCCGAGGCGCCCACGGTGAACGTCGTCACGAGCCAGGAGAACGCCTCGGTGACGGTCCCGCTCGGCGCGTGCCGGTCGACGAGGATGAACGCGCAGGCGATGCAGGGCGCCAGGAACACACCGGCGACCACGCTGAGCAACACCATGGCCACCGCGCCCGGCACCAGCACCAGCGGCAGGTAACACACCGCCAGAAGGGCCACCAGCACTCTGAGTCGCCGTTCGGGTGCGCCGCCCCACGCGCGGGCGCCGTAGACGGTGCCGCCGGCCAGCGCCCCGAGGCCCACCCCGGCCATCAGCCAGCCGTACACCGCGTCGCCGCCGTGACCGTCCGCGTACGACACCGAGGCGACCGTGATGGAGCCCAGCGCGATGCCCACGAACAGGAAGGCGGCGAGCAGCGCGAGCAGGCCGGGCGAGCGCAGGGCGCCCAGCCAGTGGGCCTCGCGCGGGGCCGGGCGCCACGCGCGCGAGGGCGGCGAGAGCACCACGCAGAGCGCGCCGAGCACGCCCACCAGGTTGAGCACGAGCAGGGCGGCGCGCTCGTCCCACAGGGCCACGCACAGGGTCACCAGCAGCGGGCCGACGGTGTACATGACCTCCTGCGCGATGGCGTCCATGGCGTACGCGGTGTGCACCTGCTCCTCACGGCGCAGCACGGACGGCCACAGGGCGCGCAGGCCGCCCTCCAGGGGCGGGGCGAACAGGCCGGCCGCCGCGACGGCCGCGTAGGCGAGCGGCAGCGGGGAGGTGCCGGAGAAGGCGAAGAGGGTCATGGCCAGGGCGGCGAGGACGGCCGCGGGCAGCTGGATGCGCGGCTGGCCGTACAGGTCCACGAGGCGGCCCAGCACGGGCTGGCCGACGGCGTTGGCGACCCCGTACACGGCGGCCAGGGCGCCGGCGAGGCCGTAGGTGCCGCCCTCGGCGCGGACGAAGAGCACCAGGGCGATGGCGGCGGTGGCGTTGGGCAGCCGGCCCACCAGGGTGCCGGTGAGCAGCCGCAGCGCGTGCCTCGCCTTCAGGATCTCCAGGTATCCCGTGGCCATGTCCTGCCCTCCGTGGCTCGCCGGGGCGCCGTGACGACCCGAAGTGTTACGTATAACGTCCCTGTTCATACGTACCATGTGCGCATTCGCACGTCCAGACGACCGGGAGTCATGTGGTGTCCCGCAGCAGCACGCGCCCGACCAGCCGGGACGTCGCCCGGGCGGCCGGGGTCTCCCAGGCCGCCGTCTCCCTCGTCCTGGGCGACAAGTGGCGCGGCCGGGTGTCCGAGACCACCGCCGGGCGCGTCCGCGAGGCCGCGCGCGAGCTGGGCTACCGCCCCAACCTCGCCGCCCGCAACCTCCGCCTGGGCCGCACCCGTACCGTCCTGCTCGTGGTGCCCGCCCTGACGACGGAGTTCTTCGCCGGCGTCTACACCGGCGCCGCGCGCGTGGCGGCCGAACACGGCTTCGGTGTGGTGCTCTACCCCTCCCCCGAGGGCGTCGGCCCGGCCCGCGACCCCTTCGCCTCCGCGCAGGCCGCCCTGGACGGCGTCATCGCCTCCTCCATGGCCGCCGACGCCCTCACCGCGATCCGGGGCGACCAGCTGCCCCTGGTCATGCTCGACAGCGACCCGGCGGGCAGCCTGGGCGCCGCGACCGTGAACCTGGACATCGCCGACGGCGTCCGGCAGGTCGCCGCCCACCTGCTGGGCCTCGGCCACCGCCGGGTGCTGCACCTCGCCGCCGACGTGCCCTCCTGGACCTTCGAGGTCCGCGCGAGAGAGCTGGCCGCGCACCTGGCCGCCGCGCCGGGCACCGAGGTCCGTACGGCCCGGGCCCCGATCTCCATCGAGGGCGCGCTCGCCGCCACCGAGGCCGCGCTCACCGCGCCGGGCCCCCGGCCGACGGCCGTGGTCTGCGACGACGACAAGCTCGCCGCCGGTGCCTACAAGGCGCTGCGCCGCCTGGGGCTGCGCGTCCCCGACGACATGTCCGTCACCGGCCTGGACGACCTGGCCCTGGCCACCGCGATCGACCCCGAGCTCACGACGGTACGACTGGACGCCGAGCTGTTCGGGGAACGGGGCATGCGGGCCCTGCTGGCGGTCCTGGAGGGCCGGGAGCCGGAGGGCGGGGACATCCCCGTGGGACTGGTCGTCCGGGGCTCCACGGCGCCGCCAGGCGCGTCGGCGTGAAAGCCGGGTGCCCCGGCCGGATCTCCGGCCGGGGCACCCGGCGACACGTGCGGGAGGCGGCTACTCCTCCTCGGTCTCCTCGGAGCCGTCCGCGCTCTCCGCCTCGGTGCTCGCGCCGTCCGCCGCCAGCAGACGGGCGAGCTGGCGGCCGACGATGCGCTTGAACTTGCGCTTCTGCGGGCGCGTGCGGTCCAGGACGGCGACCTCCAGGCGCTCGGCGGGGATCTCCCGCTCGCTGCCGTTGGTGTCCCGGGACAGGGCCTGCACGGCCAGCTTGAGGGCCTCCGCGAGGCTCATGCCGTCGCGGTGGCGCTGGTCCAGGAAGCTGCTGATCTGCTCGGCGTTGCCGCCCACCGCGACCGAGCCGTGCTCGTCCACGATCGAGCCGTCGTGCGGCAGCCGGTAGATCTGGTCGCCCTCGGGGGTCTCCCCCACCTCGGCCACCACCAGCTCCACCTCGTACGGCTTCTCGGCCGCGGAGGAGAAGATCGTGCCCAGCGTCTGGGCGTAGACGTTGGCCAGGCCGCGGGCGGTGACGTCGCCGCGGTCGTAGGTGTAGCCGCGCAGGTCGGCGTAGCGGACACCGCCGATGCGCAGGTTCTCGTACTCGTTGTACTTGCCGGCCGCCGCGAAGCCGATCCGGTCGTAGATCTCGCTGAACTTGTGCAGCGCGCGGGACGGGTTCTCGCCGACGAAGACGATGCCGTCGGCGTATTGCAGCACGACCAGGCTGCGGCCACGGGCGATGCCCTTGCGGGCGTACTCCGCCCGGTCGGCCATGGCCTGCTGGGGTGAGACATAGAACGGCGTCGACACCGGTTATCCGTCCCTTTCTGTCATGGTCACTGGATCACCTTGATAAGAACCGGGCCCGCGCTCAGAGCAGGGCGGCCTTGGGGCCGTCGGGCTCCTCCAGGCGCCTCTGGAGCACCGCGCGGGCGATCTCGGACGACTCGTCCTCGGTGAGCCGGCGGAAGCCGTCCTCGGTGATCACGGTGATGATCGGGTAGATCCGGCGGGCGACATCGGGACCGCCGGTCGCCGAGTCGTCGTCAGCCGCGTCGTAGAGCGCCTGCACCACGAAGGTGGTGGCCTGCTCCTCGGACAGGTCGTCACGGAACAGCTTCTTCATCGCGCCGCGCGCGAAGATCGAGCCGGATCCCGTCGCCGCGAAGTTGTGCTCCTCGGAACGGCCGCCCGTGACGTCGTAGGAGAAGATGCGGCCCTTCTCGCGGTCGAGGTCGTACCCCGCGAAGAGGGGCACCACGGCCAGGCCCTGCATGGCCATGCCGAGGTTGGAACGGATCATGGTCGACAGCCGGTTCGCCTTGCCCTCCAGGGACAGCTGGGCGCCCTCGACCTTCTCGAAGTGCTCCAGCTCCAGCTGGAAGAGCTTGACCATCTCGACGGCCAGGCCGGCGGTGCCGGCGATACCGACGGCCGAGTACTCGTCGGCCGGGAACACCTTCTCGATGTCCCGCTGCGCGATCACATTGCCCATCGTGGCCCGGCGGTCACCGGCGAGCACCACGCCGCCGGGGAAGGTCACGGCCACGATGGTCGTGCCGTGCGGCGCCTCGATCACGCCCTTGGTGGGAGGCAGCTGCCGGTTGCCGGGCAGCAGCTCGGGCTGGTGCTCGGCGAGGAAGTCCATGAACGAAGAAGATCCTGGCGTCAGGAAGGCAGCTGGTAGACGCCCGGTGCCACGAGAGTTGGCTTCCACGAGTTTCCTTCCAGGTAGGCAACGGCACGACGGCCAACCTCGGGGTCGTCCCTCAATTTGCCGATGGCCGAGTTGCAGTTGAAGCACAGTACGCCACGGACACTACCCGTCTTGTGGCAGTGATCCACATGCACGGGCGGGGCGTCCAGGCAGATCGCACACAGGCCCCGCTGAGAGGCGATCAACGTGTCACGCTCGGCCTCGGTCAGGCCGTAGTTGCGCTTCAGGTGGTGCTCTCGCCCCTTCGCCGCCATGCATGTCTTGCATAGCGTCGCCAGACCGTCTGAGGCACTGCGGTTCCGCGTCCACTCACTGTGCGGCTTGACCTGGCCACACGTACGGCAGAACTTGTGCCCCGGAGGCGCATCCACCCTTGGGCGAACGTTGCGCCCCTTGGCCACCTGCCGTTGCTGGTGATAGGCAGCCGCGCACTCGCGGCAATAGGCCTGCAACCCATCACGCATCGCCTTGTTTCGCGCGAACGCTGCTCGCGGCTTGTGCTGCTTGCACCGCGAGCAGCGCTTCACGCCTTCTTCGGTTGCCACCCCGCCCCCGCAGCCTTCGATTCGAAGGAAGAACTGGCCTACTGGCCGCCCTTTTGAACGAAACTTCGCACGAAGTCCTCTGCGTTCTCCTCCAAGACGTCGTCGATCTCGTCCAGGACGGAGTCCACGTCGTCCGACAGCTTCTCCTGCCGCTCCTTGAGGTCCTCCGAGGCCTGCGCGTCCTGCGCCTGCTCCTCGACCTCCTCGGTGGACCGCGTGGCCTTCTGCTGACCGCCGCCCGTGTCCTTGGTTGCCATAACCCTCACCCCGCTCAGTTCGCCTGCCGATCGGTGATGATCAGACCCTACAAGCCGGGTCCGACATCGGCCCCGCAGTTTCTCCAACGTACGGGGGCCACCCCGATGATTCCCGGGCGGTGGGGTTTCCACCCCGGCCGCCCGGACCCACCGGGTACCCCCCTGGCTCCGCTCACCCGCCGGACAGGACCCTGACCAGGTCTTCCGCGGTACGGCAGCGGTCCAGGAGCTCCTTGACGTGATTTCGCGTTCCGCGTAGCGGTTCCAGGGTTGGAACGCGCTGGAGCGAGTCGCGGCCGGGGAGGTCGAAGATGACCGAGTCCCAGGAGGCGGCCGCGACGTCGTCCGCGTACTGCTCCAGGCAGCGTCCGCGGAAGTACGCGCGCGTGTCCTCCGGCGGCTTCGTACGGGCCCTGTCGACCTCGGACTCGTCCAGCAGCCGCTTCATGCGCCCGCGGGCCGCCAGGCGGTTGTACAGGCCCTTCTCGGCGCGTACGTCGGCGTACTGGAGGTCGACCAGGTGCAGCCGGGCCGCGTCCCAGTCCAGGTCGTCGCGGCGGCGGTAGCCCTCCATCAGCTCCCGCTTGGCGACCCAGTCCAGCTCGCCGGCCAGGCTCATCGGGTCGTTCTCCAGCCGGGTGAGGGTGTCCTCCCAGCGGCTGAGGACGTCCTTGGTCTGGTCGTCGGCGTCGGCGCCGAAGCGCTCCTCCACGTACTTGCGGGCCAGCTCGAAGTACTCCATCTGCAACTGGACCGCGGTGAGGGCGCGCCCGCTGCGCAGGGTGACGAGGCGCTTGAGCGACGGGTCGTGCGAGACCTGGTGGAGGGTGCGTACGGGCTGGTCGACGGCGAGGTCCACGGCGATGAAGCCGTCCTCGATCATGGACAGGACCAGGGCGGTCGTGCCCAGCTTGAGGTACGTCGAGATCTCGGAGAGATTCGCGTCGCCGATGATCACGTGCAGCCGGCGGTACTTCTCGGCGTCCGCGTGCGGCTCGTCGCGGGTGTTGATGATCGGCCGCTTGAGCGTGGTCTCCAGGCCGACCTCGACCTCGAAGTAGTCCGCGCGCTGGCTGAGCTGGAAGCCGTGCTCGTGCCCGTCCTGACCGATGCCGACGCGGCCGGCTCCGGCGAAGACCTGGCGGGAGACGAAGAAGGGCGTGAGGTGGCGCACGATGTCCGAGAAGGGGGTCTCCCGCTTCATCAGGTAGTTCTCGTGCGTGCCGTAGGAGGCGCCCTTGTTGTCGGTGTTGTTCTTGTAGAGGTGGATCGGCTGGGCGCCGGGCAGCTGCGCGGCCCGCTCGGCGGCCTCGGCCATGATCCGCTCGCCCGCCTTGTCCCACAGGACGGCGTCGCGGGGGTTGGTGACCTCGGGCGCGCTGTACTCGGGGTGGGCGTGGTCGACGTAGAGGCGCGCACCGTTGGTGAGGATCACATTGGCCAGGCCGATGTCCTCGTCGGTGAGCTGGCTGGCGTCGGCGGCCTCACGGGCGAGGTCGAAGCCTCGCGCGTCGCGCAGCGGGTTCTCCTCCTCGAAGTCCCAGCGGGCCCGGCGGGCCCGGTGCATCGCCGCCGCGTAGGCGTTGACGATCTGGGACGAGGTGAGCATGGCATTGGCGTTCGGGTGGCCGGGGACGGAGATCCCGTACTCCGTCTCGATGCCCATTACTCGCCGTACGGTCATGCGGCCCTCCTTGCCCGGCGGCACCCTCGGTCGTGGGCGCCGCTCACGTACCGCTGGCGCTCCGGTGCGTGTGCGGTGCCCGTCCCCGCACGGCGCGACTCGGCGGCAGGAACGAGCCTAGAACGCCTTTGCGCTGGTGGGGAGATCATTTGCGTCATTGGCTGCTCCGGTCGTGGCCCGAAAAACAGTCGGCTGCGGGTACCCGCCGAGGGCACCCGCAGCCGCCCTGCCGTTACAGGTACTGACCGGTGTTCGCCACCGTGTCGATGGAGCGTCCGGTGTCCGCGCCCTGCTTGCCGGTGATGAGCGTACGGATGTACACGATCCGCTCGCCCTTCTTTCCGGAGATCCGGGCCCAGTCGTCCGGGTTGGTGGTGTTGGGCAGGTCCTCGTTCTCCTTGAACTCGTCCACGCAGGCCTGGAGCAGGTGGGAGACGCGGAGGCCCTTCTGGCTCTTCTCCAGGAAGTCCTTGATCGCCATCTTCTTGGCGCGGCCCACGATGTTCTCGATCATGGCGCCGGAGTTGAAGTCCTTGAAGTAGAGGACTTCCTTGTCGCCGTTGGCGTAGGTGACCTCCAGGAAGCGGTTCTCCTCGGATTCGGCGTACATGTGCTCGACCGCGGTCTGGATCATGCCCTGGACCGTGGAGCCCTTGTCGCCGCCGTGTTCCGCGAGGTCGTCCGAGTGCAGCGGCAGACGCTCGGTGAGGTACTTGCCGAAGATGTCCTTCGCCGCCTCCGCGTCCGGACGCTCGATCTTGATCTTCACGTCGAGCCGGCCGGGGCGCAGGATGGCGGGGTCGATCATGTCCTCACGGTTGGAGGCGCCGATCACGACCACGTTCTGGAGGCCCTCCACGCCGTCGATCTCGGCGAGCAGCTGCGGGACGATGGTGTTCTCCACGTCCGAGCTGACACCGGAGCCGCGGGTGCGGAAGAGGGACTCCATCTCGTCGAAGAAGACGATCACGGGGGTGCCCTCGCTGGCCTTCTCACGCGCACGCTGGAAGACGAGGCGGATCTGCCGCTCGGTCTCGCCGACGTACTTGTTGAGCAGCTCGGGGCCCTTGATGTTCAGGAAGAAGCTCTTGCCCGCGGCCTGGCCGGTGACCTCGGCGACCTTCTTGGCCAGCGAGTTCGCCACGGCCTTGGCGATCAGCGTCTTGCCGCAGCCGGGGGGGCCGTAGAGCAGGACGCCCTTGGGCGGGCGCAGCTCGTGCTCCTTGAACAGGTCCGGGTAGAGGTACGGCAGCTCGACCGCGTCGCGGATGGCCTCGATCTGGTTGCCGAGGCCGCCGATCTGCTCGTAGCCGATGTCGGGGACCTCTTCGAGGACCAGTTCCTCGACCTCGCTCTTGGGCACGACCTCGTAGACGTAGCCGGAGCGGGGTTCGAGCAGCAGCGCGTCGCCGGGGCGGATGGTGACGTCCAGCAGCGGCTCGGCGAGCCGTACCACCCGCTCCTCGTCGGTGTGCCCGAGCACCAGGGCACGCTCGCCGTCCTCCAGGATCTCCTTGAGGGTGACGATGTCGCCGACGCGCTCGAACTCCATGGCCTCGACCACGTTGAGCGCTTCGTTGAGCATGACCTCCTGGCCGCGCCGCAGCTCGTCGACCTCGACGCTGGGGCTGACGTTCACCCGGAGCTTGCGGCCGCCGGTGAAGATGTCGGCGGTGCCGTCCTCGTTGGCTTGCAGGAAGACACCGAAGCCGGCCGGCGGCTGGGCCAGCCGGTCGACCTCCTCCTTGAGGGCCACGATCTGGTCGCGGGCCTCACGGAGGGTGTTGGCCAGTCGTTCGTTCTGGGCGGACACGCCGGCCAGGTTCGTCTGCAACTCGACGATCCGCTCTTCGAGAATCCTCGTGTGGCGCGGAGAGTCGGCGAGCTTGCGGCGCAGGACGGCGATCTCCTGCTCAAGGTAGGCGATCTGCCCGGCCGGGTCGTCGGACCCGCGTCCCGGGCGGATGCCGCGGTTCATGTCGTCGTCGTGGGCTGCCACGGTCCTCACCTCCTCCAAGGGGAGCTGGACGCTTCCAGACCCTACCTGGGTGGGTGTCGATTGAAACCCCTAGATCACAAAGACTGTCAAGGTGTGTCGTCGGTCACCCGGTGCACACTCCCTCGCACGGAGGGGATACCCACTCAACGTGAGGGGAAAGCAGCTTGTTCCGTGCAGGGCATGGTCGAATCCCTTCATTACTGACCGGAGTTGTCCGCACCCGACCGATCGGCCCGTTTACGGGCAGCACGCAGAGCGGTACGATCATCACGCAGAGCGACGGCTTCGGCGGATGGTGTCACCGCCGCGGCGGCCTGAAGTGATCGACCCGGCCGCCGGTGAACCCCTTTCCCGGTCCGGCGCTGGTACCCGAGCGGGCCGGGCCGGAAACCCCGAACCGGTCCCACACGGCAACAAACCGGGCGGAGGTAGGGTCGGGGGTGTCCAACAGCCGCTGGAGCGGACCCGGCTGGCCCTCGGGGTGCCGGAGCCGCCCGGCGAACCGACGGCAGGAGAGATGACCGTGCAGCAGGAGGCCCCGGGCGGCGAGGCGCTGGAGGTCTGGATCGACCAGGACCTGTGTACCGGCGACGGGATCTGCGCCCAGTACGCCCCCGAGGTGTTCGAGCTGGACATCGACGGGCTGGCCTATGTGAAGGGCGCGGACGACGAGCTGCTCCAGGCCCCCGGGGCGACCACGCCGGTGCCGCTGCCGCTGCTGACCGACGTGGTGGACTCGGCGAAGGAGTGCCCCGGGGAGTGCATCCACGTACGCCGGGTTTCGGACAAGGTCGAGGTGTACGGGCCCGACGCGGAGTGAGCCCGGTTCAGACGCTCCGGGTCCCGGCCGGGGTGGAGCGGAGGAAGGCGCTGCCGTTCCACCGCCACGAGGCCGGGGTCTTCACGTCCGGGCAGCAACTGGGCACGGCGTCCGAGGAGTAGCCGAGCAGCGTGGCGGAGACCGCACGCGCGCGGAGCGCGAAGTCGGTGACCGTGAGCCGCTCCTTCGGTTCGACGAGGGTGGCGACCACGCGGGGCTTGCCGCCGTCCGCGGAGCGGGTGAGGACGTAGACCCCGTCGGGCGGGGTGCCCATGGGGGCGTCGCAGTGCACCACCGCGACGGTCTCCGGTCTGCCGTCGCCGTCCAGGTCCCCGGTGGCCTTCTTGACGACCACCGCCTTCACGGGGCCGCAGTCCAGCGGGAACCGCACTCCGGCCGTGCCGGGCGGCGCGACGGCCGCGGCGGCGGACCTGCCCCTGGCGGCGGGGGCGGACTGGGCGGCCGTGGCCGATCCGGGCTGGACGACGGAGGAGAGGGCCACGACACCCGCGACGGCCGTGGCGGTGGCGACCCAGTGGATGGGCCGGGTCTGGGTGTGCGCGAGCTCCGGAACGGCGGATTGCTGCACGAGGAGCGTCTCCTGTGAGGGCTGTGCCGGTGGGATGGGCTGCATGGTGCCACACGTCACAGTGCGCGGGAACGGCGGGGTCCGGGATTCCCGCCGGATCCCGCGCAGGCCGCACGCGCGCGCGTGGGAGGCGTCGCTGCTGGTGCCGGGTCAACGAAAGGGCGCCGTGGCCGAGTTCCCGGATGCGGTCGGGAACTCGGGCACGGCGCCCTCGCGTTGTACCGGTGTGCGCCCGGTCAGCGGCCGGCGCCGCCGTCGGCGTTCGGTCCGGCGTAGTCCTCGCCGTAGGCGCCCTTGGCGGGGCGGCGGCGGCGCATGGGCGGCTCGACGCCGTCCGCGAGGCGGCGGGCGGTCAGCAGGAAGCCGGTGTGGCCGATCATCCGGTGGTCCGGGCGGACGGCCAGGCCCTCGATGTGCCAGTTGCGGATCATGGTCTCCCAGGCGGTCGGCTCGTTGAAGCAGCCGATCTCCCGGATGGACTCCACGGTCCGGGCGAGCTGGGTGGTGGTGGCCACGTAGCAGCACAGGATGCCGCCCGGGACGAGCGCCTTGGAGACGGCCTCCAGGCACTCCCAGGGGGCGAGCATGTCGAGGATGACGCGGTCGACGTCGGTGTCGGACAGGTTGTCCTGGAGGTCGCCGACGGTGAGCTGCCAGGCGGGGTGCGGGCCGCCGAAGTAGCGCTCCACGTTCTGCCGGGCGATGTCGGCGAAGTCCTCGCGGCGCTCGTAGGAGTGCAGCATGCCCTGGTCGCCGATGGCCCGCAGCAGGAAGCTGCTGAGCGAGCCGGAGCCGACGCCGGCCTCCACGACGCGGGCGCCGGGGAAGATGTCGGCGAAGGCGAGGATCTGCCCCGCGTCCTTCGGGTAGACGACGGCTGCCCCGCGGGGCATGGACAGGACGTAGTCGGGGAGCAGGGGGCGCAGCGCGAGGTAGGCGACGTTGCCGGTGGTCCGGACAACGCTGCCCTCGGGAGCGCCGATCAGTTCGTCGTGCGGGAAGGAGCCCTTGTGGGTGTGGAAGTTCTTCCCGGCTTCGAGCGTGAACGTGTAGTGGCGACCCTTGGGGTCGGTCAGCTGTACCTGGTCCCCGACCTTGAAGGGCCCGCGCCTGCGGGCGGCACCGGTCGGTTCGGACATGTGACCAGCCTACCGGTTCCCTGCCGGGGGCTTGACCGGCGGAGGGGGTGGGGGGCGAGCGTGCGTACGGACGGTGCGGGCCGGGTGCGGCCTGGCGTGCGGTTCCCCGCGGTCCTCGCGGGGCGCCCCGGCTCCGGGCGCTGTCAGGCCGGCCTTGCCATCGCCCTGACGAAGGCCCGTTCCACGTCGGCGGCCGACAGGACGCCGTAGATCTCGCCGGTCTCCTCGACCACCAGGTACTCGGTGGCCGGGGTGGCGCGCAGCACGTCCAGCAGTTCTTCACCGGCCAGCTCGGCGGAGACCCGCATGCCGTCGGTCAGCTCCTGGGCGAGGCCGCTGACGGCGACCCAGGGACGGCGGTGCTCGGGTACGCCGACGATGGCGGCCTCGCGGACCAGCGAGAGCGGGGTGCCGTCGGCGTCGACCACGACCAGGGCGCGGGCCCCGGCGGCGTTGGCGCGGCGCAACGCCTCGGAGAGCGGGGTGTCGTTCTCCACCGGCACGGCCCGCCGGGTGAGGGTGCGGGCGCGCAGCTCGGGGAGGTGTTCGCGCAGCCGGGCCATGCGCAGGCTGTTGCCGGCACCGGTCCAGATGATCGCGGCGAGGATGGCGGCGAGCAGGGCGTCGGTGACGGTGTCCATGCCGCCCACGTCCTCACTGCTGCCGCCGAAGGCGCCGGACTGGTTGAGCAGGGGCAGGCCGATCAGGACGGAGACGGCGAGGGCGCGGCCGACCCAGGCGGCGGCGACCGTGCCGGTCATCGGCTTGCCGCTGATCTTCCAGACGACGGCGCGGAGCATGCGGCCGCCGTCGAGGGGGAGGCCGGGCAGGAGGTTGAAGATCGCCACGATGAGGTTGGAGACCATCAGCCCGGCCAGCAGGACGCCGGGCACGGTGCCGGGCTCCACCGGCTTCATGGCGAGGTAGAACAGGCCGGCCAGGACGAGGGAGAGCAGCGGGCCGACGAAGGCCAGCACGAACTCCCGGCCCGGGGTCTCGGCCTCCTTCTCGATCTCCGAGACGCCGCCGAAGAACTGGAGCTGGATGCGGCGCACCGGGAGCTTGAAGCGGATCGCGGCGACGGTGTGGGCCAGCTCGTGGACCAGGACGGAGGCGTAGAAGGCGACCGCGAAGAAGAGGGAGACCAGGTAGCGGGCGGCGCCCAGCTCGGGCAGCACGCGGTCGAGCTGTCCGCCGAAGACCCAGGTGATCAGCGCGGCGACGAGGAACCAGCTCGGCGCGACGTAGACGGGGACGCCGAAGGGGCGGCCCATGAGGATGCCGCCACCGGGTTCCTTGGGCCGCGGCTCGGGCGGCTCACCCTTGGCGATGCCGGAGTGGGCGAGGGAACGGTGCTCGGGGGCGGCAGCGTGGTGCGTGGGGGTGTGGGCGGGGGCGGGCCGGGGGGTGTGGTCCGGGGTCCGGTGGTGCGGCTCGGGCGGGACGGGGACACCGGGTGCGCTCTCCGCGTCGGGCGTGGGGGCCGCGGCCGTGCCGGGGGTGCTGCCGCTCGTACGGTCGTCCGTACTGTTCCCCTCGCCCGTGCCGTCGCTGCCGGGACTGCCGTTCCGGTCGCCCGTGCCGTCGGTACCGGGACTGCCCGCCGTGGCCTCTTCCGTCGGCCGGCCGGCGGCGCCGTCGCGTGCGGTGGGCGTCGGTGCGGACTCCTCCGTGCCGTTCCCGGCCCGGTCGGCGCGCGGGGGTCCGGGCTCCGGGCCTGGGGGGTCGGTGGGTCCGGTCGCCGGGGCCGTAGGGTCAGCGGAGTGCTCGGCCGGCTCGTCGTTGCCGGACCGCGGCTGCCCGCTTCCGCCGCTCACGTCCACGGTGTCCCCTCGTTCGAAGCGTCCTTCCGCACCTGCCGGACGGAAGGGTCTCCTGTCGATGGTATGCGGCCCTGGTGGCACGTATCGCCCCGGCACCCCCTGTGTTCGCCCCGAGGACGCGCGGTGGACGCGGGTGGCGGCTGGGTCACTGTCAGTGGTGGGCCGTAAGGTCTGTGGACATGGACAGCAGCATCGACGAGGCGGCGGCCCAGCCGGGCGGCGCCGTGCAGACGCCCCCGGCCACCCCGCCCCGGACGCCGGACCCCGCGATGCCCGCGGCCACGGAACCGGCCGGGGAAGCGGCGCCGCGGACGGCCCCGGCCGCGGGCGGCACGGGCGAGGAGCGGAGCGCCGCCGCGCCGACCTCCTTGTCGCCCTCCCGGGCCAGTGACTTCATGCAGTGCCCGCTGCTGTACCGGTTCCGCGTGATCGACCGGCTGCCGGAGAAGCCGAGCGAGGCGGCGACGCGGGGCACACTGGTGCACGCCGTGCTGGAGCGGCTGTTCGACGCGCCCGCCGGGGAGCGGACCGCGCCGCGCGCCAAGGCGCTGGTCCCGGGGCAGTGGGACCGGCTGCGCGAGAGCCGCCCGGAGGTGACCGAGCTGTTCGCCGACGACCCCGAGGGGCAGCGGCTGGCCGGATGGCTCGCCGAGGCCGAGCGGCTCGTGGAGCGCTGGTTCACGCTGGAGGACCCGACGCGGCTGGAGCCGGCCGAGCGCGAGCTGTTCGTGGAGGCCGAGCTGGAGTCGGGTCTGCGGCTGCGCGGGATCATCGACCGGGTGGACGTGGCGCCGACCGGCGAGGTGCGGATCGTCGACTACAAGACGGGCAAGGCCCCCCGCCCCGAGTACGCCGAGGGCGCGCTGTTCCAGATGAAGTTCTACGCCCTCGTGGTGTGGCGGCTGAAGCGGGTCGTCCCGCGCCGGCTCCAGCTCGTCTACCTGGGCAGCGGGGACGTGCTGACCTACGACCCCGTCCTCGCCGACCTGGAGCGGGTGGAGCGCAAGCTGCACGCGCTGTGGGAGGCCATCAGACAGGCCACGGAGACCGGGAACTGGCGGCCCCGGCCCACCAAGCTGTGCGGCTGGTGCGACCACCAGGCGCACTGCCCGGAGTTCGGCGGCACTCCCCCGCCCTACCCGCTGCCGGTCACAGCGCCCGGGCCCCGGACCGTGTGAACCCGGGATACGCCGGCAGGGCAGAATGGGGCCGGACTAGCGAAGGAGTGTCACGTGGCCATCCGTGTCCTACTGGTCGACGACCAGCCCCTGCTGCGTACCGGTTTCCGGATGATCCTGGAGGCCGAGCAGGACATCGCGGTCGTCGGCGAGGCCGGTGACGGCCTACAGGCCCTCGACCAGGTGCGCGCGTTGCAGCCCGATGTCGTGCTCATGGACATCCGGATGCCGCGGATGGACGGTGTGGAGGCCACCCGGCAGATCACCGGTCCCGGCCGGGACGGCCCGGCCAAGGTGCTGGTGCTGACCACGTTCGACCTGGACGAGTACGTGGTGGAGGCGCTGCGCGCCGGGGCCAGCGGCTTCCTGCTCAAGGACGCGCCCGCCAACGAGCTGGTGCAGGCGATCCGGGTGGTCGCGGCCGGCGAGGCCATGCTCGCGCCGAGCATCACCCGGCGGCTGCTCGACAAGTACGCCACGCATCTGCCGTCCGGTGAGGAGCCGGTGCCGGACACCCTGCACACCCTCACCGACCGCGAGGTGGAGGTCCTGAAGCTGGTGGCGCGCGGGCTGTCCAACGCCGAGATCGCGGCCGACCTGTTCGTCAGCGAGACGACCGTGAAGACGCATGTGGGCCATGTGCTCACCAAGCTGGGGCTCAGGGACCGGGTGCAGGCCGCGGTGTACGCGTACGAGAGCGGTCTGGTGCGCCCCGGCGCGCAGTAGGACCGTACGACGGCGAAGGCGCCCTCCCCTGGTGGGGGAGGGCGCCTTCGCCGTACCGGGCGTCGGTTCTCAGCGAGTTCCCAGGAGCCGTCAGTCGCTGGCTCCGCGGCCGAGCTCCCACAGCTGGAGTACCGAGGAGGAGTTGAGGGCGTAGGACACGCCCGTGATGCCGCTCCGTGCGGCGACGTACTGCTTGCCCTGCCACAGCGGCAGGATCGGGACGTCCTCGGCCAGGATGTCCTGGATCTGGGTCACGCTCTTGGAGGCGGCCAACCGGTCGGCCTCACGGCGGGACTGCGGGATCAGCGTGTGCTGGATGGTGGTGTTGCTGTAGGGGGAGCCGAGGATGTTGTCCTTGTCGAGGAAGGGCGCCAGGAAGTTGTCCGGGTCCGCGAAGTCGGGGAACCAACCCATGCCGTAGACGTCGTACTTGCCCTTCAGCTCGGAGGGCAGGAAGGTCTTCCAGGGGTGGCCCTGGATGGAGGCGTCGAACAGGCCGCTGTCGTTGAGCTGCTTCTGCAACACCTCGAACTCCTGCTTGGTGGCCGAGCCGTAGTGGTCGGTGGTGTAGTGCAGGGTCAGCTTGACCGGGGTGGTGATGCCGGCCTTGGTGAGCAGCGACTTGGCCTTGTCGACGCTGGGGTTGCCGTACTTGTTGAAGAACGAGTTGGAGTGGCCCGTGATGGTGGCGGGGACCAGCGAGTACAGCGGCTCGGCCTGGGTGCCGTAGACCTTGGACACCAGCTCGTCACGGTTGATGAGCTGGGCCATGGCCTGGCGCACGGCCTTGGACTTGACGGTGGGCGCTTCGGTGTCGAAGCCCAGGTAGCGGATCTCCAGGCCGGGCATGTCGACCAGGTCGACGTTCTCGTCGGTGCCGGCGTCCAGCTTCTGGATCTGCGCGGGCGACATGGTGCGGATCATGACGTCGATGTCGCCCTTGTCGATCGCGGCGCCCATGGCGTCGGCGTCGGGGAAGGCGCGGATCTCGACCTTGTCGTTGTTCACCTCCAGGCTGCCCTTGTACGTGGGGTTCCTGGTGTAGGTGACCGTGGTGATCGTGTTGTTCTTGACGTCGGCCTTGAGGGTGTACGGGCCGGAGCCGTCGACCTCGAAGCCGTCGCGCAGCTTGTCCTTGGCGTAGCTCTCGGGGTCGAGGATGCCGGCGACCGGCGTGGAGAGCTTGTACGGGAAGGTGGCGTCTGCCGTCTTGAGGTGGAAGACGACCTCGCGGTCGCCCTGCGTCTCGATGGTGTCGATGGTGTTCAGCAGTGTGGCAACACCCGTGTCGGCCTTGATGCGCAGGACTCGCTCGATGGAGTACTTGACGTCCGCGGCCGTGACCGCGTCGCCGTTGGCGAACTTCAGGCCCTCCCGCAACTTGCAGGCGTAGCGCTCGCTGCCGCTGTCGGTGAAGTTGCAGCTTTCGGCAGCCTCCGGCACCGGGCTTCCCTCGTTCTTGGGCACGATCATGAGGGTCTGCACCGTCGGACGCAGGATGTTCCAGGTGCTGGTGTCGTAGGTATAGGCCGGGTCGAGGGGCGCCGGGGCTTCCTTGGTGGCCGTGAACTGGTCCGTGGTACCGACGACGATGGCGTCACCGCTCTTGCTCCCGCTGTCGGTTCCGCCGCACGCGGCGAGAACCGGGGTGAGCAGGCCGGCCAGCGCCGGCAGCACCAAAGTCTTGCGGTTCATGCGGGAGTTTCTCCAGAGCTGTTCGGGTCCGTGTATCCGGCATGCAGGGGTGACGCGGCGGATCACGGGGGTTCTCGGCGATGTTCTCGCGACGAGATTAGTCCGCGCCCGCAGCCGGGTTCACAGCCGCGTGAGTTGACCCCCCATCACGCAGTGGAACCGGCCGCGGACACACCGAAAACCCGACAGCGGCAGGATTAGTGCAGCTTCCCATCAATCGGGACACAAGGTCGCGCGGCAGCATCACGGGCAGGGCAGGTCAGCACACTTGGCCAACATTGTCGAGCCCCATCGGCGTGGGGAACGTCACACACCCAACTGTGCGGCCAGTCAGCGGAATTCGGCCGCCCCGCTCCCGGCGAATTCCCCTCGGGTGTACTTCCCCGGAAATGTGTCCAGCGCCGCCAATGACGTTAACACGCTGGGTGAACGGCTAGCGCATTTCCGTCATCAGACCCCGCAGGAATGCCAGGTCGACCTCTTCCAGGGACGAGACGACGGTGCGTCCCTCGGCCGGGCCGATGGGGGCCACGGAGGGGACGGCGACCACCCGGCAGCCCGCGGCCTCGGCGGCGGCGACGCCGGTGGCGGTGTCCTCGACCACGGCGCATCTGGCCGGATCCGCACCGAGTCCGGCGGCGGCGAGCAGGTACGGGTCCGGGAAGGGCTTGGTGCGGGAGACCTCGTCCCCGGCGATGGAGAGGGAGAAGTGGTGCGGCCCGAGCACGGACAGCACACGGTCGATGATGCGCCGGTGGGAGGCGGAGACCAGCGCCGTGGGGACTCCGTGCAGGTGCAGTTCGCCGAGCAGCCGGGAGGCGCCCGGCATCAGCGGCAGCGTGCGGCCGATCCGGTCCTCGAAGCCCTCGTTGAGCAGCACGCTGAGTTCCGCGAGGGTGATGTCGGCGCCGGTCGCCTCGATGAGGAAGCCGGCGCTGCGGGTCATGGGGCCGCCGACCACGACGTGCCGCCAGGAATCGTCCAGGGTGTGGCCGAGGGCGGCGAAGACCTCCACCTCGACGTCCCACCAGAAGCCCTCGGTGTCCACCAGGGTGCCGTCCATGTCGAGCAGCACCGCCTGAAGGGCGGAGCCTTCGGCTGTACGGGTTCCGAGCGCGGGGACCGTACTGGTCATCCGGGCGCACCTCCTTGAGGGACGACCAGGCCGGTTCCCGGGCGGGGAACCGGCCTGCAGTGGACCGACCAGTGTACGACTTGTCCGATCAGTCTGCTGGGTGAGACACGCCTCACCGTGCGTTGAAGTACTTCGCCTCCGGGTGGTGGATCACGATCGCGTCCGTGGACTGCTCGGGGTGGAGCTGGAACTCCTCGGACAGGTGGACGCCGATCCGCTCCGGCTTGAGCAGTTCCGCGATCTTGGCGCGGTCCTCCAGGTCGGGGCAGGCGCCGTAGCCGAGGGAGAAGCGGGCTCCCCGGTACTTCAGGTCGAACATGTCCTCGATGGCGGCCGGGTCCTCCCCGCCGAAGCCGAGTTCGGCGCGCACGCGGGCGTGCCAGTACTCGGCGAGGGCCTCGGCCAACTGGACGGACAGGCCGTGCAGTTCGAGGTAGTCGCGGTAGGCGTTGGCCTCGAAGAGCTTCGCCGTCTCGGCGCCGATGCGCGAGCCGATGGTGACGACCTGGAGGCCGACGACGTCCGTCTCGCCCGACTCCTCCGGGCGGAAGAAGTCGGCCAGGCACAGGCGCCGGCCGCGGCGCTGGCGCGGGAAGGTGAAGCGGGTGCGCTCGTTGCCCTGGTCGTCCAGGATGATCAGGTCGTCGTCCTTGGACACGCAGGGGAAGTAGCCGTGGACGACGGCCGCTTCCAGGAGGTTCTCGGTCTGGAGCCGGTCGAGCAGGCCGCGCAGCCGGGGCCGGCCCTCGGTCTCGACCAGTTCTTCGTACGTCGGGCCCTCACCGGTGCGGGCCTGCTTCAGGCCCCACTGGCCCTTGAACAGCGCGCCCTCGTCCAGCCAGCTCGCGTACTCCTTGAGCTGGATGCCCTTGACGACCCGGGTGCCCCAGAACGGCGGCTCGGGGATCGGGTTGTCGGTGGCGACGTCGGAGCGGACGTGGCCCTCCTCCGGGCGCTCCTCGGCCTCCACGGCGGCGGCCCGCACCCGGCGCTGCCTCAGCTCGGGCAGCTTCGCCCCGGGCACGCCCCGTTTGACGCCGATGAGGGCGTCCATCAGGCGCAGGCCCTCGAAGGCGTCGCGGGCGTAGCGGACCTCGCCCTCGTAGATCTCGTGCAGGTCCTGTTCGACATAGGCCCGGGTGAGGGCTGCGCCGCCGAGGATGACCGGGAAGCGGGCGGCGAGGCCGCGCTGGTTCAGCTCCTCCAGGTTCTCCTTCATGATCACCGTGGACTTCACCAGGAGCCCGGACATGCCGATGACGTCGGCCCGGTGTTCCTCGGCCGCCTCCAGGATCGCGGAGACCGGCTGCTTGATGCCCAGGTTGACGACGTTGTAGCCGTTGTTGGACAGGATGATGTCGACGAGGTTCTTGCCGATGTCGTGCACGTCGCCGCGCACGGTCGCGAGCACGATCGTGCCCTTGCCCTCGGCGTCCGACTTCTCCATGTGCGGTTCGAGGTAGGCGACGGCTGCCTTCATGACCTCGGCGGACTGGAGGACGAAGGGCAGCTGCATCTGGCCGGAGCCGAACAGCTCGCCGACGACCTTCATGCCGTCCAGCAGGGTCTCGTTGACGATGTCGAGCGCCGGGCGGTCCTGGAGCGCCTGGTCCAGGTCGGCTTCCAGGCCGTTGCGCTCGCCGTCGATGATGCGGCGCTTGAGCCGCTCCTCCAGGGGCAGCGCGGCCAGTTCCTCGGCCTTGCCGGCCTTCAGGGACTTCGCCGTGGCGCCCTCGAAGAGCTGCATGAGCTTCTGGAGGGGGTCGTAGCCCTCGGCGCGGCGGTCGTGGATCAGGTCGAGGGCGGTGGCGACCTCCTCCTCGCTGAACCGGGCGATCGGCAGGATCTTGGAGGCGTGCACGATCGCCGAGTCCAGGCCGGCCTTGACGCACTCGTCCAGGAAGACGGAGTTCAGCAGGATGCGGGCGGCCGGGTTGAGGCCGAAGGAGATGTTCGACAGGCCCAGTGTGGTCTGCACCGCCGGGTGGCGCCGCTTCAGCTCGCGGATCGCCTCGATGGTGGCGATGCCGTCCTTGCGGGACTCCTCCTGACCGGTGCAGATGGTGAAGGTCAGGGTGTCGATGAGGATGTCCTCCTCATGGATGCCCCAGTTCCCGGTCAGGTCGGCGATCAGCCGTTCGGCGATCTCGACCTTCTTCTCCGGGGTGCGGGCCTGGCCCTCCTCGTCGATGGTGAGCGCGATGAGCGCGGCGCCGTGCTCCCGCGCCAGCCGCGTGACCTTGGCGAACCGGGAGTCGGGGCCGTCGCCGTCCTCGTAGTTCACCGAGTTGATCACCGCACGGCCGCCCAGCTTCTCCAGGCCGGCCCTGATGACGTCGACCTCGGTGGAGTCCAGGACGATCGGCAGGGTGGAGGCGGTGGCGAAGCGGCCGGCCAGTTCCTCCATGTCGGCGACGCCGTCCCGGCCGACGTAGTCCACGCACAGGTCGAGCAGGTGCGCGCCCTCGCGGATCTGCTCCCGGGCCATCTCCACACAGTCGTCCCAGCGGCCCTCCAGCATGGCCTCGCGGAACTTCTTGGAGCCGTTGGCGTTGGTGCGCTCGCCGATGGCCAGGTACGAGGTGTCCTGGCGGAACGGCACCGACTGGTAGAGGGAGGCGGCGCCCGGCTCGGGGCGCGGGTCGCGCTCGGGCGGGGCGAGGTCCCGCACCCGCTGCACGACCTGGCGCAGGTGCTCGGGGGTGGTGCCGCAGCAGCCGCCGATGAGGGAGAGGCCGTAGTCGCGTACGAAGTTCTCCTGGGCGTCCGCCAGGCCCTCGGCGTCGAGCGGGAAGTGGGCACCGTCCTTGGTGAGGATGGGCAGGCCCGCGTTCGGCATGCACAGCAGCGGGATGCGGGAGTGCCGGGTGAGGTAGCGCAGGTGCTCGCTCATCTCGGCCGGGCCGGTCGAGCAGTTCAGGCCGATCATGTCGATGCCGAGCGGCTCCAGCGCGGTGAGCGCGGCGCCGATCTCGGAGCCGAGCAGCATGGTGCCGGTGGTCTCGAAGGCCATCGAGCAGAGCAGCGGGACCTCGGTGCCGAGGCGCTCCATGGCCCGCCGGGCGCCGAGGACGGACGCCTTGGTCTGGAGCAGGTCCTGGGTGGTCTCGACGATCAGGGCGTCGGCGCCGCCGGTGAGCAGGCCCTCGGCGTTCGCCTGGAAGCCGTCCCGGATGGTGGTGAACCCGATGTGGCCGAGGGTGGGCAGCTTGGTGCCGGGGCCGATGGAGCCGAGGACCCAGCGGGGCCGGCCGTCGCGGGCGGAGAACCCGTCCGCGGTCTCCCGGGCGATACGGGCGCCGGCCTCGGAGAGTTCGTGGACCCGGTCGGCGATGTCGTACTCCGCCATGGCCGCGTGGTTGGCCCCGAAGGTGTTGGTCTCGACGCAGTCGACGCCCACGGCGAAGTACGCCTCGTGGACGGAGCGGACGATGTCGGGGCGGGTGATGTTGAGGACCTCGTTGCAGCCTTCGAGGTTCTGGAAGTCCTCAAGGGTGGGCTCCTGGGCCTGGAGCATCGTGCCCATGGCTCCGTCGGCGACCACCACTCGGGTGGCGAGTGCCTCACGGAGCGCGGACACACGGGTCCGGCTGTCGGCGGAAGGGGACGTTGGCAACGAGGCCATGTAAGGGCTCCCTGGAATGCGACGGCTGTCGGCTATGCGGCTGCCCGGACCGGCCGGACTGCCGCACGGCGCCAGAGTAACCGGAGTGGGCTTGGATGGGCAGCGGCGTCCACGAGACGGACGCGAACGGGCCGTGTGCCACGCATGGATCCCGCGTGATGTAACAGGTGCCGTCCGACCATTAGCGGGAGGTCGGCATGGACCGGTAGTGTTCGACATTGCCGAACGGTGATTTCCAAACGGCACCGCGGCAGGTCGAAGGGGACGGAGGCAGGACGGCGATGGCACGGAACATCCAGTCGCTCGAACGGGCGGCGGCGATGCTGCGGCTGCTCGCGGGCGGCGAGCGGCGGCTCGGCCTGTCGGACATCGCCTCGTCACTGGGCCTCGCCAAGGGCACCGCCCACGGCATCCTGCGCACCCTCCAGCAGGAGGGGTTCGTGGAGCAGGACGACACCTCCGGGCGCTACCAGCTGGGCGCGGAGCTGCTGCGCCTCGGCACGACCTATCTCGACGTGCACGAACTGCGCGCGCGGGCGCTGGTGTGGACCGACGACCTGGCCAGGTCCAGCGGGGAGAGCGTGTACCTGGGCGTCCTGCACCAGCAGGGCGTCCTGATCGTGCACCACGTCTTCCGGCCCGACGACAGCCGGCAGGTGCTGGAGATCGGGGCCATGCAGCCGCTGCACTCCACGGCCCTGGGCAAGGTGCTGTCCGCCTACGACCCGGTCGCGCACAGCGAGGCGCTGGACACCGAGCGGAAGGCCTTCACGGACCGCACGGTGTGCGACCCCGGCGACTTCGAGCACCTCCTCGACGTCACGCGCGCGCGTGGGTACGCGGCCGACGTGGAGGAGACCTGGGAGGGCGTGGCGTCGATCGCCGCGCCCATCCACGACCGGCGCCGGATGCCGGTGGGCGCGGTCGGCATCACCGGCGCGGTGGAGCGGCTGTGCCGGGAGGGCGAGCTGCGTCCGGAGCTGATCGCCGCGGTGCGCGACTGCGCCCGCGCGGTCTCCCGTGATCTGGGCGCCGGGCGGTTCTGACCGCGGGCACGAGCGGGGAACCAACGGAACCGGGACGACCGGGACGCCAGGCGGCGTTCCGGTCGTCGATCTACCCTGAAATCGGCAAAAACGGCTAGATCGTACGCCCGTGCACGAACGTTGATAACCCGCAACGATCAATAACGATCCTGTTTTCGATAACAGAACTCTTGACTCACGTGTAACGCCGAAGCGAGACTCCCGTCCATCGGTCGGCATTGTCGAACACCTTCCGGCAATACGCGCTAGAGTGTGACAACGCCAAGGGCCGGCATCGCTCTCACCCCCGAGGGCGCCAGAACCCCCGCTGGGACCGGGGTTCGGCTTACCCCTGGACGAAGGACAAAGGAGTCGCGGGTGTCCAGCTCCGACATCTTCATCGGCGAGACCATCGGTACCGCCATACTCATCCTGCTCGGCGGCGGCGTCTGCGCCGCCGTGACGCTGAAGGCCTCCAAGGCCCGTAACGCCGGTTGGCTCGCCATCGCCTTCGGGTGGGGCTTCGCCGTCATGACGGCCGTCTACATCTCCGGACCGCTGTCCGGCGCCCACCTCAACCCGGCCGTCACCGTCGCCCTGGCCATCAAGGACGGCGACTGGAGCAACGTTCCGACCTACTTCGCCGGCCAGCTGCTCGGCGCGATGATCGGCGCGGCCCTGGTGTGGGTCACCTACTACGGCCAGTTCTACGCGCACCTGACCGACAAGGAGATCGTCGGCGGCCCGGGCGCGCAGGCCACGGCGGCCAAGGCGGTCGAGGCCGAGGAGCAGGGCGCCGGCCCGGTGCTCGGCATCTTCTCCACCGGCCCGGAGATCCGGAACGCGGTGCAGAACCTCGCCACGGAGATCATCGGCACGGTCGTGCTGATCCTCGCGGTCCTCACCCAGGGCCTGAACGACAAGGGCAACGGCCTCGGCGTCCTCGGCGGTCTGATCACCGCGCTCGTGGTCGTGGCGATCGGTCTGTCGCTCGGCGGCCCGACGGGCTACGCGATCAACCCGGCCCGTGACCTGGGCCCGCGCATCGTGCACGCCCTGCTGCCCCTGCCCAACAAGGGCGGTTCCGACTGGAGCTACGCCTGGATCCCGGTGGTCGGTCCGCTGATCGGCGCCGCCATCGGTGCAGGTATCTACAACGTCGCCTTTGCTTGAGAAGCCTCTTGAGAAGCCTGACGAAGCACCGAGTCTTCGAGCACGCGCCGTACGTACAGCCCCCTCACCACGGATCTTCCAGGAGCACACAGTGACCGACGCCCACACCGCAGGCCCCTTCATCGCGGCGATCGACCAGGGCACGACCTCCTCGCGCTGCATCGTCTTCGACCGGGACGGCCGCATCGTCTCCGTCGACCAGAAGGAGCACGAGCAGATCTTCCCGAAGCCGGGCTGGGTCGAGCACAACGCCAACGAGATCTGGACCAACGTCCAGGAAGTCGTCGCCGGCGCCATCGCCAAGGCCGGCATCACCCGGGACGACATCAAGGCCATCGGCATCACCAACCAGCGCGAGACCACCGTGCTGTGGGACAAGAACACCGGTGAGCCCGTCCACAACGCCATCGTCTGGCAGGACACCCGCACCGACGCGCTCTGCAAGGAGCTGGGCCGCAACGTCGGCCAGGACCGCTTCCGCCGCGAGACGGGCCTGCCGCTGGCCTCCTACTTCGCCGGGCCCAAGGCCCGCTGGCTGCTCGACAACGTCGAGGGCCTGAAGGAGCGCGCCGAGGCCGGTGACATCCTCTTCGGCACCATGGACACCTGGGTCATCTGGAACCTGACCGGCGGTGTCAACGGCGGCAAGCACGTGACCGACGTCACCAACGCCTCCCGCACCCTCCTCATGAACCTGCACACGATGCAGTGGGACGAGAAGATCTGCGAGTCCATCGGCGTGCCGGAGCAGATCCTGCCCGAGATCCGCTCCTCCGCCGAGGTCTACGGCGAGATCACGGGCGGCAAGCTCGGCGACCTGCTCGGCGGCATCCCGGTCGCCTCCGCGCTCGGTGACCAGCAGGCGGCCCTGTTCGGCCAGACCTGCTTCTCCGAGGGCGAGACCAAGTCGACCTACGGCACCGGCACCTTCATGGTGATGAACACCGGCAGCAAGATCATCAACTCCTACGCCGGTCTGCTGACCACCGTCGGCTACAAGATCGGCGACCAGCCGACGGTCTACGCCCTGGAGGGCTCGATCGCCGTCACCGGCTCGCTGGTGCAGTGGATGCGCGACCAGATGGGCCTGATCTCCACCGCGGCCGAGATCGAGACGCTCGCGCTCTCGGTCGAGGACAACGGCGGCGCCTACTTCGTGCCGGCCTTCTCCGGCCTGTTCGCCCCGCACTGGCGCTCCGACGCCCGCGGTGTGATCGCCGGCCTGACCCGGTACGTCACCAAGGCGCACCTCGCGCGCGCCGTCCTGGAGGCCACCGCCTGGCAGACCCGGGAGATCGCCGACGCCATGGTCAAGGACTCCGGCGACGAGCTGGTGACCCTGAAGGTCGACGGCGGCATGACCGCCAACAACCTGCTGATGCAGACCCTCGCCGACGTCCTCGACGCACCGGTGGTGCGCCCGATGGTCGCCGAGACCACCTGCCTCGGCGCCGCCTACGCCGCCGGTCTCGCCGTCGGCTTCTGGAACAGCACCGACGACCTGCGCGCCAACTGGCGCCGGGCCGCCGAGTGGACCCCCCGCATGGACGCGGAGACCCGCGCCCGTGAGTACAAGAACTGGCTCAAGGCCGTCGACCGGACCATGGGCTGGCTCGAAGACGAGAGCTGAGCGGCCCTTCCGGCTCAGCCATCTCTGACGAGGAGTAAGTACCCGACATGACCAGTCAGTCCACCCTGCAGACCGTGCCCGCCCTGGGAACGCACCCGGCTTCCGGTTCCAACCCGAGCCGGGCCGAGACCAGGGAGCAGCTCGCCAAGGCGTCGTACGACCTTCTTGTGATCGGCGGCGGCATCCTGGGCATCTCCACCGCCTGGCACGCCGCGCAGTCCGGCCTCAGGGTGGCGCTGGTCGACGCCGGCGACTTCGCCGGCGCCACCTCCTCCGCCTCCTCCAAGCTGCTCCACGGGGGCTTGCGCTACCTCCAGACCGGCGCGGTGAAGCTGGTGGCGGAGAACCACTTCGAGCGCCGTGCGGTCTCCCGCCAGGTGGCCCCCCACCTGGCGAACCCGCTCACCTTCTACCTCCCCGTGTACAAGGGCGGGCCGCACGGCGCGGCGAAGCTCGGCGCGGGCGTCTTCGCCTACTCCGCGCTCTCCGCGTTCGGCGACGGCGTCGGCCACCTGCTCTCCCCCGCCAAGGCGGCGCAGGACGTGCCCGAGCTGCGCACCGAGAACCTCAAGGCCGTGGCCGTCTACGGCGACGACCAGATGAACGACGCCCGCATGGCGCTGATGACGGTCCGCGCGGCCGTCGAGGCGGGCGCGGTCGTCCTCAACCACGCGGAGGTCACCGGGCTGCGCTTCACCAGGGGCCGGGTCACCGGCGCCGACCTCAGGGACCGGCTGTCCGGCGACGAGTTCGGCGTCAACGCCCGCCTGGTGCTGAACGCGACCGGCCCCTGGGTCGACCACCTGCGCCGGATGGAGGACCCGAACGCGGCGCCCTCCATCCGTCTGTCCAAGGGCGCGCACCTGGTCCTGAAGCGGACGTCCCCGTGGAAGGCCGCGCTCGCGACGCCCATCGACAAGTACCGCATCACCTTCGCCCTCCCCTGGGAGGACATGCTGCTGCTCGGCACCACCGACGAGGAGTACGAGGGCGACCCCGCGGATGTCGGGGTCACCGAGAAGGACATATCCCAGATCCTGGACGAGGCCGCGTTCTCCGTCCGGGACCAGCAGCTCCAGCGCGACCTCATCACGTACGCGTTCGCCGGTCTGCGGGTGCTGCCGGGCGGTCCCGGCGACACCGCCAAGGCCAAGCGCGAGACCGTGGTGACCGAGGGCAGGGGCGGCATGCTGTCCGTCGCGGGCGGCAAGTGGACGACGTTCCGCCACATCGGCCGGACGATCATGAAGAAGCTGGAGGCGCTGCCGGGTCACCCGCTCGGCGACGACTTCGAGCCGATCTCCTCGCTGCCGAAGAAGCTGCCGCTGCCCGGTGTCGCCAACCCGCGCGCGGTCGCCCACCGGCTGCTGGTGGACGGTCCGGCCCCCGGTCCGCGCATGGGCGCCGACACCGCCAGGCACCTGGCCACCCACTACGGCTCCCTGGCCTTCGACATCGCCCGCCTGGCGAACGAGAACCCGGAGCTGGCCGGGCGCGTCCACCCCGACGCCCCGGAGATCTGGGCGCAGGTCGTCTGGGCCCGCGACCACGAGTGGGCCGAGACGGCGGACGACGTGCTGCGCCGCCGCACCACGCTGACCATCCGGGGCCTGGACACGGACGAGGTCCGCGCCAAGGTCCAGGACCTGCTGGACAAGAAGTAGCAGCGGGCTCGCACAGACGGTCCAGGACACCTGAGGGGCGGCCCCACGCCGATGGGGCCGCCCCTTCCCGCTTCCCCGTGCGCCACAACGCCCTCCGCGGCCCGGCGGCGCCGCCGCATAATGTGCGACATCCGATGTCTGGGGCGACAGGAGGCCGGCCGTGGCAGTCACCGACGAGGCGATCGAGAAGATCAAGGGCATGATCGTCTCCGGTGCGCTGCGCCCGGGCGACCGGCTGCCGAAGGAGAGTGAACTGGCCGCCGAGCTGGGCCTGTCCCGCAACTCCCTGCGGGAGGCCGTACGCGCCCTGTCGCTGATCCGGATCCTCGACGTACGGCAGGGCGACGGCACCTATGTCACCAGCCTCGATCCGCAGTTGCTGCTGGAGGCGATGAGCTTCGTCGTGGACTTCCACCGCGACGACACCGTGCTGGAGTTCCTGGCCGTGCGCCGCATCCTGGAGCCGGCCGCGACCGCGCTGGCGGCCCCCCGGATCGATGCCGGGCAACTGGACGCGCTGGAGGCCCAGTTGGACGCGCTGGGCGCGGAGCCGTCGGTGGAGCAACTGGTCGCGGCCGACCTGGAGTTCCACCGGAGCATCGTGCAGAGCGCCGGGAACTCGGTGCTGTGCTCGCTGCTGGACGGGCTGTCGGGGCCCACCACCCGGGCCCGGATCTGGCGGGGGCTCACCCAGGAGGACGCCGTCGGCCGCACCCTGCGCGAGCACCGGGCGATCCTGGGCGCGCTGCGCGACCGGGACGCGGAGGCGGCGCGCTCCTGGGCGACCGTGCACATCGCGAGCGTGGAGCAGTGGCTGCGGTCCACTCTGTGAGTTCGGCTGCCCGCGCGTGTTCCGCGGTGGTGAACGGGGCAGTGATCCGTTCACTCCCCCACACGAGGGGGCTGCGGGCGCCCCCGCCGGACGCCGTAAGGTTGGTGAGTCAAGCGAGGGCACGTCGGAAGGAGGCACTGGGTGATCGAGCTGGAGGGGGTTCCCGAGCTGATCGACCCAGTCATGGTGGCCGCGTTCGAGGGCTGGAACGATGCCGGCGACGCCGCCTCCACGGCGGTCGCGCATCTGGAACGCGAATGGAAGGGCGAGGTGTTCGCGGCGCTGGACGCCGAGGACTACTACGACTTCCAGGTGAACCGCCCCACGGTGTACATGGACGGCGGTGTGCGCAAGATCACGTGGCCGACCACGAGGTTGTCGGTGGTCCGCGTCGGCGGGGAGAAACCGCGCGACCTGGTGCTGGTCCGGGGCATCGAACCGTCCATGCGCTGGCGTTCGTTCTGCAACGAGCTGCTGGGTTTCGCGCACGAGCTCGGAGTGGAGCTGGTGGTCATCCTGGGTGCCCTGCTCGGGGACACCCCGCACACGCGTCCGGTGCCGGTCAGCGGGGTCACGTCCGACCCCGACCTGGCCCGCCGGATGGACCTGGAGGAGACCAAGTACGAGGGGCCGACGGGCATCGTCGGTGTGCTCCAGGAGGCGTGCACGCACGCGGGCGTCCCGGCGGTCTCGCTGTGGGCGGCCGTACCGCACTACGTCTCCCAGCCGCCCAACCCGAAGGCGACACTGGCGCTGCTGAACCGCCTGGAGGACCTGCTCGACCTGCGCATCCCGCAGGGCGAGCTGCCCGAGGACGCGCGGGCCTGGCAGGTGGGCGTGGACCAGCTCGCCGCCGAGGACAGCGAGGTCGCCGAGTACGTGCAGACGCTGGAGGAGGCCCGGGACACCGCGGAGCTGCCGGAGGCGTCCGGTGAGGCGATCGCCCGGGAGTTCGAGCGGTACCTGCGGCGCCGGGACGTGGGCCCTCCGGGCGGGAAGCCGCGGCCTCCGGCGGCCGGGGGCATGACCAAGGACGAGGACGAGGACAACCCGGAGGACTGAGAGTACGGCGAAGGGGCGGTTCCCTCACGGGAAGCGCCCCTTCTTCGTGGTGCCGACGCCTCAGGTGGTCCCGCTCGGGGGCCGTCGGGCGTCCGGGGGTCCGTTGCGGCTGGTCGCACGGTTCCCCCGCGCCCCCGACGGGAGGCTGCCCGTCGTGGTGCTCAGAGAGCCACTCCCAGCAGCGCGTCCACCGCGCGCGTCACCAGGCCGGGGGCGCCGGTGTCGGTGCCGCCCTCCTGCTCCTGGCGGGCCGCCCAGCGGTCGACGGCGGCGAGTGCGGCGGGAGCGTCCAGGTCGTTCGCCAGGGCCTCGCGGACCTCTTCCACCAGCGCGTCGGCGGAGGGGCCGTCGGGGCGGGAGACGGCCGCGCGCCAGCGGGTGAGACGGGCGACGGCGTCCTGGAGGACCTGGTCGGTCCACTCCCAGTCGGCGCGGTAGTGGTGGGCCAGCAGCGCGAGGCGGATGGCGGCGGGGTCGACGCCGTCACGGCGCAGCGCGGAGACGAAGACCAGGTTGCCCTTGGACTTCGACATCTTCTCGCCGTCCAGGGCGACCATGCCGGCGTGCACGTACGCCTGGGCCATGGGGAACTCGCCGGTGAGCACCTGGGCGTGCGAGGCGCCCATCTCGTGGTGCGGGAAGGCGAGGTCGGAGCCGCCGCCCTGGACGTCGAAGCCCATGCCGAGGTGGTCGAGGGCGATGGCCACGCACTCGATGTGCCAGCCGGGCCGGCCCCGGCCGAGGGAACCGCCGTCCCAGCTGGGCTCGCCGGGCCGGGCCGCCATCCACAGCATCGGGTCGACCGGGTTCTTCTTGCCCGGGCGGTCCGGGTCGCCGCCGCGTTCGGCGGACAGCAGCCGCATGGCGGCGGCGTCCAGGTTCGAGACCTTGCCGAAGTTCGGGTCGGACTCGACGGAGAAGTAGATGTCACCCTCCAGCTCGTAGGCCGCGCCGAGGTCGCGCAGCCGCTCCACGAGCGGGACGATGCCGGGTATCGCCTCGACGGCGCCTATGTAGTGCCGCGGCGGGAGCATCCGCAGGGCGGTCATGTCCTCGCGGAAGAGGGCGGTCTCCTTCTCGGCGAGGGCGACCCAGTCGACGCCGTCCCGGTCCGCCCGCTCCAGCAGCGGATCGTCGACGTCGGTGACGTTCTGGACGTAGTGGACCTGCCGCTTGGTGTCGAGCCACACGCGCTGAACCAGGTCGAACGCGTTGTAGGTCGCCGCATGACCCATGTGGGTCGCGTCGTACGGCGTGATGCCGCAGACGTAGATGCGGGCGACGGGACCGGGGTCGAGGGTGACGAGGCCGCCGGTCGCGGTGTCGTGGATCCTCAGGTCGCGGCCCTGACCAGGCAGGGCGGGGACCTCGGAAGCGGGCCAGGCATGCATGTACATGAGCCTAACCGGCGCCGAGCTGCGTATACGAACGGGATCGGGCTGGATGGCCGGTTCCGCGGTCTTGTACCTCGGCGCCGGATGTGCTCACACGGGCGGCCAGGGGATGGCGGGCCACTCCCCGCTCGGCTCCGGGTGCAGGCCCGAGGTGAGCAGCGCGTCGACACGCGCGCGTGTGGCGTCGATCTCGGCGGCCGTGATCAGTGCGGCCAGCCGGCGGCCCAGTTCGCCCTCCAGGCCGTCCCGCAGCCCCTTCAGGACGTCGACGGCCTCCGCGGTGAGGGGTTCCCCGGCCCAGCCCCACAGCAGGGTGCGCAGCTTGTTCTCGACGTTGAAGGTGACGCCGTGGTCGATGCCGTACAGCCGGCCCTCGGCGGTGGGCAGCAGGTGGCCGCCCTTGCGGTCGGCGTTGTTGATCACCGCGTCCAGGACGGCGAGCCGGCGAAGCCGCTCGTCGTCGGCGTGCACCAGCAGGGCGGTGCGGTCCTCGCCGACCTCGGCGAACCCGATCGCCTTCCAGCCCGGCTCCGGCTCCCCCCCGTCGACCAGGGCGAGCAGCTCCGCCTCGGGGTGGACGTCGATCCACAGCTGGCACATGCCCTCGCCGTACGGCCCGGCGCGCAGCACGGTGGGCGGCACGAGCCCCCAGCCGGTGGCCTCGGAGACCTCGTAGGCGGCCACCTCGCGGCCGGCGAGGGTGCCGTCGGGGAAGTCCCACAGGGGGCGTTCCCCGGCCACCGGCTTGTACACGCAGGAGGCTTCCCGGCCGTCCAGGGCGACCGTGCAGAACAGCGCCGCGTTGGACGCCTCGCGGATCCGGCCGCGCACGGTCAGCTCACCCCGCGCGAGCAGCTCGGCGGGGTTCGGATCGGCCGTCACGCTCCGCGGCGGTATCCGTTCTGGCGCGGACATACATGTCCTTCCGGATCGAGCGGGAGGCTGCACAGCGGGCACGGTGGCCGCCCGGCGTTGACGATGTCCAGGGCGCGCTTGGCGAAGGCCCGGGCCTGCGCGCCGGTCAGCCGGACCCGCAGCATCGGGGGTCCGTTCTCCTCGTCCTGGAGCAACCGCTCCTCGGCCTCGGCCAGGTCCTCCTCGGTGTCGGCCTCCAGCTCCACCAGGGCCTGCGCCTCGACGATCATGCGCTGTTCCTCGCCGTCCCAGGCCAGGGCCATGGTGCCGACGCGGAACTCCTCCTCGATGGGGGTCTCCAGCGGCGCGGTGTCGGCGATCTCGGAGGGGGCCACGGCCGGGACCGCGGCACTGCCGCCACTACGGCGTACGACCTCGTCGAGCAGTTCGTCCATGCGCTCGGCGAGCGCGGCGACCTGGGTCTTCTCCAGGACCACGCTGGTCACCCGGGGGCCTGCGGTGGCCTGGAGGAAGAAGGTACGGCGCCCGGGCAGTCCGACCGTGCCGGCCACGAAGCGGTCCGGCTGGTCGTAGAGGAACACCTGACGGGACACGTCCTGTCTCCATTGATGTCGTGGTTTCGAGCGTTTCAGCGGTGCGGGCCGTGCGGACACGCGTTGGGGTGGGTCGCTTCACCCTACTGCGGCCGACGATCACGGTGCGCCCGCACCACCCCCGACCGGTGCGTCGCCCTCGCCGGGTTCCTCGCGCGGGGCGAGTGAGGCGAAGTCGCCGGTGTCGCCGAGGCGGACCAGGAAGGGCCGCAGGCGGGTGTAGCGGATGGCGGTGACGGAACAGGGCTCCACGGAGATCCGCTGGAAGAGATCGAGGTGAAGACCGAGGGCGTCGGCGACGAGCGCCTTGATGATGTCGCCGTGGGAGCACATCAGGTAGACGGCGTCGGCGCCGTGCTCGCGCTCCACGCGCGCGTTCCACTCGCGTACGGCCTCGGCGGCGCGGGTCTGCATGGCCCGCATGGACTCCCCGCCGGGGAAGGCGGCGGCGGACGGGTGGGCCTGGACGACCTCCATCAGCGGCTCGTCCTTCAGCTCGGCGAGCTTGCGGCCGGACCAGTCGCCGTAGTCGCACTCCCCGATCCGCTCCTCGGTGTGGGCGGACAGGCCGGGACGGGCCTCCAGCAGGGGTTGTACGGTCTCCTGGCAGCGCTGGAGCGGGCTGGTGACGACCTCGGCGAGCGGCAGGCCGGCGAGCCGTGCGGGCAGTGCGGCGGCCTGCGCGGCGCCGCGCTCGTCCAGGGCGACGCCGGGCGTCCGCCCGGCGAGCACACCCGAGGTGTTGGCGGTGGAACGTCCGTGCCTGACGAGGATCAGCGTGGGCATGCGGACCAGGGTAGGCGCACGGAGGCGTGCGCCGGCGGCTGGGCGAAGGGAGAATACGCGGCGTGATCGTGGACTGCGCCATCTATCGGCACGGGCACCGCACCGAGGGGCCGGAGGACCTGTCCGACGCGCTCGCCGAGGCGCGGGCGGCCGGCGGCTTCGTGTGGATCGGGCTGCACGAGCCGTCCGAGCAGGAGTTCGACCTGGTCACCCAGGAGTTCGGACTGCATCCGCTGGCCGTGGAGGACGCCCTCAAGGCACATCAGCGGCCCAAGCTGGAGGTGTACGACGACTCGCTGTTCATGGTGCTGAAACCGGTCGTGTACGAGCCCGAGAGCGACGCGGTCTCCGCCGGCGAGGTGATGGTCTTCATCGGCGACTGTTTCGTGGTGACCGTCCGGCACGGCGAGTGCTCGCCGCTGGCGGCGGTGCGGCACCGGCTGGAGGAGGAGCCGGAGATGCTCGACAAGGGCCCCACCGCCGTGCTGTACGCCATCGCGGACGCCACCGTCGACCACTACCTGGAGGTGGCGACGGAGCTCCAGACCGACCTGGACGAGCTGGAGGCGGAGGTGTTCCAGCCGGAGACCGGCGGTTCCCGCAACACCGCGTCCCGGATCTACACCTTCAAGCGGCAGGTCCTGGAGTTCCGCCGGGCCACCGGGCCGCTGGCGCTACCGCTGGCCCGGCTGGCCGGCAACGGGCCGATGGGCGGCACGGTGCCCTTCGTGCACGACACGTCGCGGCCGTTCTTCCGGGACGTGGGCGACCACCTCACGCGCGTGAACGAGTCCGTGGAGGCCCTGGACCGGCTGGTGTCGGACATCCTCTCCGCCCACCTGGCGCAGATGAGCGTGCGGCAGAACGACGACATGCGGAAGATCTCCGCGTGGGCGGCGATGGCCGCGGTCCCCACGATGATCGCGGGCATCTACGGCATGAACTTCGACCACATGCCCGAGCTGCACTGGCTGTGGTCGTATCCGGCGGTGATCGTGGTGATGGCCGTGCTGGAGGTGCTGCTGTACCGGCAGTTCAAGCGGCGCGGCTGGCTGTGAGCGCGGCTCAGGCGAACTCGGCGGCGGGTGCCGCCGGTCCGCCGAGGGCGTCGCGGCGCTCGGGCATGGCGAGGGTGACCATGCGGTGCCAGCCGGCGAGGCGCTCGTAGGCGTACAGGGCGTGGATGCCGGCCGCGAGCAGCGCGGACCTGGCCTTCGGCCAGCGGAGGATGCGGCCCATGTGGGCCATGACGGCGAGGCTGACGTCCCGGTGGACGCGGATCTCGGTGAGCGCGCACGCGCGCAGGGTGCGCTGGATCAGCCGGCCGTGCCCGGCGGCGGCGAGGCGCAGCAGTTCCTCGTGGGTGTAGGCGAGGTGCCTGTCCTCGTCGTCGGAGATCATGCGGACGGCCTTGCCGATCTCCGGGTGGTCGGCGAAGTGCGTCCGGAGCAGTCCCAGCTGTTCGGCGGCGCGCTGTTCGGTGACCCGGCTGTGCGCGAGGTAGACGATGACGTCCCGCACGGTCAGCGGCTCGTCCCGGCGGAGCTTGTCGTGGGCGAGGCCGATGCCGTGCCGCTCCAGGAGCATCGTGTAGTCGGTCCCGGGCGGGACGGGGACGGGGGTGAGGCCGCGCTTCTTCAGCAGGGCGGTGAAGACGCGCCCGTGCTTGTCCTCGTCGGCGCCGTGCCGGGCGATCTTCGGGGCCAGCGCGCGTTCGCCCTCCGGCACCAGCGCGGCGATCCGCCCGTTCTCCCAGCCGCCCTGGGCCTCCCCGCCGGCGGCGATGGAGCAGAAGAGCCGGAAGGACTCGTCGTTGTCGAGGATCTCCTGGAACAGGCTCCTGGCCGACAGCATGGCAGACCCCTCTCCGCAGCTCCGCCGGACTCCGCGAGAACGGATCCCGCGAAGAACGAGTCAAGTGCGGCGGGGAGGGGGCCGCAACAGGGGTACGGGCGCACTGGCCCGAACGGGGGGCGGTGAGGGCGTGCCGCTGGAGCCGGGACGGGGCGGGTGCCGCTGGAGCCGGGAAAGAAGGGGGCGCGGTCGTAACCGGGCGGTGGCGAGCGCGTTGTTCTCGGTGACGGCCGTGGCGGGGAAGACCCCCGAGCCCCCACCACGGCCGCTGACATCCCTTACGCGAGCCCGGCGCGCTCCAGGGCCTCGCTGCCGGCCCGCAGGGAGGCGATCCGCTCCTCCAGCGTGAAGCCGGCCGGGGCCAGGCTGAGGGTGGTGACCCCGGCGGCGGCGTACGCCTTCATCCGGTCGGCGATGCGGTCCACCGAACCCAGCAGCGTGGTCTTGTCGATGAGGTCGTGCGGGATCGCGGCGGCGGCGCCCTGCTTGTCCCCGGACAGGTACGTCTGCTGGATCTCGGCGGCCTCCTTCTCGTACCCCATGCGCTGCGCGAGCCTGTTGTAGAAGTTCTGCTTGGCGCTGCCCATGCCGCCCACGTAGAGCGCGGTGTACGGCCTGAAGGTGTCCGCGAGCCGGGGCACGTCCTTGTCGTCGCCGACCGCGAGCGGCAGGGTCGGGCACACGTCGAAGCCGTCGAGGGTCAGGCCCGCCTTCTCCCGGCCGGCGCGCAGGTGGGTGATCGTGGTCTCCTCCAGGTGCTCGGCGGAGGGGAAGATCAGCAGCGCGCCGTCGGCGATCTCGCCGGTCTGCTCCAGGTTCTTCGGGCCGATCGCGGCGATGTAAAGCGGGATGTGCTCGCGCTGCGGGTGCACGGTCAGCTTGATCGGCTTGCCCGGGCCGCCCGGCAGCGGCAGCGTCCAGTGCTCGCCCTCGTACGTCAGCCGCTCCCGGCTCATCGCCCTGCGGACGATCTCCACGTACTCGCGGGTGCGGGCGAGCGGCTTGTCGAACTTGACGCCGTACCAGCCCTCGGAGACCTGCGGGCCCGAGACGCCGAGGCCGAGCCGGAACCGGCCGCCGGAGAGCGAGTCGAGCGTGGCCGCGGTCATCGCGGTCATCGCGGGCTGCCGGGCCGGAATCTGGAAGATGGCCGAGCCGACGTCGATGCGCTCGGTCTGCGCGGCGACCCAGCTGAGCACGGTGGCGGCGTCGGAGCCGTAGGCCTCGGCGGCCCAGCACACCGCGTAGCCCAGCCGGTCGGCCTCCTGCGCCACGGCCAGGTTGTCGCCGTCCATTCCGGCACCCCAGTAGCCGAGGTTGATCCCGAGCTGCATGGCCGAATCCCCTTACCCATGAGTAACGTCCCTGTGCGGCAGACCTTAGCGCGGGGGTGGGTGCCGGGGGCAGGGTGCCCGGCTCCGGCGATTCCCCGGCGGTGCGCCGGTGGTTCCCCGGCCACGGGCCGGCGGAGGCCGGTCGCGCAGGTCCCCGGGCCCTCCGGAGCACTCCGAACGGGTTGTCCACAGGCAACCCACCGCACCGGTTCTGGCCAGTAATCTCGCGGTCATGGAGCAGAGGCATCTCGGCCGGACCGGCCTGCGCGTGTCCCGGATCGGACTCGGCACCCTCACCTGGGGCCGGGACACCGACGAGCACGACGCCGCGGACATGCTGAAGGCGTTCTGGGAAGCCGGCGGCACCCTGGTCGACACCGCGGACGTGTACGGCGACGGGGAGGCGGAGTACCTGCTGGGGCAGCTCATGGACGGTCTGGTGCCGCGCCGTGACCTGGTCGTCTCCACCAAGGCGGGCAGCGTGCCCGACCCCGACCGCCGCTTCGACGGCTCGCGCGGCCATCTGCTCGCCGCGCTCGACGCCTCCCTGGCCCGCCTGGGCACCGACTACGTCGACCTGTGGCACATCCACGCCTACGACCCCGACACCCCGCTGGAGGAGACGCTCCACGCCCTCGACCTCGCGGTCGGCAGCGGCCGGGCCCGCTACGGGGGAGTGTCCAATTTCTGCGGCTGGCAGCTGGCCAAGGCGGCCACCTGGCAGCTCGCCGCGCCCGGCGTCCGGACCCGGCTCGCCAGCACGCAGATGGAGTACTCGCTGCTCCAGCGGGGCGTGGAGCGCGAGGTGCTGCCCGCCGCGCTCGACCTCGGGATGGGCCTGCTGCCCTCCTCGCCGCTCGGCCGGGGCGTGCTGACCGGCAAGTACCGGCACACCACTCCCCCGGACTCGCGCGGCGCCTCCGAGCATCTGGCGCCGTTCGTGGAGCCGTATCTGGACGACACGGCGACCCGCATCGTGGACGCGGTGACGACGGCCGCCGACGGGCTCGCGGTCACCCCGCTCCAGGTGGCCCTCGCCTGGGTGCGGGACCGGCCCGGGGTGGCCGCGCCGATCGTCGGCGCGCGCAACGCACAGCAGCTCACGGCGGCGTTGTCAGTGGAGGCCCTTAGTCTTCCTGACGAGATCTGCCGGGCGCTGGACGATGTGTCGGCGCCCGTGCACCGCTATCCCGATCACGACTGGAGCACGCTGTGAGCACGGAGCCGGAGACCACGGAGGAAGCCGGGCCGGGGACGCCGGACACACCGGGGACCACGGAGCACGGCACCGACGGGGCCGTCAGGGCCGAGGGCACGACCGGCGCAGACGACGCGGGTGCCGTCGGCGACGCGGACGGTGCCGAGGCCCCGGGCGGCTCGGACGGCGTGGATGCCATTGGCGGCTCCAGCGGTGCCGAGGCCACCGGCGACACGGACGCGGAGGACACCGGCGGGGACTCGGCCAGGGCGGACGCCGGCGGGGACTCGGACGCGGAGGACGCCGACCGCGACTCGGCCGCGGCGGAAGCCGACGGCGACACGGACGCCGAGGACGTCGGCGGGGACTCGACCGGGGCGGAAGCCGTCGGCGGCTCCGGTGATGCCGGGGGCGGCTCCGCCGCTGGCGAGTTGTCCGAGTCCGAGGCCGAGTTGGCCGCGCAGCGGGTCGAGCGGGAGCGGATCGAGCGGCGCAAGGCCGAGAAGAGGGCCCCGATCGACAGCGGCGCCAAGCTCAGCGGCAAGGCGGCCGACCTGCTCGCGGCGGTCCGGGCCGTGGAGAGCGGCGAGAAGCCGGTGGCCACGGTGTTCGCGGAGCCCGCACCGGCCCCGCGCCGCCCCGCCCCCGAACCGGTGCGCAGGCCCCAGCCGGCCCCCGCCCCGGTCGCGCCGAGCGGCCCCGCGCCGGAGACCGTCGACGCCGTGCGCCGCGTACTGACCGAGGGCGGCGCGCCCGACTCGCTGGCCCCCCAGGTCGCCGCGGCCCTCGGCGAGGGCGCCGACAGCGCGCTCCGGGAGGACCCCTGGCAGTTGCTCCGGGTCGGCGGCGTACGGCCGGACCAGGCCGACGGCTTCGCCCGCGCGCTGCTCGGCGCGGCCTGCGGCCCGGACGACGAGCGGCGGGGCCGGGCGCTGACCGTCTGGCTGCTGGAGCAGGCGGCCGTGGCCGGGCACACCGCCCTGGAGCTGCCCACGCTCACCGCGGCGCTCGGCAAGCAGGGCGTGCCGGACCCGGACGCGGCGGTGCAGGGCGCGCTCGCCGAGGGCGAGGCACTGGTGTTCCAGGACGCCCTGGAGGAGCCCGGCGCCGCCGCGCCCCCGGCAGGCGACGAGGACACCGACGAGGAGCGGGAGCGTCCGGTCCGGGTCCTCGTCGGCCTGGAGCGGTACGCGCTGGCCGAGGAGAGCCTCGCGGACGGCCTGGCCCGGCTGGTCAACTCCCTGGCCAAGGAGGCCGGGCAGGCCTGGGAGGTTACGGCGGCGGGCTTGTCCAGCGGTGCGGCCGAGCTCGCCCGCGCGGTCGCCGGGCACGGCCTGGTGCTGCACACCGGCGGGGAGGCGGCCCGCGCCGAGCCGGCCGCGCTGCTCGGTGCCGCCCGTGCGGCGGGCCTGCGGGCCTTCGCCGCCTGCCACACCCCGGACGGGCGCCGGCGTCTGGCCGAGCGGCCGGGCGGGGAGCCGGCGGAGCACGGCGTGGGCACGGTCGCGGGGCTGCTGTCCGGTGCCGAGGGCCCGGGCCGCGACGCGGACGGCGCCCTGGAGCTCGACCTGCTGATCGTGCCGGACGCGCCCCAGCTCGACGTGGAGAGCGCCGCGATGCTGGTGGAGTCGCTGCCCGACGGGGCCCGGCTGCTGCTCAGCGGCGACCCCGGGGTGCTGTGGTCGGCCGGTCCGGGCCGGGTCTTCGCCGACCTGCTCGCGGCCCGTGCCTGCCCGCAGATCGCCTCCCGCGTGCCCGACCCCGGTCCGCTCGGCGAGCTGGTCTCCGGCATCGGCGTCGGTGAGCTGAACCAGGTCGCCGCGCCGGGCAAGGAGATCGTCATCGTGCCGGTGCGGGACGCGGGCGAGGCCGTGCACCGGACGGTGCAGCTGGTCGCGGACTCGGTGCCGCGGGCGATCGGCGTCCCGGCCGACCAGACCGTGGTGATCACCCCGGGCCACGGCGGCGCCGCGGGCACGCGCGCCCTCAACTCCGCCCTGAAGGAGCGCCTCAACCCCGGCCCCGGCCGGTTCGGCGGCTTCGACCCCGGCGACCGGATCGCCTACTCCCCCGCCCCGGGGCGCACGGTGCCGGGTGTGGTGGTGAAGGCCGACGCCGGCGGGCTGCACCTGTCGTGCGCCGGCGTCCCCGTCGTCGTACCGCGCGAGCGGGTGGAGGGCAGTGTCCGGCACGGCTGGGCGCTGACCGCGCACCAAGCGGTGGCCACCCGCTGGCCGGCGGCGGTCGTCGTGCTGCCCGGCGATGCCGCGCAGGCCCTGAGCCGCCCCTGGGTGTACACGGCGTTCGGCCGGGCGGAACGGCACCTGTCCGTCGTGCACGGCGTGGAACAGGCCCTGCCGAAGGCGGTGGCGGAGGTACCGGCCAAGCCGCGCACGACCCGCCTTCAGACGCTGCTGCGCACGCAGGTCCCGGCGACCTGAGTCGTCGTCCGTGCGACTTCCCCGGCAGGACTCCTCCGCACGTCCTCCTCCGTCGCGACCGGCGATCAGTCACGGCGGCGGAGTCCGGCGGTGCCGTACCGGCCCCAGGCCCACGGCACCGCCGCCCCCGTCACGTCCGCCCCGTCACTTCTCGGCGTTGACCGGCTCCAGCTCCCCGTCCTCGTCCTCGTCTTCGTCTTCGTCTTCGTCGACGAAGTCGATGTCGTCCTCGCCGTCGGAGACCTCGTCGTCGAACACCGCGCTCACATCGAACCGGCACACCACCTGCTGCGGATCGATGTGTTCGAAGGGCGCCTCCAGCCACTCCCCGGCCTCGGTCGGCTCCTCGGCCGCGGTGACCCAGAGCGTGGAGTCGCCCTCCTCCAGGCCGAACTCCTTGTGCCGGGAGGCGATCTCGTCCGGTTCGAACTCGCCGAAGAGGATGCCCAGCGCCCCCGGGACCGTCCCGGCGGCATCGTCTTCGTCCACGACGTCGTCGTACTCCGCCGCCTCGACCCGCTGGGCCTGCGCCAGCAGCCGCTGGGGTTCCGCCACGGTGTAGTCGCGGCGGATCAGCACACTGATCGCGTTCGGCTCCTCCGGGCCCGCGTACGGTGGCAGCGCTTCCTCCGCGCTGGGGATCTCGAAGGGCGTGACCTCGTCGTAGCGGTCGTAGAGCAGTTCGTCGTACGCCTCGGCGGCAGCGGCCAGCTGGTTGAACGCCTCGGACACGGCCGGGTCGTCCTCCCCCGACCTGCGTTCGACCGCGGCGAGATGACGGTCGAGCGCGGTCTTGACGGCCTCGGCGGCGGCGCGTACCTCGGCAGCGGTGGGCTGCGCAGCATCAGACATAGTGCAGACGCTATCCGTACCGGGCACCAGCCCGCACAATAGATGCGATGCCGGAATACGAATTTGTCGACGTGTACGTACCTCGCGGGGTGTCCCGCAAGGACGCCACACGTCTGCTGACGGACCATGCCGAGTACGGACACTGGGAGTTGGACCGACTGAGCCTGTTGCGCGACGGCAGTCGCAGGGTGCGGTTGCGCCGACGGATCATCCGCCAGGTGCGCGCGACATGGTGAGCGTGATCACAGGATGAATATGCACAGATGAACGGAGCGGGCCCCGCCGGCTCGGCAGGGCCCGCTCCGTCTCGCCTCACGCCCCGGCGCGCGCCTTGCGGTAGAGCACCGCGCCCGCCAGCAGTGCGCCCGCGCCGGCCGGCAAGGCGATGCCGAGCGGCACCTCACTGCCCGTGTGGGCGAGCTGGGCGGTGCCCAGGGGCTGGCCGGAGCGGCCCACCTGGGCCTTGACCTGGGACGTACCGTGCGTCCCGGAGCCGCCCCCGCCGGTCGGGGAGCCGGTGCCGGGGTGGCCCGGATTGCCAGGCGTACCGGGCTCACCGGGCTTCCCCGGATGCCCAGGCTCTCCCGGCTTCACCGGCTTCCCCGGCTGACCGGGGTGGCCCGGGTGCCCCGGGTGACCGGGGTGCCCCGGCTTCCCGGGCGGATTGCCGTATCCACCATCGTCGGCGCAGTCGTTCCCCACCGCGGCGTTGCCCACCCCGATGACGTCGACGCTGTTGCCGCACACGTTCACCGGGACGTCGATCGGCACCTGCACGGTGTTGCCGGAGCCGACGCCCGGCGACCCGCCGGTGTGGCCGCCCGCGTGCGAGCCGCCGGAGCCGCTGTGGTGACCCCCCGGGGCGCCGCCGTGGTGGGCGCACTTGTTGCCCACCGACGGGTTCAGGAGCCCGACGACGTTCACGGTGTTGCCGCAGATGTTCACCGGCGCGTGCACGGGCGCCTGCACCGTGTTGCCGGACAGTACGCCGGGCGAGCCCCCGGCGGAGCCCGCCGCGCCCGAGTCGGCGTGCGCGTAGCCGCCCGCGGCGGCGATGACACCGGTCGCGGCGGCCATGGTCATCAGGCCCTTGCGCGTGCCCTGTCGCATGCTGATTCCCCCCTGCCTTCCATGTCTTCGATCCTCAAAGACCGGTCGGCCTCGGAGCGCATGGCGCGCGCTCCGAGGCCGACGGCCCGTAAAAGACGCCCCTCAGGGAGCCGGTGTCACTTGTTGACGCAGGCGTTGCCGAAGGCGGGGTTCAGGAGCCCGATCACGTTGATCGTGTTGCCGCACACGTTCACCGGGACGTGCACGGGCACCTGGATGACGTTGCCGGAGACGACGCCCGGGGAGTGCACGGCGGCACCCTGGGCACCGGAGTCGGCGACGGCCAGGCCCGCGCCCGCGAGAACCAGCCCACCGGTGGCAGCCGCAGCAGCGACGACCTTCTTGATCATTCTTCCTCCTAGTTGGCAATGCGACCCCAAGGCGCGGGGTCACATCAGAGGCAACGAGGAGGGGCTGATGAAGCTACGAGCCTATCGTCGCATTCACCCTTCTCAGTCGATCTCGTACGGCTGCCCGATTACCGCGGTGCGGGCCCCGGGCGGGGGCCCGGACTCACGACGCGTCGATGAACCGGTCGAGTACGCGGACGCCGAACTGGAGGCCGTCCACCGGCACCCGCTCGTCCACGCCGTGGAACATGCCGGCGAAGTCCAGCTCCGGCGGCAGCTTCAGCGGCGCGAAGCCGAAGCCGCGGATGCCGAGGTCGTCGAAGGACTTGGCGTCGGTGCCGCCGGAGAGCATGTACGGGATCGCCTTGGCCGTCGGGTCCTCGGCGAGCAGCGCGGCCTGCATGGCCTCGACCAGGGCGCCGTCGAAGGTGGTCTCGACGGCCTTGTCCGCGTGCACGTCCTCGCGGCGGACCCGCGGGCCGAGCAGCCGGTCGAGGTCGGCGAGGAACTCCTCCTCGTGGCCGGGCAGGAACCGTCCGTCGATGTGCGCGGTGGCCTCGCCCGGGATGACGTTGACCTTGTAGCCGGCGGTCAGCTGGGTGGGGTTGGCGGTGTTGCTCAGGGTCGCGCCGATGAGCTTGGCGATGCCGCCGAGCTTGGCGAGGGTGGATTCCATGTCCTCCGGGTCCAGCTCGGTGCCGAGCGCGTCGCCCAGTTCGTCGAGGAAGGCCCGGGTGGTCTTGGTGACTCGGACCGGGAACGTGTGCCGGCCGACCCGGGCGACGGCCTCGGACAGCTCGGTGATGGCGTTGTCGCGGTGGATCATCGAGCCGTGCCCGGCGGTCCCGGCCACGGTCAGCTTCATCCAGTGCATGCCCTTCTCGGCCGTCTGGATCAGGTAGAGCCGCCGCTGTTCGTCCACGGTGAAGGAGAAGCCGCCGACCTCGCTGATCGCCTCGGTCACGCCCTCGAACAGCTCGGGGTGGTGGTCGACCAGGTACCGGGCGCCGTACGTGCCGCCGGCCTCCTCGTCGGCGAGGAAGGCGACGACGATGTCGCGCGGCGGCCGGCGCCCGCTGCGCAGCCGGTCGCGCACGACCGCCAGCGTCATGGCGTCCATGTCCTTCATGTCGACGGCCCCGCGTCCCCACACGCAGCCGTCGGCGATCTCGCCGGAGAACGGGTGGTGGGTCCAGTCGACCGCGTTGGCCGGTACGACGTCCAGGTGGCCGTGGATGAGCAACGCGGGCCGGGACGGGTCCTCGCCCTCGATACGGGCCACCGTGGAGGCGCGGCCGGGGTGCGACTCGTAGATCTTCGGCTCCAGCCCGACCTCGGCGAGCTTCTCGGCGACCCACTCGGCGGCCTTGCGCTCGCCGGGTCCGGAGTGGTCGCCGTAGTTGCTGGTGTCGAACCGGATCAGCTCGCGGCAGAGGTCCACGACCTCGTCCTCGCCGGTGACGCTCCTGGCCGTGTCCGTCTCGCTCACGCTGCTTCCTCCCACTGTCACTGCTGGTGGTCCCTGCCATCCTCTCTCCGGCGCCGCCCCGGGCCCAAGACCGGACCCGGCCCGTCACACGCCGTTCACGCGCGACCGGCCCCGGAACCGGGGGGTGATCAGCCACCCTCGAAAGCCTGGTAATGTTTCCTTCGTCGCCGCGAGGGAAACCCCGCCGGGGAAACCTCGCACGACAGACACCTTGTCCGGGTGGCGGAATGGCAGACGCGCTAGCTTGAGGTGCTAGTGCCCTTTATCGGGCGTGGGGGTTCAAGTCCCCCCTCGGACACCACAATGAAGCTCCCAGGTGACTGGGGGCTTCACTTGTAGATGCTTGCCGCATCCTCCTCTTCGCCTTCTTCCTCGATCCGGCCACGCGCAGAGGGTACGTCCCCGATACTGCTGCAATGAGCGCACAGCGTGCCGTTCTCCTGGTCACCAGCTCCTTGGTATGCGCCCTCGCGACCGGGTTCGCCCTCGTCGGCCCGCGGCAGGCTGACCACATCGCCACGCTCGTCTCGGCCCTCGTCGCGGTGGCAGGTCTGGGCATCGCCGTCTGGGCGGTCGTGTCGACAGTCCCCGGCCGTCGGAGCGTCCAGGTGTCGGACACGGGCGGCGCGAGAGCACGGGGTGCCGGGTCGGCGGTATCCGGGGCGGTCATTTCGATCAGGAACAGCGCCGAAACGATCGAGGTCAGGAACTCGGGCGCAGTCGATGCTGCCGATGACGGCGAAGCCACCAGCGGCGTTCGCCAGTTCTGACACCATCGCTTCATCCAGACGACACCGGGCGGCGCGGCCTGTGGCCGGGACCCGCCAACCGAAGACGAGGACGGGTGCTGTTGGCCGGCAAGGGAGCCGCTTGGGGGCGGCGTACGGATGTGGGCGCGACCAGCACAGGGCAGGCTCAGGCCGTCGGCGGGGTGGCGGTCACCGGCGCGCTGATCGTGGAGGGTGGCGTGCGCGTCACCGCGCCGAGCACCGCGGCCCGAACCGGCTACCGCGAGCAGGTACGACGCATCTCGCCCCAGCACCTGCACGGACGTGCCGAGGAACTGGCCGCCCTGGCCGCCTTCTGCACGGAGCCGGGTGAGCACTCGTATCGCTGGCTGCGGGGGCCGGCGTGGGCCGGCAAGTCGGCGCTGCTCTCGTGGTTCGTCCTGCACCCGCCGGAGGGCGTGCACGTCGTGCCCTTCTTCATCACCGGCCGGTTCTCGGGCCAGAACGATCGCACCGGGTTCTGCGACGTGGTGATGGAGCAGTTGGCGGCCTTCCTCGGCCAGCCCCTGCCCGCCCCGGTGACCGATGCCACGCGCGAAGGCCATGTACTGAGTCTGATCAGGGAGGCCGCCCACGTGTGCCAGGAGAAGGGCACACGTCTCGTCCTGGTCGTGGATGGGCTGGACGAGGACCACGGTGTGACCGCCCGGCCGGAGTCCTACAGCATCGCGGCCCTGCTGCCCTCTCGGCCGGAAGCGGGTCTCCGCGTCATCGTGGCCGGCCGGTCCCATCCTCCCCTCCCCGCCGACGTGCCGGACGACCACCCGCTGCGCGATCCGGGCGTCGTCAGGGACCTGTCCGTGTCGCCCCATGCCGAGGCCGTCAGGGTCGACGCGGAAAGGGAACTCCAGCGGCTGGCGGAGGCGCCGGGGCTGGAACGGGAGATCCTCGGTCTGCTCACCGCCGCCGACGGCGGCCTGACCGAGCGAGACCTGGCCGAACTCACCGGGGCGTCCGCCTACACGGTCGGGCGCCACATCCGTACGGTGTCAGGCCGGACTTTCACGTCCCTGCTGAGCACATGGACCAAGGAAGAGGTGTACGTCCTCGGTCATGACGAACTGCGCAGCACGGCGCTGCGGATGCTGGGCAGCGTGAGCGTGGCCCGTGATCGTGAACGGATCCACCGGTGGGCGGACGGCTACAGGGCGGACGGCTGGCCGGCCCGTACGCCGGAGTACCTGCTGCACGGCTACTTCCGAACCCTGCGGGATGCCGGCGACCTGCCCCGCGTTGCCGCACATGCCACGGACGCCGCGCGCCACAATCGGATGCTCCATGTGACCGGCGGTGACGCCGCCGCCTTTGCCGAGATCAAGGTCGCGCAGGAGCTGATCCTCGGCGAAGGGGACCCGGACCTGCTCGCCATGGCGCGCCTGGCCGTGCACCACGACGCGCTGAAGGCGAGGAACGACGACATACCGGTGACCCTGCCGGCGCTGTGGGCGGCCTTGGGCGCACCGGAACGGGCCGAAGCACTGCTGAACGGCATCGTCGTCGCGGAGCGGCACAGCCGGGCTCTGCTGTCATTGCTGGAGACGTACCTCACCGCCGGCGATCTGGTCCGGGCCCGCGCCCTGGCCGAGACGGCCACCCGGGCCGGCGTCCGGGCGCGGGCTCTGGCAGACGTGGCCAAAGCCCTGTGCTCGGCCGGTGACCTGGCCGCGGCGGAGGATGTCGCCATGCTGGTGGAGGACCCACGGCAACAGGTCAGCACGCTGTCCGACGTGGTTCGGACAGCAGTGCGCACAGGCGATTCGGTCCGTGCCCGCCGGCTCGTCGAACGGGCAGAACGGGGAGCGCTCAATGTCATCACGGCCAAGCACAGGGCAGCCGCGATCCGCAGCGTGGCCGAATCCCTCGCCTGTCTGGGCGAGCACGCCCGCGCCCTGAGCCTGGTGCGAACGATCCCCAGCCCGTTCCATCGGGGACGGGCACTGGGCAACCTGGCCCTTACGGTCACGCTCGCAGGAGACCTCGCACGATGGGAGGCCCTCTCCGCCGAAGCCGAGGCCATCGCGCATGCTCTGCCCCAGCCGAGCGCTGCCAGGCTGTTGTCGTCTCTGGCCCGTACGGCAGTGCGGGCCGGGCAGCCCGAACGGGCCAAGGACTTGGCTCAGGAAGCCACACGACTGGCCCAAGGGCTGGAGAATCCCGCCGAGCGAGCCACGGTTCTCGTCCCCGTCGTCATGGCGGTGTCGGCGGCAGGGGACCCCGGACTCGCCCGCCTGCTCACACAGAGCATCTCCGTCCCGGACAGACGCGTCTGGGCGCTGGTACAGCTCGTCAAAGGTGGGGCCCTCAGCTTGCCGGAGTGCGTCGTGGAACTGCGCAGAGCGGGCTCTGCCTCGGTCTCGCAAGGGGAACTCGTCGCCGTGGCGCGCGTCGCGGCAGTGGACATGGAGGAGCCCGCTCTGGCAGAGGCCATCGCGAGGGAGGTCCGCTCGCCCGCCAGGCGGCTCCACCTCCTGCTCGAACTGGCCCGGAAGTACGCGATCGATGGTGCGCTCGACCGGGCCCACACGCTCAGAGCACAGGCCGAGGTGATCAGCCGGTCACTCCTCGACCCGCAGGAACAGATCGAAGCCATCGTGGGCACAGCGCATCTTGACGCTCTCCTGGGACAAGGCGACCGCGCCCGTCAGCTCGCCGAGACGGCGGAGGCGCGCCTGCGTGACGGCACCAGCGATGCCGGCCGCCAGAGCCGTGCTCTGCTCGGCCTCGCCCGCACCCTGTTGGCGATGGGAGACGTCGAGCGGACCAGGGCGCTCGGTCGCCAGGCCATGGCGCTCGCGGACGGCATCGGTCAGCCCGGCCAACGGGAACAGGTCCACTCCGAGTTGATCAGCCTTGCCCTCACCCTCGGCGACCTCGACTGGGCGGGCCTGATCGCGCAGGGGCACCGTCACCCGTACCAGCGGGCGAAGGACCTCGTCCGAATCGCCCGTGCCTTGGCCGAGGCCGGCGCCCAGGATCGCTGTCTCCGCGTGGCGGCAGACATCGGGTCGCTGGCCGACACCTTGCCGCTCCACGGGGAGCGATCCGCCGTCCTGACCGAGTTGACGAAGATTCTCACGCTGCTCGGACACCATGAACGCGCCGAGGAGGCAGCCCACAAGATCCCCGATCTCCAGCAGCGGGCGCGCGTCTTCGTGGAGTTGGCGAAGCACACGGAGGAGCGGCACACCAAGCGTCTGCTGGCGAGGGTTCTCGCCATGACAGGCTGGGCCGAGCCTTTGGCCGATGTGGCACTCATGGCACCGTCGGTCGTGCAGGCCGTTGCCGACGAGCAGCTGACCACGTCGTCCGACCGTCCCCGGGGCCGGGAGCCGGCGGACCAGCATGCCGGTGGCAGCGTCCCCCACCGGCATGTTTCCGAACCTTCTGCGTACCCCGGTGCCGCTTCCTAGACTTGAGGGGTGGCCCGTCGCAATGACGAGGTCGAGGCACTCCTCCAGGAGTACGCCGATCTCATCGCGATCACCGGAGGCGACGCGTTCAAGGCGCGTGCCTACGAGAAGGCGGCGCGGGCGATCGGCGGGTATCCGGTGGACGTCTCGGCGCTGGACGCCGACGGGCTGCGGGAGATCCCGAACGTGGGCCGGTCGATCGCCGAGAAGGTGGCCGAGTACCTGCGCACGGGCACGATGGCCGTGGTGGAGGAGCGCCGGGCGAAGATCCCGGCGGGGGTGCGGGAGCTGATCACGATCCCGACCCTGGGGCCGAAGAAGGCGCTGCGGCTCTACGAGGACCTGCACATCTCCTCGGTGAGCGAGCTGGCCGCGGCCATCGAGGCGGACGCGCTGGCCGATCTGAAGGGCTTCGGCGAGAAGACGCAGGAGAACATCCGGCACGGGATCGAGCTGCTCCGGCGGGCGGGCGCGCGGGTGCCGCTGGCGCCGGCGCTGGACACCGCCGAGGAGATCACCGCCGAGCTGTCCGCCGTGACGGGCTGCGAGCGCTGCGCGTACGCCGGTTCGCTGCGCCGGATGCGGGAGACCGTCGGCGACCTGGACGTGCTGGTCTCGGCGCGGCGGTCGGCGCCGTTCATGGACGCGCTGTGCGAGCTGCCGGTCACCGCCGAGGTGATCGCGCGGGGCGCGAAGAAGACGTCGGTGCGCACCGGCAAGGGGCTCCAGCTGGATCTGCGGGTGGTGCCGCCGGAGTCGTGGGGCGCCGCGTTGCAGTACTTCACCGGGTCCAAGGCGCACAACATCCGCACCCGGACCATCGCCGTGCACCTGGGGCTGAAGCTCTCCGAGTACGGCGTGTTCGACACCGGGAGCGGGGAGTCGCTGGCGTCCCGCACCGAGGAGGAGGTGTACGCGCGGCTCGGCCTGCCGTGGATCCCGCCGACGCTGCGCGAGGACCGCGGGGAGATCGAGGCGGCGCTGGGTGACGGTCTGCCCGAGGTGGTGACCGAGCGGGACATCCGCGGCGACCTGCACACGCACACCGATCTCACGGACGGCCTGGCGTCGCTGGAGGCGATGGTGGAGGCCGCCGCCGAGCGGGGTCACGCGTACTACGCGGTCACCGACCACGCGCCCAACCTGTACATGCAGCGCATGACGGACGAGAAGATCCTCGCCCAGCGGGAGCGGTTGCGGGAGCTGGACGGCACCCGGCGCCGGATGCGGCTGCTGCACGGCACCGAGCTGAACATCGGTCCGGACGGGGAGGTGGACTGGCCGGCTCAGTTCCTGGCCGGCTTCGATCTGTGCGTGGCCTCGCTGCACTCCCATTTCGACCTGGGCCGGGCGGCGATGACGCGGCGACTGGTTCGGGCCTGTGAGCATCCGTACGTCAACATCATCGGGCACCCCACGACCCGGCTGATCGGCAAGCGGCCGGGGGTCGACGCCGACTGGGACGAGGTGTTCGCGGCCTGCGCGCGCACCGGCACCGCGCTGGAGGTCAACGCCCAGCCGGACCGGCTGGACCTGCGGGACGAGGACATCCTGCGGGCCAGGGAGCACGGGGTGAAGTTCGCCGTGAACACCGACGCGCACTCCGTCCCGCACCTCGCGCAGTTGCGCTACGGCGTGGCCACCGCGCAGCGCGGCTGGCTCACCGGGGAGGACGTGATCAACACCTGGACGCTGACCCGGCTGCGGAGGTTCCTGCGCAAGGGCGGGCGCGCCTGAGCGTCCGGGGTCAGCGCAGCGCCCGTACCGTGAGCGTGCCGCCGTCGCCGTGCTCGACGCGGGTGCCGAGGGCGCGGGCGTAGCCGTCGAGGACCGTGCGCAGCCAGGCGGTGTCCTGGGCGGAGGCGTGCTCCAGGCGCAGCCGGCGCGCCTGGAGGGGCACCATCCGCAGACCGGTCAGCCGGCCGGTGCCGGGCTCGACCGAGACCAGGTGCAGCAGGCGCAGGTCGTCGCGGTAGCGCTCGTAGCCGCCGATGCCCTCGTAGTCGTCGACGAGGTCGCCGCAGCCGTACAGGACGAGCCGGTCGCGGTAGACCTCCGGTGGGCGCGGATGGTGGGAGGAGTGCCCGTGGACGACGTCGACGCCCGCATCGATCAGCGCGCGGGCGAAGCGGACCTCGTCGCGGGAGGCCGGGTAGCCCCAGTTGGGGCCCCAGTGGACGGACGCGACGACGAGGTCGCCGGGCCGCCGCCCGGTGTGTCGCAGGCGGTCGGCGAAGTCCTTCACGGCGGCGGTGGTCGGTGCGGTGACGAGGGCCACGCCGGGGCGTTCGGCGGTGGCGGCCCAGCTGTGCGGGATGCCGCTGGACGGCATGCCGAAGGCGAAGACCAGGACGCGTCCGCCCGGCCGCAGCGGGACGGTCGCCGGGCGCCAGGCGGCGTCCGCGTCCGGGCCCGCCCCGGCGGTGCGCAGTCCCGCGGCGGCGAGGGAGTCGAGGGTCTCCGCGAGGCCGGACGGGCCGAAGTCGAGCACGTGGTTGTTGGCGAGGACGCAGACGTCGGGGCGGACGGCGGCGAGGCAGGGCAGGTTGGCCGGGTGCATGCGGTAGTGGACGGCCTTGCCGGGTGCGAAGTCGCCGTCCCGGGTGACGGCGGTCTCCAGGTTGACCACCCGTACGTCCGGGGCGGCGCGCTCCAGGACGGGCAGGGCCTCGCCCCAGGGCCAGGCGGGGTCCACGGGCCGGGGTACCGGTCCGCTCACGGTCTCCGCCAGGGCGACGTAGTCGCGGGCGTCGCGGACGTGGTCCTCGCGCAGGGCCGGGTCGCCGGGGTGCGGGAGGATCTGGTCGACGCCCCGGCCGAGCATGACGTCACCGGCGAGGAACAGGGTGACGGCCTTCTCGCCCATGGCGGCGGCCTCCTCGCCCATGGCCGCGGGACTACACGTGCGCGGGTGCCATGTGGTCCGTGAACCAGTCACGTGCCAGCTCGGTCACCCGTTCCAGCGTGCCGGGCTCCTCGAAGAGGTGGGTGGCGCCGGGGACCACCTCCAGCCGGTTCTCGCACCGGAGTCGGGCCTGTGCGTCCCGGTTGAGGGCGAGGACCTGCGGGTCGGCGCCGCCGACGACGAGCAGGGTGGGTGCGGTCACCGCGGCCAGCCGGGGTCCGGCGAGGTCGGGCCGGCCGCCGCGGGAGACGACGGCGGCGGGGTGCGCGTCGGGGTCGGCGGCGGCCCACAGGGCGGCTGCCGCGCCGGTGCTGGCGCCGAAGAAGCCGATGGCGAGCCCTTCGGTGCCGGGTTCCTCGCGCAGCCAGCGGGTGGCGTCCAGCAGCCGTCCGGCCAGCAGGGCGATGTCGAACACGTTGCCCCGGTCGGCCTCCTCCGCGTCGGTGAGCAGGTCGAACAGCAGGGTGCCGAGGCCGGCCCGGTGCAGCCCCTCGGCCACGAACCGGTTGCGCGGGCTGTGCCGGCTGCTGCCGCTGCCGTGCGCGAAGGCCACGACGCCGGTGGCGTCCTCGGGAACGGTGAGCCGTCCGCCCAGCCGGGCGCCGCCGGCGGTCACCGTCACCTCCCGGTCGGTGGAGCCGGCGCCCGCGGTGTGCCGGTGCCGGCTCGCGGCCCGGCGCAGACAGGCGGTGACCTCCTCGTCGCCGACCTGGGCGAAGTCGGCGTAGAACTGGCCGACCGCGGCGAAGTGCCACGGGGTGTCCAGGCAGACCAGTTCGTCGGCGTCCCCGCCAAGGCGCCGGGCGAAGTCCCGCGGGGCCACGGGGACGGCCAGCACGATGCGTGCGGCGTCCCGGGCGCGGGCGATCCGGCAGGCGGCTCGCGCGGTGGAGCCGGTGGCCACACCGTCGTCCACCACGACGGCGGTCCGGCCGGCGACGGAGACGGGGGGTGCGGCGCCCCGGTAGCGCGCGGCCCGTTGCTCCAGCACCCGGCGTTCGCGTTCCTCGACCCGGGCGAGGTCCTCGGTGGAGACCCCGGTGCCGCGCAGCACCTCCTGGTTGATCACGCGGACGCCGTCCTCGCCGATCGCCCCCATGCCCAGCTCGGGCTGGTACGGCACGCCCAGTTTGCGCACCAGGCAGACGTCCAGGGGCGCGTCGAGCGCCTCGGCGACCTCGGCGGCGACCGGCACCCCTCCTCGTGGGAGCCCGAGCACCACGACGTCCTGGCCCCTGAGGTACTCCAGGCGTTCGCCCAGTCTGCGTCCCGCTTCGAGGCGGTTCGTGAAGTGCACGGCGGGCTCCTTCACTCCCGTGGCTGCCAGAGCGGCGCCGGGGCGTCCGTGTCGGCGGCTCCGGTCGCCTTCATGTCGCCGTCGGCGGCGCGCAGCAGCATGCGGCCCATGGCGATGAGCGCGCGTCCGGCGGCGAGTTCGTCGCCGATCTCCGGCATCGCCTGGTCGTAGGGGTTGCGGCGGGCCTCCGCGTGGCTCTCCAGGACGTTGTCGCCGGTGTCGAGGATGATCCGGGCCGTGGTGTCCGGGTCGTGCTCGGACAGGTACAGGTTCAGCCGCCACTCCTTGACGGCGGGACGGCTGTGCAGGGGTCCGGTCATCGTCCGCCACCTCGCTCCGCGGATCGTGCCGCGACGGGCCGCCGGCCGTCCGCCGGTCCATCGTGGCTGGTCGCGCAGTTCCCCGCGCCCCCTGGGGGGCGCTCCAGTCCGGCACTTCCACTGTGCACCCGACCCGCGGCGGACGCCTCTCCTGCTGCGGGGAGAATGTGTGCCATGACCTCGCGCACCTGCCCTTGCGGGCTCCCCCAGTCCTACGAAGCCTGCTGTGGCCGTTTCCACACCGGCGCGGTGGCCGCGCCGACGGCCGAGCTGTTGATGCGCTCGCGGTACAGCGCGTTCGTCAAGAGGGACGCGGGGTATCTGCTGCGCACCTGGCACCCGCGGACCCGGCCCGCGCGGCTGGACCTCGACCCGCGGATGCGGTGGACGGAGCTGGAGATCCTGGACACCGCCGACGGATCCGCCTTCCACAGCACCGGCACGGTGACGTTCCGCGCCTCCTACCGGGGCGGCTCGCTGCACGAGCGGAGCCGGTTCGAGCGGGTGGACGGTGCGTGGGTGTACGTGGACGGGGACTTCCCGGGCGAGTAGCCCCGGCCAGGGCCTGTCCGACCCTAGGGCGCCAGGACGTCCAGTTCCTGGAGGGCGCCCACGGCGATCTGCCGGGTGAGTTCCTCCGCGCGGGGCGCGTCGCCCGCGCGGACCGCCTCGGCCACCCCTACGTGCAGGGTGACGGCCGCCGGGTCGGGGTCCTCGAACATGACCTCGTGATGGGTGCGGCCGGCCAGCACCTCCGCGACGACGTCGCCGAGGCGGGCGAACATCTCGTTGCCCGAGGCGGTGAGCACGACCCGGTGGAAGGCGATGTCGTGGACGAGGTACTTGTCCAGCTTGTGGCCGCGTGAGTTGGCCACCATGCCGAGCGCGCACTCGGTGAGTTCGGCGCACTGCTCGGCCGTGGCGTGCTGCGCGGCGAGGCCGGCCGCGACGGGTTCGATCGCGGAGCGCAGCACGGTGAGGGAGCGCAGTTGGTGCGGGCGGTCGGCGCCCGCCAGGCGCCAGCGGATGACCTGCGGGTCGTAGACGTTCCACTCGGCCTTGGGGCGGACCGTGACGCCCACCCGGCGGCGGGACTCGACCAGGTGCATGGATTCGAGCACGCGGACCGCCTCGCGCATCACGGAGCGCGACACCTCGAAGTGCTGTGCCAGCTCGTCGGTGCGCAGGACGCTGCCCGGCGGGTACTCGCCCGCGGTGATCGCGGGGCCGAGGGTGTCCAGTACATGGCCGTGCAGCCCCCGGCCCGGTGTGGTCATGCACTCAGCGTACGGCGTGGATCACAGCGACAAAAAGTCAGACTTATATGTCACAGACTCTTGAATTCGTCGTACCTAATGGGTTTCAGTGTGGCGACGCCGCAGTGGCGTCGATGTCGAGGAAGACAGCGAGGCAGTGATGCGAACCCCCCAGGTCGTCGTCGTGATGGGCGTCGCGGGGACGGGCAAGACCACGATCGGTCCCTTGCTCGCCGCGCGGCTGGGCGTCCCGTACGCCGAGGGCGACGACTTCCACCCCCAGGCCAACATCGACAAGATGTCGGCCGGGATCCCGCTCGACGACGCCGACCGGTGGCCGTGGCTGGAGGCCATCGGGCACTGGGCGCACGGCCGGGCCGGACTGGGCGGGGTGGTCAGCAGCTCGGCGCTGAAGCGGTCGTACCGCGACCGGCTCCGGGCCGTGGCCCCCGGGGTCGTGTTCCTGCACCTGACGGGCGACCGGCAGCTGATCGAGGAGCGGATGTCGCAGCGCCAGGGGCACTTCATGCCCACCGCGCTGCTGGACTCCCAGTTCGCGACGCTCCAGCCCCTGGAGCCGGACGAGGCGGGAGTCGCCGTGGACGTCAGCGGCAGCCCCCAGGAGATCACCGAGCGCGCCGTACAGGCACTCGACCTGCTTCCCGACACCGCGGGCAGCGCTCAGTAGCGCCCGTCAGAACACCCCGTAACCGCAAGGGAACCCCCGTGACCAGACTCAGCGTCGAGATGCTGGCAGCGGACGCGCCTCCGCCGATCACCTCCGCCGGACACGCCCAACTGGGCATAGCCGTCCTGGTGGGCATCGCGGTCATCGTCCTGCTCATCACCAAGTTCAAGCTCCATGCCTTCCTGGCGCTGACCATCGGGTCACTGACGCTCGGGGCGGTCGCCGGGGCGCCGCTCGACAAGGCCATCACCAGCTTCACCACCGGACTCGGCTCCACCGTGGCCGGCGTCGGCGTCCTGATCGCGCTCGGGGCGATCCTGGGCAAGCTGCTCGCCGACTCCGGCGGTGCCGACGAGATCGTGGACACGATCCTCGCCAAGGCCGGCGGGCGCGCCATGCCCTGGGCGATGGTGCTGATCGCCTCCGTGATCGGCCTGCCCCTGTTCTTCGAGGTCGGCATCGTGCTGCTGATCCCGGTCGTGCTGATGGTCGCCAAGCGCGGCAACTACTCCCTGATGCGCATCGGCATCCCGGCGCTCGCCGGTCTGTCCGTGATGCACGGCCTGATCCCGCCGCACCCCGGCCCGCTGGTCGCCATCGACGCGGTCAAGGCCAACCTGGGCGTGACCCTGGCGCTCGGCATCCTGGTCGCCGTCCCGACGGTGATCATCGCCGGTCCGCTGTTCTCGAAGGTCGCGGCCCGCTGGGTGGACGTGCCGGCGCCCGACCGGATGCTGCCGCAGCGCGCCTCAGAGGAGCTGGAGCGCCGTCCCGGCTTCGGCGCGACGCTCGCCACCGTGCTGCTCCCTGTGGTGCTGATGCTGGCCAAGGCGCTGGTGGACATCGTCATCGACGACGCCACGAACACGACCCAGCGTGTCTTCGACGTCGTCGGCTCCCCGCTGATCGCGCTGCTCGCCGCCGTGATCGTCGGCTTCTTCACGCTGGGCCGGCCCGCCGGGTTCACCAAGGACCGGCTCCAGCAGACCGTCGAGAAGGGCCTCATGCCCATCGCCGGCATCCTGCTGATCGTGGGCGCGGGCGGCGGCTTCAAGCAGACGCTGATCGACTCGGGCGTGGGCCAGATGATCCTGGACATCTCCAAGGAATGGTCGATCCCGGCAGTGCTGCTGGCCTGGCTGATCGCGGTGGCCATCCGGCTGGCGACCGGCTCGGCGACGGTGGCGACGGTCTCGGCGGCCGGCCTGGTCGCGCCGCTCGCGGCCGACATGTCGACCACGCACGCGGCCCTGCTCGTCCTGGCCGTCGGCGCGGGCTCGCTGTTCTTCAGCCATGTCAACGACGCCGGTTTCTGGCTGGTGAAGGAGTACTTCGGGCTGAGCGTCGGGCAGACCGTGAAGACCTGGTCGGTGATGGAGACGATCATCTCGGTGGTCGCCGGCGGCCTGGTCCTGCTCCTCTCCCTGATCATCTAGGGGTACGGCGATGACGGCTCACCCCCTCTTCGACATCAGCGGCCGTACGGCCCTGGTCACCGGCTCCAGCCGGGGCATCGGCCTCGCGCTGGCCCGGGGCTTGGCCGAGGCCGGCTGCACGGTGGTCCTCAACGGGCGCGACGCCGGCCGGCTGGCCGAGGCCGCGGCGGACCTTCCCGGTGAGGTGCGTACGGCGGTGTTCGACGTGACCGACGCTCCGGCCGTGGCCGCCGGGATCGCGGACGTCGAGGAGCGGGTGGGCCCGCTCGACATCCTGGTCAACAACGCGGGCATGCAACTGCGCGCCCCGCTGCTGGAGTTCGCGGACGCCGACTGGCACCGCATCCTGGACACCAACCTCACCAGCGCGTTCCTCGTCGGCCGGGAGGCCGCCCGGCGGATGACGGCACGCGGTCACGGCAAGATCATCAACATCTGCTCCTTGCAGAGCGAGGTGGTCCGCCCGGGCATCGCGCCGTACGCGGCGACCAAGGGCGCGCTGAAGATGCTCACCAAGGGCATGTGCGCCGACTGGGGGCCGCACGGCGTCCAGGTCAACGGCCTCGGCCCCGGCTACATCGAGACCGAGTTGACCCGGCCGCTGGTGGAGGACGAGGAGTTCAGCGCGTGGGTGCGCCGCCGCACCCCGGCCGGGCGCTGGGGCCGAACCGAGGACCTGGTGGGCGGGCTGCTCTTCCTGGCCTCGCCCGCGGCGGACTTCGTCGGCGGGCAGGTGCTGTACGTCGACGGCGGCATGACGAGCGTGCTGTGAGAGGGGCGGCGGGCGTGCTGGGGTGTGTGATCCACGGGGCCGGCGAGCTGCGGGTGGAGGAGCTGCCGCCCCCTCGGCCCGGGTCCGGCGAGGCGCTGGTGGCGGTCCGGTACGGCGGGGTGTGCGGGTCCGATCTGCACTACTGGCGGCACGGCGGGGTCGGGGACTTCCGGCTCCGCGAGCCGATGGTGCTCGGGCACGAGGTGGTGGGCACGGTGGTGTCCTACGGCCCCGGGGCCACCGGTCCCGCCCCGGGTACGGCGGTCGCCGTGCACCCGGCCACGCCGTGCGGGGTGTGCCCGGAGTGCGTCGGGGGACGGGCGAACGTGTGCCGCGACACGCGCTATCTGGGCAGTGCGGCGCGGTTTCCGCATGTGCAGGGCGGCTTCGCCGGCCAAGTGGTCGTTCCCGCAGGCCAGTTGAGGGCACTGCCGGACGGGCTCGGGCTGCGCCGGGCCGCGCTGGCCGAGCCGCTGTCGGTGGCGCTGCACGCGGTGCGGCGGGCCGGGGAGGTGGCCGGACGTCATGTGCTGGTCACCGGGGCCGGGCCGATCGGGTGCCTGGTCGTCGCGGCGGCGAAGGCGGCGGGCGCGGCGCGGGTGACGGTCACCGACCTGGTGCCCGAGGCGCTGGGGTACGCGGCCGTCGCCGGTGCCGACACGCTGCTGCGGGCCGACGATCCGGACGATCCCGGGTGGCCGGCGGAGGTGGACGTGGCCGTGGAGGCCTCGGGGGTGGCCGCCGGACTGGACACCTGTCTGCGGCGGGTGCGGCGCGGCGGTGTGGTCGTCCAGCTCGGGATGCTGCCCGCCGGGCGTACGCCGTTCGCCGGGAACCTGGTGGTGAGCCGGGAGATCGACCTGCGGGGCGCGTTCCGGTTCGACGCCGAGTTCGACGACGCGCTGGAACTGCTCGCCGCCCGGGGCGAGTTCGACGGGCTGATCAGCTCCGTGGTCCCCGTGACGGCGGCCGGGTCCGCGTTCGCGCTGGCCGCCGACCGGGAGCGGTCCTGCAAGGTGCTGCTGGAGTTCTGAGCGGGTGGGGTTCCGAGCGGGTGGGGTTCCGAGCGGGACAAGGGCTACGGGCGCCAGAGGGGGTGTTCCCGGTTCGCCCACTCCTCGCTCACCGTTCCCGTCCGCAGCCCCCGTCTCGCCTCCGGGTCCCCGAGGGCCATGCCGATGTGGCCGGCCAGGACCACGCCGATCGTCAGGGCCAGCCAGTCGTGGACGAAGGTCGCCGAGGTGCGCCACATCAGCGGGGTGAGACGGGTGAACCACATCATCAGGCCGGTGCCGAGCATGACCAGGGTCGCGCCGGCGATCCACGCGGCGTAGACCTTCTGGCCGGCGTTGAACTTGCCCGCGGGGCGCGAGGCGTGGCGCCGGTCGCGGCGCGCCGCGGCGCGCAGCCAGATGCGGTCGTGCGGGCCGAAGCGGTTGAGGAAGCGCAGGTCGGCGCGGAAGGCGCGGGAGGCCAGGCCCAGCAGGACCGGCACCGGCAGCGCGAGCCCCGCGCACTCGTGCACCCGGACGACCAGTTCCCGGCGGCCGACCAGGACCGCCAGTTGCGGGACGTAGAGGACGGCCGCGGTCACCACGCACACGCCCATCAGCGCGGCCGTCGCGCGGTGCACCCAGCGTTCGGCGCGGGTGAAGCGGTGGACGCGGGCGCTGGGCGGGGCCGGGGTCTCAGCTCGTAGGCTCATCGTCGCGTCCGTTCGAGCGGCCGACCCAGGCGTCGACGTCGTAGCCGAGGTTCTCCCAGTAGCCCGGCTCCACCCGGTCGGTGACGGTGATGCCGGAGAGCCACTTGGCGGACTTGTAGAAGTACATGGGGGCGACGTAGAGGCGGACCGGGCCGCCGTGGTCGTGGCCGATGTCCTTGTCCTGCATGCGCAGGGCGACCAGCACGTCCGGGCGGCGCGCCTGGTCCAGGGTGAGGCTCTCGGTGTAGGTGCCGTCGAAGCAGGTGAAGCGGACGGCCTTGGCGGAGGGGCGGACGCCCGCCGCGTCGAGCAGGTGGGACAGGCGTACGCCCTCGAAGGGAGTGCCGGGGACCCGCCAGCCGGTGACGCACTGGACGTCCTTGACCAGCCGGGTCCGCGGCAGCGCGCGCAGCTCGTCCAGGGTGTAGCCGCGCGGGTGGTCGACCAGGCCGTCGAGGGTGAGGCGGTAGTCCACGGCGGTCTTGTGCGGCACGGACGCGGCGACGGAGTAGTAGCGGAAGCCGCCGCCGTTGGGCAGCAGACCGGTCAGACCGGTGGGGTCCTTGCCGGCGACGCCGCCGAGGAAGCCTTCGACGCCGCGTTGCAGGGCGGGTGCCGCGACCACGCCGAGCGCGCCCAGACCGAGGGTGCCGAGGAAGACGCGGCGGCCGATGGGCCGGCCGTCCCGCTCGGGTGCGGGCTCCTCGGATTGTTCGGAGTTCACGTACTCATTCGAGCACCCGGGGCCGCGCGGGGCCAGATGATCGGGCCATCGGTCAGATTTCCGTAACCACTTCTCACCCGCGTCACCTCTTGGGTACGTCCGGGCCCCGGTGTCTCAGTGCCCGAGCGCGTGGGCGCGGGCCGCGCGGAAGGCCGCCAGGGGGTCGGGGTGCGCGTACGACCAGGGTGCCGGGGTGGCGTGCGCGCCGATGCGCCGGAAGAGGGCCGCCGCCTCGGCCGGGCGGCCGGCGCGGGACAGGGCGAACGCGAGGTGGTTGAGGTCGACGTGGCGGCGCGGGTGTTCGTCGTGCTCCCACTCCAGCCACCAGTCGAAGCAGGCGCGCAGGATGCGCCGGGCCCGCGGGCCGGACCAGTGCCCGCAGGCCGCGGGTTCGGCGGGGGCGAGGCCGGTGGCGGCGAGGACCCGGTAGCGCTCGGCGTAGGCGACGACCGGCAGGACGGCCAGCGGGGAGTCGGCGGGGGCCTCGGCGGCGGCCTGCTCGGCGAGGTCGTACACCTCGTGGGCCTCGGCCCGGCCGCCGGCGGGCCGTTCGGCCAGGCGGGCGATCAGCAGGTGGTGGGCGTGGTGGTGCTCGGGGTGGCGGCGGCGCACTTCGGCGAAGGCCGCGAGCACCTCGCGCTCCGGGCCGAGGGCGCGGGCGAGCAGCAGCCGGCCGAGCCAGGGGGTGGGGTCGTCGGGGGCGAGCGCGGCGGCCGTGCCGCAGGCCTCGCGGGCCGGGCCGGGCTCCTCACCGCCGCGTAAGGCGCGGTGCACCAGGGCCAGGGCGAGCAGCGTGGTGGCATCGGCGGAGCCGGGTTCGGCGGTCAGCCAGTCGGTCGCCCAGGCGGCGGCACGGGCATCCTGGGCGAGCACGGTGAGGCGGTGGCCGCGGCGGTCCCAGTCGTCGCCGGTGTGCACCAGCAGGGAGCGGGCGGCCTGCCGCCGGCCCTGGGCCAACGCGGCTCGGGCGGCGCCGAGTTCCGCGTCGTCGAGGGCGGCGTCATAGGCCCCGGAGGCGTCCTCGGCGGTCTCGCCGGACGGTTCCGTGGGGGCCCGGCGAGCGCCGAGCAGAGGCGAAAGAGGAGGCACCGCAGGACTTCCTGTTTCTCGGGCTGCCATCGACCGATCACGCACAGAAAACCCTCAGCCAAGGGTTGCGTCAAGCGGCAACGGCGGTGGTGCGAGCTTCAACTTCCTCGGCCGAAGCGGAATTTATTCGTCCCTGCGCAGGTGGGCGGGGGCACGGCCGACCGGACCCGGGAACGTTCCTGTGGCGTATGCCATCCCGATTCCGGGTCGTGCGCCCCGACTGCTGTGGCGTACGCCATGGCGCGGCGCCCGTCGGCCCCGGACCATGGCGAGTCGGACCCCGGACCACGGCGAGCCAACCGCCCGGTTCCGGGTGCTTCCGGGGCAATGCCGTCCTGGGAGCGCTACAGTCGGCCACTACCGCCCGTGGTACGGCCGGATGATCGAGGTACACAGCGTGTCGGTTCTGGTTCTCCTTCTCGCCGTGAGCGCTGCCTGCTGTCTGGGTTTCGGATTCGTGCTCCAGCAGAACGCGGCGCAGAAGGCACCGCTCAGCGACTTCCTCTCCTTCCGCCTGCTGCTCGACCTGATGCGGATACCACGCTGGCTGGGCGGTCTCGGGCTGATGGTGGCCGGCATGGTGCTGGGCGCGATCGCCCTCGGCAAGGGTGAGATCTCCCTGGTCGAGCCGCTGCTCGCGACGAACCTGCTGTTCGCCCTCGCCCTCTCCCGGCACCAGACCGGACAACCGCTCGGCCGCCAGGGCTGGGCCGGGCTGCTGCTGCTCGCGGGCGGGGTGAGCGCGTTCATCGTCGCGGGCGAGCCGCGCGGCGGCACGGCGGTCACCGATCCGCTGCGGCACTGGCTGATCATCGGCGCGGTGGTGGGCGCGGCCCTGGTCCTGACGACGTACGCCAAGCGGTCCCGGCTGAGCTGGGGCCCGGTGCTGCTGGCCCTGGCGGCCGGGCTGCTCTACGGCGTCCAGGACGCGCTGACCCGGGTGAGCGGCACCCGCTTCTCCGACGGCGGCCTCACCGAGCTGTTCACCGGCTGGCAGCCGTACGGCGTGGTGGCCTGCGGGGTCACCGGTCTCGTGCTGGTGCAGAGCGCGTTCGAGACCGCCCCGCTGCGCATGTCGCTGCCCGCGCTCACGGCGGCCGAGCCGCTCGCCGGGATCCTGTGCGGCGTGGGCTTCATGGGCGACCGGCTGCGCACCGACACCGGGGCGCTGGCCGGGGAGGCGGCCGGACTCGCGGCGGTGGTGGCGGGCATCGTGCTGCTCGGACTGCATCCCGCGATGCCGTGCGGCACGGCGGAGACGGGGCCGGGAGCCCGGGACCTCCAACGCCGCTGAGCCGGCTCGCCCGGGCGAGCCGGCTCTGCTTGGATGAGCCGGTCCTGCACGGGCGAGCCGGCCCTGACTGGATGAGCCGGCCCTGCCCGGATATGCCGACCCTGCCTGGATGAGCCGGTCCTGCCTTGATGAGCCGGTCCTGCCTGGATGAGCCGGTCCTGCCTGGATGAGCCGGTCCTGCCTTGATGAGCCGGATGGCCGGCCGTGCCCAGGCAAGCAGGCCGTACCCCGACCGGACGGTCCTGCCCGCCTCAGACGGCAGGCCCGCCTCAGAGGGCCCTGCCCACACCAGACGGCGCGGGCCACCCCAGACGGCCCTGCCCCCCAGACGGCGGAGCCCGCCCCAGACGGCGGAGCCCGGCCCAGACGGCGGAGCCCGCCCCAGACCGCGGGGCCCGGCCCAGACGGCCCTGCCCACACCAGACGGCGCGGCCCGCCTCAGACCACCCTGCCCACAGACGGCGCCGCCCGTCCCAGACAACCCTGCCCAGACCAGACGGCCCTGGTCCCCAAGATGGCCCTCCCCCCACCAGACGGCGCGGCCCACACCAGACGGCGCGACCCGCCCCAGACAACCCTCCCCACACCAGACGGCCCTGCCCGCCCCAGCCGCCCTGCCCGCCCAAACGGCCCTGCTTGGATGACGGGTATGAATCCTGCTGACGAGATCCTCGACATCGTCGACGAGCACGACCGGGTCGTCGCCCGGTACCCGCGCGGCGAGGCCTATGCCCGCGGGCTGCGCCACCGCTGTGTGTTCGTCGAGGTCCGCGACGCGGCCGGCCGGCTCTTCGTGCACCGGCGCACGGCGACCAAACTGGTGTTCCCCTCCCTGTACGACCTGTTCGTCGGCGGGGTCGTCGGCGCGGGCGAGTCCTACGACGAGGCGGCGCTGCGGGAGGCGGAGGAGGAACTGGGCGTGACCGGACTGCCCCGGCCGGAGTTCCTCTTCAAGTTCCTCTACGACGACGGCGCCGGGAACAGCTGGTGGTCGGCGGTGTACGAGGTGCGCTGCGAGCTGCCCGTCCGGCCGCAGGCGGAGGAGGTCCAGTGGCACGCCTTCCTGCCCGAGGAGGAGGTCGAGCGGCGGCTCGGCGAGTGGGCGTGGGTGCCGGACGGGCTGGCGGCCCACGAGCGGCTGCGGGCGCTGCGGGCGGGCCGGTGACCGCCGGGTAGGGTCGGCCGCGTGAGCGAATTCGTACGGAACATCCGGCTGTGGTTCGCGCCGGAGCGGGTGCGGGACGAGGGCGGGACCCCCGACTACCGGTTCTCGCTGGCCAACGAGCGCACCTTCCTCGCCTGGCTGCGCACCGCGCTGGCGCTGATCGGCGGCGGATTCGCGGTGGACCAGTTCCTCCCGGACCTGCGCTGGGCCTGGCGGGTCGGGCTCGCGCTGGCCCTGCTCGCGGCCGGCGTCCTGTGTTCCCTGCGCGCGGTGAACCACTGGGTGCGCTGCGAGCGCGCGATGCGCCGCGGCGAGGACCTGCCCGCGTCCCGCTTCCCCGCGCTGCTGAGCCTGGTCGTGGCGGTGGTGGCCGTCGCGATGGTGCTGGTGGTCCTGGTGCGGGGGGAGGGGTGAGTGCCGGGGAGGCGGGCGCCGGGCGGGACCCCGGGCTCCAGCCGGAGCGCACCCGGCTGGCCTGGCGGCGTACGACCCTGTCGGCCGCCGTTGCCGCCGTACTGGCCGTGAGGGCGGCGCTGCACGGCGGCGCCTCGGCCGCCGGGATCGTCCTGTGCGCGCTGTGCTGCGGGCTGTTCCTGGCCTTCCTCCGGGTCGCCCACCTCCGCATCCTCGCCCTGGCGGCCGGCACCCCACCGCCCGCTCTCGCCCCGCGCCACGCGACGGCGGCGGTGCTGTGCGCGATGGCGATGGCGGTGTGCGCGGCCGTACTGGTGGTCTAGGACCTGTCCGGCTCCCCGGCCCCGGTGCCCTCGTCCCTCCGGGGTACTCGTGCGCCACGCAACCGGGATGTCCCGATACGCGGCTTGCGCATGACAGTCTGCCGACGTCAGGCACCCCGTACCCCCCGAAGGTGAGCACCATGACCACCCTTCACCAGGAACACACCGAGCACGCGACGCACCGCCACGGCCCGGACTGCGGACACCACGCCGTGCCGCACGGCGACCATGTCGACTACGTCCACGACGGCCATCTGCACCGGGAGCACGAGGGCCACTGGGACGAGTGCGAGCCGGCCGGGCACGCCGTCCACGAGGGGCACGAGCACGTGCACCACGACGAGTGCGGCCACGCGCAGGTGCCGCACGGCGACCACGTGGACTATCTGCACGGCGGGCACCGGCACGCCGAGCACGGGGACCACTGGGACGACCACTGACCGACGGAGGCGGAGGCGACGGCTCCCGGGCGGCGCGCCGGGGGCCGTCGGCCTGTCGTGGCTCCGGTCACGTTCCGCCCGATCTTCGCCGCGCGCACTGGACGGCATACCGACCGGTCGGCATCATGAGTCCAGTCCTGTTCGCCGGTTCGTAGGAGTGATGTATGAGCGCCGACCACCCGCCCGGTCTCGACCTGGACCGGCTGCGCGCCCTGCTCGACCGCGAGCGCCCCGGTCTGGTGAACGGCCCCCTGACCGGACGGCTGATCGAGGGCGGACGGTCGAACCTCACCTACGCGCTCTCGGACGGCACGTCGAAGTGGGTCGTCCGCCGCCCGCCGCTCGGCCATGTGCTGGCCACCGCGCACGACATGAGGCGCGAGCACCGGGTGATCAGCGCGCTGCACCCGACCCGGGTGCCGGTCCCGCGCCCGCTGCTGCTGTGCGAGGACGAGGAGGTGCTCGGGGCGCCCTTCTACGTCATGGAGTTCGTGGAGGGCACGCCGTACCGCACCGCCGACCAACTCGCCCCGCTCGGCACCGAGCGCACCCGGAACGCGGTGCTGTCCCTGGTGGACACGCTGGTCGAGCTGCACGCCGTGGACCCCGCCGAGGTGGGCCTCGCCGACTTCGGCCGCCCGGAGGGCTTCCTGGACCGGCAGCTGCGCCGCTGGGGCAAGCAGCTGGACGCCTCCCGCAACCGCGAGCTGGCGGGCATCGACGAGCTGCACGCCGCCCTCGGCCGCCGGCTGCCCGCCTCCCCCGCCCCGGCGGTCGTCCACGGCGACTACCGCCTGGACAACGTCCTGATCGGGGACGACGACACGATCAAGGCCATCCTCGACTGGGAGATGTCCACGCTCGGCGACCCGCTCACCGACCTGGGTCTGCTGGTGATGTACAGCCTGCCGCTCGGCATGCCCGACTCGCCCGTCTCCACCACCGCCGAGGCGCCGGGCCACCCCGACCCGCGGGAGCTGGTCGAGCGGTACGCCGCCCGCTCCGGCCGGGACGTCTCGGCCGTCTCCTGGTACACGGCGTTCGCCTGGTTCAAGCTCGCCGTGATCCTGGAGGGCATCCACTACCGGTACACGCTCGGCCAGACGGTCGGCCGCGGCTTCGACCGCATCGGCGACCTCGTGCCCGTCTTCATCGACCACGGACTCACGACCCTTCAGGAAGGCTGACCGGCATGGACTTCGCGTTCGACGCGCGCACCGAGGAGCTGCGCGACAGGCTCCTCGCCTTCATGGACGAGTACGTGTACCCGGCCGAGGCGGTCGCCGAGGAGCAGCGGGCGCGGCTGGCGTCCCCCTGGGACACGCCGGCCGTGGTCGAGGAGCTGAAGGCCGAGGCCCGCAGGCAGGGGCTGTGGAACCTCTTCCTGCCCGACGCCGGGTACGGCGCCGGGCTGACCAACCTCCAGTACGCGCCGCTCGCCGAGATCACCGGCCGTTCCCCGCACCTCGCGCCGACCGCGACCAACTGCGCCGCGCCCGACACCGGGAACATGGAGGTGCTGGCGCAGTTCGGCACCGAGGAGCAGAAGAAGCGGTGGCTGGAGCCGCTGCTGGCCGGTGAGATCCGCTCGGCGTTCGCGATGACCGAGCCGGAGGTGGCGTCCTCGGACGCCACCAACATCACCACGCACATCGAGCGGGCCTCCGACGGCACGGACGAGTACGTCATCACGGGCCGCAAGTGGTACATCTCCGGGGCGATGAACCCGGACTGCGCGATCTTCATCGTGATGGGCAAGACGGACCCGGACGGGGCGGACATCCGCCGTCAGCAGTCCATGGTGCTGGTCCCGCGCGACACGCCGGGCGTCACCGTGAAGCGCGCGATGCGGGTCTTCGGCTACGAGGACCACTCGCACGGCGGCCACGCCGAAGTCGTCTTCGACCACGCGCGCGTGCCCGTGTCGAACCTCGTCGGCGAGGAGGGCGGCGGCTTCGCCATCGCCCAGGCCCGGCTCGGCCCCGGCCGCATCCACCACTGCATGCGGCTGATCGGGATGGCCGAGCGGGCGATCGAGCTGATGTGCCGGCGGGCCGTGACCCGTACCGCGTTCGGCAAGGCGCTGGCCCAGCAGGGAGTGGTCCAGAACTGGATCGCCGACGCCCGGGTCACCGTCGAGCAGCTACGGCTGCTGGTGCTGAAGACGGCCTGGCTGATGGACACGGTCGGCAACAAGGGCGCCCACACGGAGATCCAGGCCATCAAGATCGCCACCCCGCGCGCGGTGGTCGGCATCCTGGACCGGGCGATCCAGCTGCACGGCGCGGGCGGGGTGAGCCAGGACTTCCCGCTGGCCGAGCTGTACGCGAGCGCCCGCACGCTGATGCTCGCCGACGGCCCGGACGAGGTCCACCAGCGGTCGCTGGCCCGCCGGGAGCTGAAGAAGTACCTCTGAGGCCGCGGGGACCCCGGAGGTCGTCGTCGAACCTCTGGGGTACCTACGGCCGCAGGGCCCGCAGAAGCAGGTCGGCCAGGTGGTCGGCCACCTCCTGCGGGCTCATCGGGCCGTTCGGCCGGTACCACGTCGACAGGTGGTGGACCGAGCCGAAGTGGTAGTCCACGACCAGGTCGGCCGGGGTCGCCGTGGAGAAGACGCCCGCCTTCTGGCCCTCCTCCACGAGCGCGCGGAAACGCTCGTGGTAGCGCCGGCGCTCGGCGCGGACCTGCTTGTTCTTCTCCGGGCTCAGGTGGTGCATGGACCGGAAGAAGATCATCGCGTCGTCGAGGTTCTCGATCGTGGTGACGACGACGTCCGCCGCCGCGTCCCTGAGCCGCTTCTCCACCGGCTCGTCGGCGTTCGCGAACGTGTCCAGCCGCTCCTGCTGGAGGCGCAGCACGCGCGCGTACACCTCGTGCAGCAGGTCGTCCTTGGAGCCGAAGTAGTGGTACAGCGCCCCCTTGGTGACGCCGGCCGCCTCCACGATCTCCTGCACGGAGGTGCGGTCGTAGCCCTGCTCGGCGAAGAGCCGGGTGGCGGCGGCCAGCAGCCGCTGCGGGACGGGCGTCCCGTCTCCGTCCGTCGTCCTGGGCACTGCCGCCACCTGCCTTTCCATGAGGTCACTCGCTGCTGCGGGAACGCAGTTCCCGCCGGAGGATCTTCCCACTCGCCGTCTTCGGCAAGTCGGGCAGGATCTCCACCTGGCGCGGGTACTTGTAGGCGGCCAGTCTCTCCTTGCAGTACGCCGCGAGTTCGTCCGGGTCCGTCTCGGCCCCCGGACGGAGGCTGATATAGGCCTTGACGGTCTCGCCACGGTACCCGTCGGGGACGCCGACGACGGCCGCCTCGCGTACCGCCGGGTGGGTGTAGAGGACGTCCTCGACCTCGCGCGGCCACACCTTGAAGCCGGACGCGTTGATCATGTCCTTCTTGCGGTCCACGACGTACAGCCAGCCCCGCTCGTCCATGAACCCGATGTCGCCGGTGCGCAGCTCGCCGTCCGGGAAGGTCTCGGCGGTGGCGTCCGGCCGCCGCCAGTACCCGGGCACCACCTGCGGCCCGCGGACGACGATCTCGCCGTGCTGCCCGAAGGGCACCTCCGCGCCCTGCTCGTCCAGGATCCGCACGACCGTGTCGGCGCCGGGCAGGCCCACGGACAGCGTTCCGGAGACCGGGTCCACGGGCGCCTCCAGGTGCGGCGGCACGGACGCGCAGGGGGCGGTGCACTCGGTGAGGCCGTAGCCGACGCGGATGTACGGCCCGAAGCGCTCCCGGAACGCCTCCACCAGGGCCGGCGGCACGGGGGCGCCGCCCGAGGACAGGTTCACGAACGAGGCGAAGTGCTCGCGGGCGGCGTCGGGGTGGGCGGCCAGCGCCATGTAGGCGGTGGAGGGTCCGACGGTGTAGTGCGGGCGGTGCTCGGCGAAGGCGTCCAGGACCACCCCGGCCTCGAAGCGGTAGGTGAGCACGAGGGTGCCGGCGCTGCTCAGACAGGCGCCGAACTGGCAGACCATACCGGTGATGTGGAACAGCGGCGCGAGCGCGTAGTAGACGGGCGCCTCGGGCAGGCCGAGCCCGGTGGCCTGCCGCTCGGCGTTGTGCATGACGTTCGCGTGCGTGTTGGTGGCGCCCTTGGGCGTGCCGCTGGTGCCCGAGGTGTAGCTGATCAGCGCGATCTCGTCCGGGCGCGGCGAGCGGCCCTCGGGGGGCCGGCCGCCCTGCCGGGCGACGGCCACCAGGTCGTCGGCGTCCGGTGCCTGGGGCAGCCGCTCGAAGCCCAGCACGCGCGGGTCGTCGCGGGTCTGGAAGTCCCGTTCGCAGGCGGTGAGCACGATCCGCACGGGCGAGTCGGCGGCCGTCTCCCGCAGGTACGCCTCCCAGGCCCGGTCGGAGCAGATCAGCGCGGCCACCTCGCCGTCCCGCAGGACGTGCGCCACCTCCCCCGACTTGTACATGGGGTTGACCGGGACGACGGTCGCGCCCGCCTTCCAGGCGCCGAGCACGGCGAGCACGAAGTGGGGGGAGTTCTGGAGCACGACGGCCACCCGGTCGCCGCGTTCCAGGCCGCGCGCGGCGAGGTGGGCGGCGACGGCGTCGCTCAGCTCGTCGGCCTCCCGGTAGCTGAGCCGGGCGTCGAAGTAGGCGAGGAAGGTGCGGTCGGGGGCCTCGGCGACGGCATCGCGCAGGGCGTGCACGAGCGAGTCGGCGGGGTCGACCGGGGCGCGCTGGGCCTCGGTCAGCAGCGTGAGCCAGGGCCGGGCCGCGTACGGGGAGGCGGTCACCGGGCGGCCTCCCACTTCTGCTGGAGGCGGTTCATGTGCGTGAGCCAGCGGTCGGGCTCGCCGGCCCGCGCCTGGTAGAAGCCGGCGACCTCGGGGTGCGGCAGGATCAGGAAGCGGTCCTCCGCGATGCCCTGGAGCAGGGCGTCGGCGACGGCCTCGGGGGCGATCGCGGTCGGCTGGAGCACCAGGTCGCCCGCGCTGCCGGTGGCGGCCAGCATGTCGGTGCGGACGCCCTGCGGACAGATGGCGTGGACCTTGATGCCCCGGTGCCGGTACGTCAGCGACAGCCACTCGGCGAACGCGTAGGCGCCGTGCTTGGTGACGCTGTAGGAGGGCGCGCCGATCATGGTGAGCAGCCCGGCGGCGGAGACGGTGGAGACGAACCGCCCGCCGCCCCGCTCCAGCCAGTCGGGCAGCAGCGCGTGCGCGGCCCGGACGTGGGCCATCAGGTTCACGTCCCACGACGTGGCCCAGGTCCTCTCGTCCAGGGTGCCGTCGAGGTCGCCGTCCTCGAAGGCGACGCCCGCGTTGGCGCAGTAGACGTCCACCGTGCCGCCGAGCGCGTCGCGGGCCTCGGCGACGATCGCGGAGGCGTCACCGGGCACGGCGGTCCCGCCGATCTCCTCGGCCACCGCCTTGGCCTTCCCGGCGTCCAGGTCGTTCACCACGACCCGCGCCCCCTCGGCGGCGAACCGCCGGGCCAACGCCGCCCCGATCCCCCCGCCGGCTCCGGTGACGACCACTCCCGCATCCTGCACGGCTTCCACCATCGGTCTCCTTCGACACGGTGCGACTCGGCTCAGCGATCGCCAGACTAACCGGTCGGTATGTGTAAAAGAAAGGGTGACTGCACCAACCTCTAGGGGCGCGGGGCGGTGCCGGCATGCGGCTCCGCCGCGCGTGCGCGAGCAACCCAGACGGCCCGCACGTGCCCACTCACCGGAGGCCCCATGCACCTGTCCCGACGGACCCTTCTCGCATCGGCGACGACAGCGGCCCTTCCCACCACGGCCGGACACCGCGAACATCTCCGCACCGGCTTCGAAAGACTCGCGGCCGACGGCTACTCGCTCCTGGACGGCCGGCGCGTCGGCATCGTCACCAACCCCACCGGCATCACCAGGGACACCGAGCACATCGTCGACGTGATGCACCGGGACCCCCGCGTCAGGCTGACGGCGGTCTTCGGCCCCGAGCACGGCTTCCGGGGCACCGCGCAGGCGGGCGGCTCCGAGGGCCGCTACGACGACCCCGCGACCGGCCTCCCGGTGTACGACACGTACCTCAAGAGCGGCCGTCCGCTCGCCGACGTCTTCACCGCTTCCGGCGTCGACACCGTCGTCTTCGACATCCAGGACGTCGGCGCCCGCTTCTACACGTACATCTGGACCCTCTACGACTGCATGGAGGCGGCCCAGCTCGCCGGCAAGCGGTTCGTCGTGCTGGACCGCCCGAACCCGGTGACCGGACGCGAGGCGCGGGGCCCGGTGCTGCACAAGGAGTTCGCCACCTTCGTCGGCCGGCAGCCGGTCGCGCAGGCGCACGGGATGACCGTGGCGGAGCTGGCCCGCCTGTTCAACGGCGAGTTCCTGGCCACGCCCGTCCCGCTGGAGACCGTCCGCATGTCGGGCTGGAAGCGCTCCGGGTTCTACGACGCCTCCGGTCTGCCCTGGGTGCCGCCGAGCCCCAACATGCCCACGCCGGACACCGCGTTGGTGTACTCCGGGACCTGCATGTTCGAGGGCACCAACCTCTCCGAGGGGCGCGGCACGACCCGGCCCTTCGAACTCCTCGGCGCCGAGGGCCTCGACGGCCGCTGGGCCGCCGCCGCGAACGAGGCGGGCCTGCCGGGTGTGCGGTTCCGGGAGGCGTACTTCACGCCCACGTTCTCCAAGTTCCAGGGCAGGACGGTCGGCGGGGTGCAGATCCACGTGACCGACCGGGCCGCCTACGACCCCGTGCGCACCGGGATCGCGCTGCTGGTGACCGCCCGGAAGGCGTGGAGCGGTTTCGCCTGGCGGTCCGACAACTGGATCGACAAGCTCACCGGTTCCGCCCAGGTCCGCACGATGATCGACGCGGGCGCCGGCACCGACGAGGTGACGGGCGCGTGGCAGGAGGAGCTGGCCGCGTTCCGGCGGGTCCGGAAGGGGTATCTCCTGTACACGTAGCGCTCCTCCTCCGGGAACTTGGGGGTCTGGCATGGCGGATCCTGGGACGGGTGCGGCTCCCTACTGGGAGCTGACCTTCGACGCGGACGGGGACGCGGACGGCCCCGAACGCGACCGGCTGCTGGCGCAGGTCACGGACCACGGCGTCCGTGACCTGATCGTCTTCTCGCACGGCTGGAACAACGACCGCTCGGGCGCGACCGCGCTGTACCGCCGCTTCTTCGCACCGGTCCCGAGGCTGGCCCCGAAGGCCCGGCTGGGGTACGTCGGCGTGATCTGGCCGTCGATGCGGTTCAGCGACGAGCCGATCCCGGACTTCCCGAGGTCCGCGGCGGCCGTGGAGGCGCAGACGGCACCGCGCCCGGCGCTGGACAAGGACACCCGGCGCGCCCTGCTGGAGGCGTTCCCGGGCCGGACGACCGTGCTGGACCGGCTGGCCCGGATGCTGGACGAACGGCCGGGCGGCACCGAGGGGCTGACCGAGTTCGGGCGGCTGGTGCGGCTGCTGCTGGACGACGGCCGGCAGGGGGTGGCGGCCGACACGGACGAGGGCGGCGAACCGGCCGTGTCCGGGGCCGACCCGGTGACCGTGTGCGAGCAGTTCGCCGAGGCCCTGGCCGCGCTCGACGCGTCCGGCGACGCGCCCCGGTTCACCCTTCCGAACCCGTGGGACGGCGCGAAGGAACTGCTGCGGCAGGCGACGTACCTCCAGATGAAACGGCGGGCCGGGACGGTCGGCGAGCGGGGACTCGGCCCGCTGCTGGGGCGGTTGGCGGGGGCGGCGCCCGGAGTGCGGGTGCATCTGGTCGGGCACAGCTTCGGCGGCCGGCTGGTGGCGTTCGCGCTGCGCGGGCTGCCGGCGGGAGTGGACGCGGTGAAGTCGGTGACCCTGCTCCAGGGTGCCTTCTCGCACTACGCGTTCGCGGCCCGGCTGCCGCACGCCCCGGACCGGTCGGGTGCGCTCCAGGGCCTCCACCGGCGCGTCGACGGCCCACTGGTGTGCTGCTACTCGCACTTCGACACGGCCCTCGGCACGTTCTATCCGCTGGCCTCCCGGCTCGCCGGGGACGACCGCACCTGCGCGGGCAACGAGATCGCGGCGGTGCTCGGGCCCCGCTGGGGTGCCATGGGCCATGACGGGACGCAGGCGGTGCCGGGCACCGTGCGGCTCGACCTGGCGGCGGCTCTCGGTGGCCGGCTGCCCGCGTCGGGGTGCGTGAACGTGGACGCGGCGGCCGTGGTCCGGCGCGGCGGCGCGCCGTCCGGGGCGCACAGCGACATCGTGCACCCCGAACTGGCGCGGGTGGTGCTGGCGGCGGGCCGTATCGCCTGACCCGCCGCCGGTGGCGGGTCAGCGGTGCGAGGTGTACTCCACGACCTGCTGGAAGGTCGGCCGGTTCTGCCAGCTGATCCTGCCGTGCTTGATGCCGCCCAGCGTGCGCTGGACGATCGAGTCGGCGCACCACTGGTCGCCCGCCGAGCACTGGTCGTCGCCCGGGTAGACCTGGGCGGCGGTCAGGCCGGCGGCCTGCTTCAGGGTGCTGATCAGGGTGTCCCGGCAGGCGCTGAGGCTGCCGCCGCCGCAGTACTTCCGGGCGAGGCCGCCCCGCACGGACTCCCCGAGCACCGCCCGGATGTCCTTGTCGACGTAGGACCACCAGCCGTACTGGAAGGAGCTGCCGGCGTGCGAGCCGGTCGGGCCGTGGCCGGCGGACGGTGCCTCGTCGACCGGCAGGTTGCCGGTGATCGCCGTGTAGAGGTCGCTGCCGAGGCCGGGCTCGAACTCGGCCTTGACCAGCAGCGGCCACCAGGCGTCCAGGATGCGGATCGCGTCGGCGTCGGCGTACTTCTTGGAACCGGCCGACGTCTCGGTGCGCTTGGCGCCGGCGGCCACCCACGCCTGGAGCTTGCCCACCGCCGCGGCGGCCGTGGAGTCGGTCACCGGCGAGGAGGTGACCACCTTGAGCAGCTTGGGCAGCACGTCCTCGGCGCGCAGATCGGCGAGGCCCGCGTCCGCCATGGCCTGCACCAGCTTGGTCCGGGTGACCCCGCCGGCCGCGACCAGCTTCTTCACCCGGTCGTCCAGCAGGTTGCCGCGGTGCACGGAACCGTCGCCCCAGGGCGCGGTCGTGTACTCCTCGGCCTGCTTGTTGTTCCAGGAGACGTAGTAGTCCTGGTCGACGGAGTTGGGGTGCGCGGACGGCGGGGTGTAGTCGGCGGTGTTGGTGGCCGGGTCCCAGTTCCGCCACTCGTACGCCGGCTGCGCCCACACCGGGAACTCGCTGTCGACACCGCTCGCCCGGACGGGGTTGTCACCGCTGTTGTAGTAGGCGGTGTGCTGGGAGTCGGCGTAGAACCAGTTGAAGGTGAAGTTGATGTGCTGCGCCGCGCTCTGGAAGTCCTTCGGCCCCTTGACGTAGTCGGGGTCGTTGAGCATCTGGAAGCCGATGATCGAGTCGGCCTCGTGCAGGTAGGAGGAGCGCAGGGTGGTGTAGGCGACCTTCTTGCCGCCGACGGTGGCGCGGTACTCCACCGGGCCGTACGCGGTCCGCCAGGCGCGCAGGGTGTACGACCCCGCGGCCGTGCCGTCGGCGGTGGTCGGCTTCCAGGCGTTCTTCTGCTCGATCTTCTCCATGGCCGTGCAGGTGCCGTGGTACAGGTAGTGGTAGTCGTCCTGGCACAGCTCGACCGCGTAGGTGTCGATGATGTCCTGGCCGGAGGTGGTGGCGCTCCAGGAGTAGTCCTGGCCGCGGCCGAGTTCGACGTACATGCTCAGGCCCGCGAAGGAGGCGCCGCGGGCGCTGATGCCCGGGCCCTGGATCTCCTGGAGCATGAGCAGCTGCGGGGCGAAGTAGCCGGTCTGCGGCCCGAAGACGGCGATGGGGTGGCCGCTGGCGGTGTACTTGCCGCTGACCACGAGGGCGTTGGACATGCCGCGCCGGGCGGAGCCGAGGACGGTCTTCGCGGCGGAGGCCGAGGTGCTGGTGGCACCGGCGGTGGCCGCGCTGCCGGTGCGGTCGTGGACCAGCGGTTCCTGGGTCACCGAGCCGGCGTCCGGCAGGGCCTCGCCCTGGGCGTCGGCGGGCTTGGCGCCGTAGGGGAAGCGCTGGCCGTCGTGGACGGTGAGGACGGCCTCGGGGTCGTTGCGTTCGCGGAAGGACTCCCAGACCTTGGTGCCCTCCTCGACGCCGTACTTGGCCTGGGCGGCGAGCAGGGAGAGGGCGTTGTCGACCTCGCCGCCACCGCCGGAGCCGAACAGTGAGCCGATGACGGAGGCGAGCGCCACGAGGTCGGTGACCTTGAAGTGCTCTATGGTGCCGGCGTTGGTGATCGAGTCCTTGTGGCCGGTCAGGACGTACTCGCCGGGGAAGTAACGGCCGCTGTCGGAGGCGTCGATGTAGGCGTTGACGCCGTCCAGGTAGGCCGTGACGTCGGCGAGGGCCTGCTGGCCGCGGGCGCCGTTCTTCGCGACCGCGTTGTCGATCTGCGCCTGGAGGTCTGCCTCGGTGTAGGGCGCGTTGCGGTAGAACTGCTGCTCAAGGCCCTGGTTGGCGGGTGCGCCGCCGGCGAAGGAGGTCAGCTGGCCGCGGCCCACGTGCCGGAAGACGTCCATGAGCCACAGCCGGTCCTGGGCCGCCGCGTATCCGGCGCCGAACTCGGTGCCGTAGCGGGTGGTGCCCGTGATGTGCGGCACACCGGTCTTCTTGTCGCGGACGATCGTCACATCGCCGCGGCCGGCCGGCTTCTCGGTGGAGGCGACCTGGTCGGCGGGGACGCCGAACGAGGCGTCGTTGAAGAAGGTGTTGACCGTGGTGTCGGTCAGGCCCTTGTAACCGGTGGCCAGGTTGGCGTACGGGCCGAGCTGGTCCTCGGCGTGCGCGGGCTGGGTGCCGAAGGCCTGGTTGAGCAGGATCTGGGCGAGCGTCGCGTTGCCGTTCTCGCCGGGCGGCAGGATGTCCGAACACCGGCCGCCGCAGTAGTCGTTGGCGGCCGTGGCGTCGGCCGCCGCCACCGTCGCCTGGGTGAGGGGAGAGAGAAGACCGGCGACGAGGACGCATACGGACGCGGTCTTCAGGAACCCGGGGAGTCGGCGGGACGTTCTCAGTCTGTCAAGGGCGGTACGTGGGGTTCGCCGTGGCATGGCAGCTCCTAGCGACAGAGGTGGCCGAACGTTACCGCCGGTATCCCCCGCTTTAAAGATGAACATGCGTCACTTTCTGGAGTCTGGAGACAGATCCCTGAAGAGATGGAGCCGAATCGCCTGTCGATACGTCTATTCGACGACGTCCGTGCGACGACGCCGAAGTGACCGGAGTACAGGTGCAGGTGTGACGGAGGTGCAGGGCGATGGCAGGTTTCCGGAGTCTGGCGAGACAGGTACGCGATCCGGGCTGTGATCTGGCGCTGCGGCGGTACTCGCTGCGCAAGTGCCTGGAGAAGTTCGCCCCTTACGGGCATCGGGCGACCTGGGACCATCTGTGCTCCCGGGCGGGGTTCGGCCCCGAGGACCGCTCTCCCGATCCGGTGCGGCTCGTGGCCGCGCTGGAGGAGCTGGAGGAAGCCCGGGACGTCTGGCTCGCCTACGAGACCGACTTCACCGAACGACGCAGGAAGGAGAAGCACGACGGGCTGCGCCGGCCGGGCAGCGTGGACGACTGGCACCGGCTGACCTGGGGCGGCTTCGGGGTCGCCTGGTGCGACGACCCGCGGGTGCACCCCGATGAGCCGCTCGCGGTGGTGCTGCGCCGGCTGATCGCCGCGCTGGAGCGGGAACCGGGTTCGTCGTGCCCGGTGTGCGAGGGCGAGCGCCTGGTGTGGAAGTACGGCCTGGACCACGAGCCGTCGTCCGGCCCGGTCTGCGCGGACTGCGGCATCCTGGTGCCGCGCCCGGTCCTCAGCCCGCGGGCCCTTGAGTACGCCCGTCGGGGACGCGTGCTGATGTCGGCCTGAGCCGGTGGCGTGCCCGGGGCGTGGCGACGGGGGGCGCGTAGGGGATGCCGCGCCCTCTGCCGTGGGTGTGCGGCAGCATCGAGTCATGGTGCAGGTGTGTCTCAACGGGCGTCGTACGGCCGCCGACGGTGCCGCCGTGCCGATGTCCCCGCAGGATCTGGCGCGTTCCGCCGCCGAGGCGGTGGCGGCCGGCGCCACCTCGGTCCACGTCCACCCGAAGACGCCGTGCGGCCACGACAGTCTCTCTCCGCGCGTCCTGGCCCCGGTCCTGGAGGCGATCCGGGCGCGGGTGCCGGTGCCGGTCGGGGTGACCACCGGTGCCTGGGCGGAGCCGGATCCGTCCGCGCGGCTCGCCCGGGTGCGCTCCTGGTCGGTGCTGCCCGACTTCGCCTCGGTCAACTGGCACGAGCCGGGCGCCGAGGAGGTCGCCGGACACCTCCTGTCGGTGGGCGTGGCCGTGGAGGCGGGCATCTGGTCCGGTACCAGGGGCGCGCGCCGGTTCGCGGGCTCGCCGCTCGGGCCGAGGGTGCTGCGGGTGCTGGCCGAGGTGACCGACCCGGACCCGGCGACGGCCGAGGCGTCGGCGCGGGCGCTGCTGGCCGAGCTGGGTACGGCACACGGCCGGCCGGTGCTGCTGCACGGCGAGGAGGGCGGGACCTGGCCGGTGCTCCGGCTGGCGGGCCGGCTGGGCCTCGCCACCCGGATCGGCCTGGAGGACACCCTGCTCCTCCCGGACGGCCGACGGGCCGTGTCCAACGCCCGGTTGGTGGCGCAGGCGCGGGCCCGGTACGGCGCCGATGCCCGTGCGGGCGGCGGCAACAGCCGTGGAGAGGAAGGGAGTTCGGCCCTGTCGTGAGTCCCGGCGTGGGGCACCGCCCCGGCCCGGTCAGGGCTGGTCCGAGGCCGCCGCGGTGAAGCGCGCCCCCAGCTCCGCGACCGCGGCGCGCAGCTCCTGCCCGCCCTCGACGCGGAAGGCGAACGGCACGCGCGCCAGCCACTCCTGCGCGTACATGGCCGGGTTGCGCGTACTGCCGACCAGCACGCAGCCGTCCCCCGACGGTTCGAGCCGTCCCATGGGCGGCTGGATCCAGGGGGCCACCTCGGTGAGGGGGGCGGCGAACACCACGCGGGTGGGGAACACCCAGCCCAGGCCCAGGTTCTCCTCCAGCACCGCCACCGGGTCGAGGTCCTCGGGCGGTGCGAACGCGTGCGCGGTCGGCCGGACCGCGCGGACCCGGTCGACCCGGTAGGTGCGGATCGCCCCCGCGCGGTGCGAGTGGCACAGCAGGTACCAGCGTCCGTGGCGGACCACGACGGACCAGGGATCCACCTCCGCCTCCCACTCGTCACCGGCCTCGCCGCGGTAGGTGACCGACACCCGGCGCCGGGCCGCGACGGCGGCGACGAGTTCGCTGGTGACGGCCGGGTCCGGGCGGACCGCGTACGGGTCCGGTGCGGCCGACGCGTGCTCCCGCAGCAGGGCCGCCTGCCGGCCGACGCTCTCCGGCAGCGCCTTGACGACCTTGCCCAGGGCGGTGCCGACCAGGTCGTCGGCGTCGTCCGCGGCCGGCCGGCCGGCGAGGACCGCCATCACCAGTCCGAGGGCCTCGGACTGCGTGAAGTGCACGGGCGGCAGCCGTGTCCCGCGCCCCAGCCGGTACCCGCCGTACGGCCCCCGGGCCGACTCCACGGGGATGCCGGCCTCGCGGAGGATGCCGACGTACCGGCGCGCGGCGCGCTCCGTGACGCCCAGCCGCGCGGCGAGTTCGCCGGCCGTCGTGCCGGGGCGGGCCTGGAGGACCTCCAGGGCGCGCAGTGCTCGCGCGGTGGGGCTGAGATCGTTCGGCACCCATGCAGGCTAGTCCCCTCCGCCCGTGTCACGGTGGTCGCGCGACGAACCGGCAGTGGATCGTCCGGAACCCCTCCTACGGTGATCACCACGACCTGGAAGAAGGGGAACCGACCATGGACATCCTGCTCATCGGCGGCCTGTGGCTGGACGGCTCGGTGTGGGACCGCGTGGCGTGCACGCTGGAGTCGCTCGGCCATCGCCCGGTGCCGCTCACCCTGCCGGGCCAGGGCGACGGCTCCGCGTCGGCCACGCTGGAGGACCAGGTGGCGGCGGTGCTGGCCGCGGTGGACGCGGCGCCGGACAAGCCCCTGGTGGTGGGGCATTCCGCCGCCTGCACACTGGCCTGGCTGGCCGCCGACCGGCGGCCGGAGCGACTGGCCGGGGTCGCCCTGATCGGCGGCTTCCCGTTCTCCGACGGCCACGCGTACGCCGATTTCTTCGAGGTCCGCGAGGGCGTCGTGCCCTTCCCGGGCTGGGGCCCCTTCGAGGGGCCGGAGATCGCCGACCTCGACGACGGGGCCAGGCACCGACTGGCGGCAGCCGCGATCCCCGTTCCCGCCGCCGTGGCCCAGGGCGTGGTGCGGCTGGCGGACGAACGGCGCTTCGACGTCCCGGTCGTGGTCGTGTGCCCGGAGTTCACGCCCGCACAGGCACGGAAGTGGATCGACGGCGGTGACGTCCCGGAGCTCGCCCGGGCCGGACGGGTCGACTTCGCCGACATCGACGCGGGCCACTGGCCCATGGTCTCCCGCCCCGAAGAGCTGGCCCGGATCCTGGCCGCGGCGGCCGACGCGGCCTGACGGGCGCACCGCCGGGCACGAGCAGGTCACCGGCCGGCCCTCTCCCCCTCAGCGCCGCTCCGCCATCAGCCGTGATCCGGCCCGCCGGGCGCCGAACACGTCGTCCGGGTTGGACAGCACACACGTCTCCATCGACAGGCAGCCGCATCCGATGCAGTCGGTGAGGTGGTCGCGCAGGCGGTTCAGCTGCTTGATGCGCTCGTCCAGTTCCGAGCGCCACTTCTCGGACAGGCGCGCCCAGTCCTCCCTGGTCGGTGTCCGTTCCTCCGGCAGTTCGGCCAGGGCCTCCCGGATCGTGGCGAGCGGGATGCCCACCCGCTGGGCCGCGCGCACGAAGGCGACCCGGCGCAGCGTGTCGCGGCTGTACCGGCGCTGGTTGCCGGAGGTCCGCCGGCTGGTGATCAGTCCCTTGGACTCGTAGAAGTGCAGGGCGGACACCGCGGCTCCGCTGCGGGCGGACAACTGGCCGACGGTCAGCTCGTGGATCTTCTCGGGAATCTGGGGCACTCCTCAGAGATTACCCACCCGGCCGGTCCGCGGTCCGTTGACATCGACCCCCCAGCCGACCATGCTAAGCAGTTGCTTAGAGACGCGAGTGAGAGGCCGGGACATGGCAGAACCGAGGACCTTCACCTCCCCCGACGAACTGCGGGCGGCCGTGGGCGAGGAACTGGGCCCCACCGACTGGGTGGAGATCGACCAGAAGCGGATCGACCTGTTCGCCGAGGCGACCGGGGACCACCAGTGGATCCACGTGGACCCGGAGAAGGCCGCCGCCGGGCCGTTCGGGACCACCATCGCCCACGGCTACCTCACCCTGTCCCTGCTCCCGCTGTTCGGGCCGCGGCTCATCCAGGTCGAGGGCGTGAAGATGGGCGTCAACTACGGGACGAACAAGGTGCGTTTCCCCGCGCCGGTCCCCGTCGGCTCCCGGCTGCGCGCCACCGGGAGGATCACCGGCGTCGAGGACGTCACCGGTGGGGTGCAGGTGACGGTCGCGTTCACCGTGGAGCGCGAGGGCGGCGACAAGCCGGTGTGCGTCGCCGAGTCGGTGTCCCGGTACTACCTGTAGACACCTGTAGACCAGGCGGCTACCCGGCCCCGACCATCCGCAGCACGAGGTCGGCGTAGAGCGCGCCGACCTCCTCGGGGGTGCGCGGGCCGTTCACGTTGAACCAGCGGGCCACGTCGATGCACAGCGACAGCACGGCGAGCGTGGTGCCCTGGACGTCCAGCACGTCGAACTCACCGGAGGCCACGCCGTCCTCGATGATCCCGCGCACCTCCGCGTCCACCTGGCGGCGCAGCGCGACGATCTCCGCGCGGGCCTCGGGGCCGAGGGCGTCGAGTTCGTACTGCACGACCCGCGCGGTGGTGCGCCGGCCCGCGTGCCAGCGGACGAAGGAGCCGACCGCGTCGGCCAGCCGCTCGGCCGCGGTGCCCTCCCGCCGTGCCGCGGTGCGCAGAATGTCGAGGGCCTTGTCGTGGCCGATGCGGCTGATCCGGTGGAGCAGCTCTTCCTTGGTCTTGTAGTGGATGTAGAGCGCGGCCGGGCTCATGCCGGCGCGGCCCGCGATGTCACGGGTCGTCGTCGCGTGGTAGCCACGCTCGGCGAAGGCCTCCACGGCCGCGACGAGCAGCCGCCGGGCCGCGTCAGGGGTGACCTCTTCCCACGGCTCCACTTCGCCGCCGGTCGTCTCCTGCGCCGTACTCATCGCTCGCTCGCCCCTCTCGGTGACAGGAGCACCACCATACCGCCGTCGGTGAGCGGGCGCTTAGCCGAGCCGCTCAGAGCTTCTCGAAGGGGTCGTGCTCGGCGAGCAGCTTCTCCAGCCGGGCCTGGTCGACACCGCTGACGATCTACCCGGCCTCCTGCCGGTCCCGGATCACCTTGGCGAGGGTGAAGGCGGAGGTGACGAGGTACAGGACGGCGATCGCCAGGAAGCCGCGGACCCAGGCGCTGGCGTCGAGCCGGGCGATGCCGATGGCGGTGGCCGCCATGGCGACCGCGAAGGAGGCGACGGCCTGCCCGTAGAACGCGGCCGTGCTCTGCTGTTTGACCGGTGTGTCACTCATGGCAGCCAGCATCGGCGGACGTGGTCCGCGCCACATCCGCCGGGATACTCAGAACCGGGTGCGCCGCGTACTCAGAAGGCCGAGACCCCGGTCAGGGAGCGGCCGATGAGCAGCTTCTGGATCTGGCTGGTGCCCTCGTAGAGGGTCATCACACGCGCGTCGCGCAGGAGTTTGCCGGCCGGGTACTCGTCGATGTAGCCGTAGCCGCCGAAGACCTGGAGGGCGTTGTTGGCGGCGCGCACCGCGGCCTCGGAGGCGAACAGCTTGGCCTTGGAGGACTCGACGGCGAACGGCTCACCGCGGTCGATGAGGTCGGCGACCCGCCAGGTCAGCAGCCGGGCCGCGTCCACGTCGACGGCGATGTCGCTGATCAGCTCCTGCACCAGCTGGTGCCGGGCGATCGGCTTGCCGAACTGCTCCCGCTCACCGGCGTACCGCACGGCCGCGTCCAGCGCGGCCTGGGCTATCCCGACACAGCCCGCGGCCACCGACATCCGCCCCTTGGCGAGCGCGGACATGGCGACGGAGAAGCCCTTGCCCTCCGCGCCGAGCATCGCGGAGGCGGGCACGCGCACGTCCTCCAGGACGAGCTCGGCGGTGGCCTGGCCGCGCAGGCCGAGCTTGCCGTGGACGGTACGGCGGGTCAGGCCGGGGGTGTCGGCGGGCAGGAGGAACGCGGACACGCCCTTGTGGCCGGGGGCGTCGGTGGAGCGGGCGAAGAGCAGGACGACGTCGGCCCAGGTGCCGTTGGTGATGAACATCTTGGTGCCGTTCACGACGTAGTCGTCGCCGTCGCGCACCGCCCGGGTGGTGAGGTTGCCCGCGTCGGAGCCGGTGCCGGGCTCGGTGAGGCCGAAGCAGCCGACGTACTCGCCCGCGGTGAGTCCCGGGAGCCAGCGTCGCTTCTGCTCCTCGCTCCCCCAGGCGGCGATCGTCTTGGCGACGAGCCCCAGGGAGACGGAGACGATCCCGCGGACCGAGGAGTCGCCGCGCCCCAGCTCCTCGGTGACCAGGCAGTAGGAGAGGTGATCGCCGCCGGAGCCGCCGTACTCCTCGGGCACGGTCAGGCCGAGGAAGCCGACCTCGCCGAGCTTCTTCACGATGCCCCGGTCGACCTCCTCGGCGCGGTCCCAGGCGACCACGTGCGGGGCGATCTCGCGCTCCACGAAGTCCCGGGCGAGCTGCCGTACGGCCCTCTGCTCCTCGCTGAGCCCCAGGTTCACCACGAGATCACCCCTACCGCCGATGGATCTTGAAAGCCGGACATTTAAATTAGCACTGCTAGTTTCTGGTCGCAGCCCTACTATGTGCGCCATGGCCCGACCGCGCAAGCCCCTCCTCAGCACCGACCGGATCGTCGAGACGGCCCGGGACCTCGTGGACCGGGAGGGTCTGGCGGCCGTCTCCACCCGCCGGCTCGCCGCCGAGCTGGGAGTGAGCGGGCCCTCGCTCTACAACCACTTCCGCACCAAGGACGAGATCCTGGAGGCGGTGGCGGACTCGGTGAGCGCCCAGGTCGACCTGTCGATGTTCGAGGACGGCCGGGAGTGGCAGACCGCGCTGCACGACTGGGCCGTCTCCTACCGGGCCGCCCTGCGCGACCACCCGAACATCGTCCCCGTCCTCGCCCGGGGCCCCGGCCGCCGCCCGGCCGCGCTGCGGCTGGCCGACGCGGTCTACGGCGCGATGGTCGACGCGGGCTGGCCGCCGGCGCAGGCGACCTCCATCGGCGCGCTGATGCGGTACTTCATCATGGGCTCGGCACTCGGTTCCTTCGCCGGCGGCTTCGTGGACGACGCGAGCGCGTACGACCCCGCCGACTACCCCCACCTCGGTCAGGCCCACCTGCTCGCCGAGCAGCAGGAGAAGATCGACGAGCGCGCCTTCGAGGCGGGGCTCGCCGCGCTGCTGGACGGGCTGGCGCAGCAGTACCGGCAGGCAGGGATGTGAGGACGCGGCGGCCGGTGACCCTTCGGCCGCCGCCGAAGCGTCACTGCCGCATGCTGGGGGCATGAACACCGAGGAGCCCCAGGCGGCCGGGCTGGCGGCGCTGGCCGGGCTGATCGCCGACCGGACCCGCGCCGCGTGCCTGCTGGCGCTGCTGGACGGGCGGGCGTGGACGGCAGGTGAGCTGGCCCGGCGTGCCGGGGTCGCGGCCTCCACGCTGAGCGAGCACCTCGGCAAGCTGGTGGCCGGCGGACTGCTCACGGAGGAACGGCAGGGGCGGCACCGGTATGTGCGGCTGGCCGACGCACGGGTGGCGCAGGTGATCGAGGACCTCGCCGCGCAGGTGCCCGCGGCGGCGGTACGGCGCCCACCGCGCAGCCTGCGCGAGGCGAGCGCCGGGGCCGCCATGGCCCGGGGGCGGACCTGTTACGACCATCTCGCCGGGCGGCTCGGGATCGTGCTCACCGACGCGCTGACCCGGCGGGGGCTGCTGCGGCAGGACACCGGGTTCGCGCTGACGGACGCGGGGGTGGAGTGGTTCGGTGCGGCGGGTGTGCCCCTGGACCTCGGCGGCCGGCGCCCACTGGCCCGCGCGTGCCTCGACTGGACGGAACGGCGACCGCATCTCGCCGGGGCGGCGGGTGCGGCGTTGTGCCGGCGGGCGCTGGAGGCGGGGTGGTGCGTGCGGGTCGGATCGGGGCGGGCGGTCGCGGTGACTCCGTCCGGGGAGCGGGTCTTCTCCGACCTGCTCGGCATCTCCCGTGACGACCTGCGCTGAACCGCGGCGAGCGGGGAGGCGACGGCGGAGCGCCGACCGCGGTCGCGTGGGGGCTCGTCGCGCGGTTCCCCCCGCCCGTTCGGGGCGCTCACCCTCAGAAGACGACCACCGCCCGTCCCCCCTTGCCCGCCAGCATGTTCTCGAAGGCCGCCGGGATGTCCTCCAGGGTGATCCGGTCGGTGACCAGGGTGGAGAGGTCCAGGCGGCCCTCCCGCACGTGCTCGGCGAGGAGCGGCACGTCGCGGGACGGGTCGCTGTTGCCGTAGACGCAGCCGGAGAGGGTGCGGCCCCAGTGGAAGAGCTCCAGGGCGTTGAAGGTGACCTGCTGGTCCTTGCCGCCGATACCGACGACCGTCGTACGGCCGCCCCGGCGCGTGGACTCCCAGGCCGCGCGGATGGAGACCGCGCGGCCCACGCACTCCACGGAGACGTCGACGCCCTGCCTGCCGGTGAGGCCGCGGATCTCGCGCGGGGTGTTCCCGGAGGCGAGGACGTAGTCCGTGGCGCCGGCGGCGCGGGCCAGTTCCTCCTTCTCGGGGGAGACGTCGACGGCGATGATCCGGGACGCCCCCGCGATACGGGCCGCTTGCAGCGTGGCGAGGCCGACTCCGCCGACGCCGAACACGGCGACCGTCTCGCCGGACCCGACCCGCGCCGAGTGGTGCACCGCGCCGTATCCGGTGAGGACGGCGCAGCCCAGCAGGGCGGCGTCCACCAGCGGCACCCCGTCCGGCAGCGGCAGCACACAGGACGCGGCGACCACCGTCTCCTCGGCGAACGCGGCCACGTTCAGCCCGGGGTGCAGGTCGGTGCCGTCGGTCGTGCGGGCGTGGACGTCGGCCGCGCCGTTCAGCGCGTTGGCGCACAGCCAGACCTCGCCCAGCGCGCAGGCATGGCAACTTCCGCAGGAGGGCGCCCAGTTGAGGACGACCGGGGACCCGGGCGAGACATGGGTGACACCCTCCCCGACGGCGAGGACCGTACCCGCGCCCTCGTGACCGAGGACGGCCGGGACCGGCACCCGCATGGTGCCGTCGGACAGGGAGAGGTCGGAGTGGCAGACGCCGGCGGCGGCGAGGCGGACCCGGACCTGTCCGGGGCCCGGGTCGGGCAGCTCGATGCCGGTGATCTCCAGCGGGGCGCCGATGGCGGGCAGGACGGCGGCTCGTACGGCCATGGGTGACGGAACTCCTCAGAACTGGAGGGACTTGGTCTGGAGGTACTCGGCGAGTCCGTGCGCGCCGAGTTCCCGGCCGACGCCGGACTGCTTGTAACCGCCGAACGGCGCCAGCGGGTTGAACCGGCCGCCGTTGATGTCGACCTGGCCGGTGTCCATGCGGCGCGCGAAGGCCACCGCCTCGGCCTCCTCGGCGGCCCAGACGGCGCCCGCGAGGCCGTACACCGTGCCGTTGGCGATGCGCAGGGCGTCGTCCTCGTCCTCGTACCTCAGGATGGACAGGACCGGGCCGAAGATCTCCTCCTGGGCGATGGTCATGTCGGGGGTGACGTCCGCGAAGACCGTCGGGCTGACGAACCAGCCGCGCTCGCGCGGGGATTCGGGGCCGCCCGCGACGAGGAGGGCGCCCTCGGCGACGCCCTTCTCGATGTAACCGCGCACCCGGTCCCGCTGCCTGGCACTGACCAGCGGTCCGATGCGGTCGCCGTACTTGGCGGCGGCGGTCGCGGCGAGTTCGACGGCCTCGGCGTACCGGTCGCGGTGGACGAGCATCCGGGTCCAGGCACTGCACGTCTGACCGGAGTTGGACATCACGTTGGCGACACCGACGTTCACGGCCCTGGCGAGGTCGGCGCTCGGCAGGATGACGTTGGCGGACTTGCCGCCGAGTTCCAGGGCGACCTTCTTCACGGCCGCGCCGGCCACGGCGCCGATCCGCCGGCCGACCGCCGTGGAACCGGTGAAGGAGACGAGGTCGACGCCGGGGTGCTCGGCGAGCGCCCGCCCGGCGACCGGGCCGAGACCGGTGACCAGGTTGAACACCCCCGCCGGCACGCCGGCCTCGTGCACCGCCTCGGCGAAGAGCTGGGCGGTGAGCGGGGTGTCCTCGGCGGGCTTGAGGACGATCGCGCAGCCGGCGGCGAGGGCCGGGGCGACCTTGGCGACGATCTGGTGGAGGGGGTAGTTCCAGGGGGTGATGGCGCCGACCACGCCGATCGGCTCGTGCAGGACGGTGGAGTTGCCGACCTTCTCCTCGAAGGGGTGGGCCGCGGCCAGGTCGGCGTAGGAGCCCGCGACCGCGATCGGCACGGCCGCGTGCACGGCCTGGGAGAACGGCAGGGGGGAGCCCAGTTCCGCGGTGACCGTCTCGGCGATCTCGTCCTTGCGGGCCGCGAGGACGTCGCGGAGGGCGGCCAGGCGCGCGGCGCGTTCGGCCGGGGGCGTGGCGGCCCAGGCGGGGAGCGCGGCCCGCGCGGCGCGTACGGCGGTGTCGACGTCCAGGGCCGAACCGGCCGGGACCCGTGCGATGACCTGCTCGTCGGCGGGGTTCACGACCTCGATCCCGTCCGCGCTCCCGGCGGGGCGCCAGGCGCCGTCGATGTACAGGCCGTCGTGTGCCTTCATGGCTGTGTCCTCCCGGGCGGGGTCCGCGTCGTCCGGCACACAAACTAGCGGTGATAGTTTTCCCGCGCCAGACATGGCCGGTCCGCGAACGCTCCGGGACATCATGCCGAAGGGACCGGCCGGTGTGCGGGCACCGCGTGCGCACCGGCCGGTCCCCCGGTCACCTGGTCGCGGTCAGATGGGCGAAGACCACCACGTTGCTGGTGTAGCCGGTCCGCCGGCTGAACAGGCCGCCGCAGGTGAGCACCCGCAGTTCCGGGCGCCCGGTCGGGCCGTAGACCTCCTCGTCGGGGAAGCCGGCCTTGTCGTAGACCTTCACCCGGTCGACGGAGTAGACGGCGACGCGGCCGTCCGCCCGCCGGACCTCGACGGGCTTGCCGGGCTTGACCTGGGCGAGGCCGGCGAAGACCGCGGGTCCGGTGCGGGTGTCGCGGTGGCCGACGGCGACGGCGGTGCCGGCCTCGCCGGGCGTGGGGCCGCCCTGGTACCAGCCGACCAGCCGCGGTCTGTCGACGGGCGGTGTCTCCAGCTCCTGGTTCCGGTCGAGGCGCAGCGGGGTGATGGGGGCGTCGATGCCCAGGGAGGGGACGCGGAAGGACGTCGGCCGGGACCGGGGCAGCGGGCGGGGCGGCGGCGCCGGAGGGGCGGTCGGCCCGCCCTGGGCGGAGCCCGTACCGGCCGCCACGGCGTGCGGGCCGGACCCTGCCGCTCCGCCGCCCGACCCGCAGCGCGACCCCAGCGTCACCAGGACGAACACCAGCAGGGCCGTCCTGGCGAGGCGGTAGGCGCGGGTGCGGTACCAGGGCCTGCGCCGGTACCTACGCGGCGCCATGGGGCCGCCGGCGGACCAGCCGGATGTACACGACACCACAGACGGCGATCAGGCCCACGGCACCCGCGGCGGCCACCGGGGAGTAGGCGGCGGCCGTGTCGATGAGACCGCCGCCGCCCGCGTGCACCCCTCCCCTGGGTCCGTTCTGGTCGCCCTTGCCCCAGGACGCGTCGCTGTCGTGCCGGCCGTCGGAGTCGTTGTGCCGGCCGTCGGAGATCTGCCCGCCCGGCCCGTGCTCACCCTCGTGGCGCCCGTCCTTGCAGTTGACGCGGAAGACCTTCTCCTTGAGGGCGGCGGGGGTGCCCACGAGCCAGCTGATCTTGTACTGACCGTCCGCGAGGCCGAGCGGGTCGGTGTGCCCGGCGCCCCCGGCGAGCTGGATGGTGCCGGCGACGGTGGCGGCGGTGGGGAGCGGGGGCTGCGGGGTGATGGTGTAGGCGATGCTGGTGAGCGTGTCGAAGTTGACGGCCTCCAGATAGAACCGGCACACCACGGGATCGTCCTTGACCGACCCCACGAGCGGCGTCCCGTGGAGGTGACGCTCGTCGTGAATCCTGATGTCGCCGTTCTCGCCCTGGGCCACCGCACTCGGCGCCGCCACCCATGACGCGCCCGCCGCGGCGAGGGCGGTGAGGACGACTGTGGCGCCCGCGCGGGGGCCGACGGCACGTGGGGTCATGGTGGGCATGCGCGCTCCTCCGAGTTCAGACGATTTTCATACAAATCGCTCGTTCGCCTGGACTCTCCTTCATGGGCCGCGCGGCCCCTGGCACTGACGCCCGACGCGCCGTCACAGATCGCTCGTGCGGCGCAATCCCGGGCGCTTCGGCCCCTTCCCGGTCACCCGCCCGGACGGCCCCTCGGGCCGGCCCGGCGAGCGCAGCGCCACTCCCGACGACACCAGCAGCAGGGTCCCCAGCATCACGAACGGCGCGGCCACGCCCGCCAGACCGGCGACCAGGCCCGCGGCCGCCGGGGCGGCGACCTGGCCCAGCCGGTTGCCGGTCAGCCGCAGGGCGAGCGCGGTGGAGCGGGCCTCGGCCGGCGCGGCCTGCACCACCGTCGTCATCGACAGCGGCTGGCCCACACCCAGGCAGAAGCCGAGGACCGTGAGCATCACGCCGAGCGCCCACACCGGCACCGGCAGCGCCACCCCCGCACACAGCAGGGCCGCCAGCAGGCAGGTCACGGTGAGCAGCGCGGGCCGGCCGAGCAGCCGCAGCAGCGGGGTGAGGACGAGCCGGCAGGCTATGGTAGCGCCCGCCCGGAGGCCGAGCAGGACGCCGATCACCGAGGGCGCGATCCCCCGGTGTTCGCCGACCACCGGCAGGTAGGCGGTGAGGACGTCGGTCGCGGACAGCACCGACAGGCTGATCAGCATGCCCGCGGGCACGCCCCGGGCGCGCAGGATGCCGCCGACCGGCACCCGGCCGCCGCTGGACGCACGGGAGTCGACGGCCGTACGGTCCTCGATGCGCCACAGCGAGGTGAACGCGACCGCCGCGCCCGCACCCGCCACGACGAGGGCGAGCGCGCTGCTGCGGGCCATGTCGGGGCCACCGATGAGCGCGCCCGCGGCGACGGGTCCGACGAGCTGGCCGAGGGAGGCGCCGATGGTGAAGTGGCCGAAGTTGCGGTCCTGTTCGTACGGCGCGGACTGACGGGCCACCAGCGACTGGGCGCCGATCACGAAGCACAGGTGGCCGAGTCCCATCACCCCGCTCCACAGGGCCATCGCCCACAGCGAGCCGGCGAGCCCGCTGAGCGCGCAGCCGGCCGCGATGAGGACGACACCGGCCGGCAGCAGGGGCGCGCAGCGGCCGTGGTCGGTACGGCGGCCGAGCGGTACGGCGGCGAACAGCGGCAGCAGCGCGTAGACACCGGCGATGACACCGACCGCCCGTTCGTCGGCGCCCAGCGCGAGGGCCCGGTAGGAGACGGCGGGCCGGGCCATCGACACCGCCCCCTGCGCGCAGCCGAAGGCGATGACGAGGCGGAGCAGCCAGCCGCGGTTCCCACCGGGCCCCATGATGTCCTCCAGGGGGATCAGATGATGCCGAACAGGACGCCCGCGCCGAGGACCACCAGCGAGGTGAGCACGGCCCACTTGACCACGAACCGGGTGTGGTCGCCGAACTCCACCTTGGCCATGCCGACCAGGACGTACACGGCCGGGACGAGCGGGCTGGACATGTGCAGGGGCTGGCCGACGATCGAGGCGCGGGCGATCTCCACCGCGGACACGCCGTGCGCCTGGCCCGCCTCGGCGAGCACCGGCAGGACGCCGAAGTAGAAGCCGTCGTTGGACATGAAGTAGGTGAGCGGGATGCTCAGCACGCCGGTGACGAGGGCCATGTGCGGACCCATGCCGTCGGGGACGTTGTCCACCAGCCACTTCGCCATGTGGTCGACCATGCCGGTGCCCTGGAGGACGCCGGTGAAGACGGCGGCGGCGAAGACCATGCCGGAGACGTTGAGGACGTTCTCGGCGTGGGCGGCGATCCGGGCCTTCTGGTCCGGCATGTGCGGGAAGTTGATGGTCAGGGCGAGGGCGGCGCCGAGCAGGAACAGCACCGGGATCGGCAGCCACTCCATGATCATGGCGGTGAGCAGGGCGACCGTGAGCAGCGCGTTGAACCAGTAGAGCCTGGGGCGCAGGGTGGGACGGTCCGGGTCCAGGCCCTGGAAGCCCTCGCCCTCGGGCTCGTCGGGCAGGCCCGCGCCCGGACCGGAACCGCCGGCCCTCGTCACGCCCTTGCCGGCACCGGCGCCGACCAGCACCGTCTCGGTCTCCTCCACCAGCACCTCGTCCAGCGTCAGCACACCGAGCCGCTTGCGCTCACGGCGGCCGAGGACGTAGGCGAGGGCGAAGACGAACAGCAGGCCCATGGCGAGGGCCGGGATCATCGGCACGAAGATGTCACTGGCGTCGAGCTTCAGCGCGGTGGCGGCGCGGGCGGTGGGGCCGCCCCACGGCAGCGTGTTCATCACGCCGTTGGCCATGGCGGCGACGCCGGTCATCACGACCAGGGACATCTTCAGGCGCTTGTACAGCGGGTACATCGCCGAGACGGTGATCATGAAGGTGGTGGAGCCGTCGCCGTCCAGGGAGACGATCCCGGCGAGGACCGCCGTGCCGACCACGATCCGCAGCGGGTCGGCCTTGCAGAACCTGAGAATGCCCCGCACGACCGGGTCGAAGAGGCCGACGTCGATCATCACACCGAAGTAGACGATCGCGAACATGAGCATCGCCGCGGTGGGGGCGAGGCCGGTGACGCCGTCGATGACGTAGTCGCCGAGCTTGGCGCCCTTGCCCACGAACACGCAGAAGAGCGCGGGTATGAGCACGAGCGCCGCGATCGGCGACATCTTCTTCAGCATGATCAGGACCAGGAAGGTCGCGATCATGGCGAAGCCGAGGATGGTCAGCATGAATGGATACCTAACGTTCGCCCTTGAACATCCCACCTGGGGGTCGGCGGTGCGATGACGTTAGGTCCGTTCAAACGGCGTTAACAAGATGTTGACGTGCGAGCAATAAGCGCGAAAGTCCAGGTCACGGCAGTGCTACGACCGCTGCGAGCTCCACGGGGACGCCGTTGAGGACCGCGTTGCCCGACAGCGGGTCGAGCAGGCTGCCGTCGAGCAACTGGTTGACGTTGACGCCGGGGTGGGTGGAGGCGTGGCCCAGCCGGGTGCCGGGCCGGTCGTGGCCCCAGCCGTGCGGCAGGCTCACCACGCCGGGCCGGACGCCGTCGGTGACCTCCGCGGGGGCCACCACCTCTCCCCCGGCGCCCTTGACGCGGACGTCCGCGCCGTCCCGGACGCCGAGGCGCGCCGCGTCCTCGGGGTGGATGTGCACCGTGCAGCGGTTGCTGCCGCCCGTGAGCGCGGGCACGTTGTGCATCCAGCTGTTGTTGGAGCGCAGATGGCGGCGGCCGACCAGGACGAGGCCCGCGGGCCGCTCGCGCAGGGCCGCGCGGAGCCGGGGCAGGTCGTCGGCGAGGGGCCCGGGCAGCAGCTCGACCTTGCCGCTGCGGGTCTTCAGCGGCTGCGGCAGGCGCGGGCGCAGCGGGCCGAGGTCGATGCCGTGCGGGTGGGCGAGCAGCTTCTCCAGGGTCAGCCCGTCGGGGCGGGCGCCGAAGCCCTCGCCGTACGGGCCGAGGCGCAGCATCAGGTCGAGCCGTCGCTCGGGGCCGTTGTCACCGGTCAGCAGGGCGGCGAGCTCGTGCGGGTCGCGTCCGTGCACCGGCCCGTGCGCGTCCTGGACGGCCTTGCCGAGGGTCTGGTCGATGACCATCGCGTCGACGGCGGACGGGTCGGCGCCGTGCATGCCCGTGGCGGCCAGGACCAGCCGGGCGAGGATCTCGGTCTCCGCCATGCGGCCGGGCTCCAGCGGGACGGCGGGGCGGGTGTAGCGGACCTGGTTGCGCACGGCCAGGGCGTTGAAGGCGAAGTCGTGGTGCGGGCTCTGGGAGGGCGGGGGCGGGGGCAGGACGACGTGGGCGTGGCGCGAGGTCTCGTTGAGGTACGGGTCGACGCTGACCATGAAGTCCAGGGAGTCCAGGGCCTTGTCGAGCCGGTCGCCGTCGGGCGCGGAGAGCACGGGGTTGGCGGCGACGGCGATCAGCGCGCGCACCGGTGTCCCCTCGTCGGTCACGGTGTCGATCTCCTCGGCGAGCGCGGCGAGCGGCAACTCCCCCTTCGCCTCCGGGTGTCCGCTCACCCGGGAGTGCCAGCGGCCCAGCGCGAAGCCACGGCCCGGGCCCGCCGGGCGGGGCGCCTTGTCGGTGGCGGCCTGCGGGAAGAGCGCGCCGCCGGGCCGGTCCAGGTTGCCGGTGAGGATGTTCAGGACGTCGACCAGCCAGCTGGCCAGGGTGCCGTGCGGGACGGTGCAGCTGCCGATGCGGGCGTAGACGGCGGCGGCCGGGGCGGCGGCCAGCTCGCGGGCGAGGGTGCGGATGACACCGGCGTCCAGGTCGCAGGCGGGCGCCACGGCCTCGGGGGTGAAGTCGCCCAGCGCGTCCCGGAGTTCGTCGAGCCCCTCGACGTGCGGGGCCAGGTGCCGGAGGTCGACCAGGTCCTCCGTGAAGAGGGTGTGGGCCATCGCGGCGAGCAGCAGGGCGTCGGCGCCGGGGCGTATCGCCAGGTGGCGGTCGGCGAGCTTCGCCGTGCGGGTGCGGCGCGGGTCCACGACGGTGAGCCGGCCGCCGCGCGCCTTGAGGGCCTTGAGCCTGCCGGGGAAGTCGGGGGCGGTGCACAGACTGCCGTTGGACTCAAGGGGGTTGGCGCCGATGAGCAGCAGGTGGTCGGTGTGGTCGAGGTCCGGCACCGGGATGGCGCCCGCATCGCCGAACAGCAGCCCGCTGGACACGTGCTTGGGCATCTGGTCGACCGTGGAGGCGGTGAACAGGCTGCGGGTGCGCAGGGCGCCGAGCAGGACCGGCGGATAGAGGGCGCCGGCCACGGTGTGCACGTTGGGGTTGCCGAGGACCACGCCCAAGGCGTCGGGGCCGTACCGCTCCACCACCGGGCGCAGACCCGCGGCGACCGCGTCGAAGGCCTCCTCCCATCCGGCCTCGCGCAGGCTGCCGTTCTCCCGGACGAGCGGGGTGCGCAGCCGGTCGGGGTCGCCGTCGACGGCACCGAAGGCGGCGCCCTTGGGGCAGATGAACCCCTGGCTGAAGACGTCGTCCCGGTCACCGCGGGCGCCGGTGACGCGGGTGCCCTCGACGGTGAGGGTCAGCCCGCAGGTGGCCTCGCACAGGGGGCAGATTCGCAGGGCGGTGCGGGACACGGGTCCTCCCGGAGGGGTCGGCGACGGGGTCGCCCGCGCACGAGCGGGCGGACCGGCTGGGGCGAGCATACCGACCGGTATGCACGGAGGGGAGGCCCCGCACGTGACCCTTCCGTTCTGGCACACCCTCGGACCGCCGGGCACCGGCCGACGGGTGACACGCCGACCGATCCACGCCGGGCGTCGGGCGACACTTCAGCCGACCCATGCCGGTCTTGGGTGACTCCGGGCGGCCCATGCCGACCGCCGGACGAGACTCCAGCGACCCGCGTCAGCCGTCGGATGGCGCTCCGGTCGCCCCACACCGGCCCTGGGAGTAGCACTCCGGTCGGCCCGTGCCGACCGCCGGATGACGATGGGCCCGACCCGCGCCGACCGCCGCCGGATGCCCTCCGGCCGACCCATGCCGGCCCTGAGAGCGACGCTCCGGCCGGCCTGCGCCGGTCTCGGGGGACTCCGGGCGACCCGCGCCGGTCTCGGGGGACTCTGTGCGACCCGCGCAGACCGCCGGATAGCACTTCGGGCGGCCCGCGCAGACCGTCGGATGGCACTCCGAGCGACCCGAACAGACCGTCGGATGGCACTCCGAGCGACCCGAACAGACCGTCGGATGGCACTCCGAGCGACCCGAACAGACCGTCGGATGGCACTCCGAGCGACCCGCGCAGACCGTCGGATGAGGTTCCGTCCGCCCGTGTCTCAGTCCAGCACGCGTCCCAGGTACGCCCGGAGCAGTTCCCGGGTCTCCGTGATGATCGCCTCGTCGCCCTGCGGGTCGATCCGGAAGGCGAGTTGGACGAGGGTGTCGGCGCTCTCCACGGCGACCAGGAAGGCCCGCCGCAGGTCCGCGTCCGGGATGCGGCCGAGATAGCCGGCGAGCAGGTCGGTGAGCCGGTCGGCGACCCGGGTGTTGGGCTCGTCGTGGCGGGAGCCGACCGGGATCTGGTTGCCGAAGTCCACCAGGGAGAAGCCGGGAGCCGTGCGCTTCATGCCCAGGTACTCGTCCAGGACGGCGTCCATGGCGGCCCGCCAGTCCCCCTTGCCGGCCTTCTTCAGCCGGTCGGTGACACGCTCGACGTACCGCTCCAGGTTGCGCTGGGCGAGGGCGTCGGCCATCTGCCGCTTGTTGCCGAAGAAGCGGTAGACCGAGCCGATGGGCACGCCGGCGCGCTGGGCGACCGCGCGGGTGCTCAGGGCGTCGTAGCCGACCTCGTCGAGGAGTTCGGCGCAGGCGTCCAGGATCCTGGTCAGCCGTTCGGCGCTGCGCCGCTGGACGGGCGCGCGGCGGAGCGATGTCGCGTGGGGCACGGGCTTCATGATGCCTTTCCGCCGGGGTCCGGTGAACCTCCCCCCACAGTACGGAGACAGGTGGCCCTTGCACTCAATCGCCGGCGGAGCCAGGGCGCCGAAGGTCCTCGTCCGCCGGTGACGCGGGGGTGCCGTGACCGTCGTCCGCCGGTGAGGGCGGCGTTCCGGCCGGCGCTCACCCCGTGCCCGTCTCCGCGTCGGACACCGTGATGTCGGCGGTGCTCTGGACCGGCTTGCCGCGGACGGCCCACACCGTGCCGTCGTCGGCGTAGAGGCGGACGGTGACCTGGTGGGTGCCGTGCGGGACGAGACCGGCGCCCAGGTGGTACGTGGGGGTGCGCAACCGGGCGACCCGGTGGCCGTCGACGAACAGGTGGGCGAGCCCGCGGCCGATGGCCGCCGCCGGCCGGGTCCCGGCCGGGGAGAGCCGGAAGTGCCGCAGGGTCAGCCGGACGTCCCAGCCGCCGGCCGAGTCCGGGATGACCTCGACGGCGACCTCGGGGGCGTTCCGCTGGGCCACCTCGCGCAGGTTCCGGCCGGTCTCGTCGGTGTCGTCCAGCACCTTCCCCACGGGCGACGGCGAGACGGTCGTCCCGCCGTGCGCCGCACCGCTGGTGCAGGCCGCCGCTCCGAGCGGCAGCAGGACGCCCACCACGAGCGCGGCGAGGAGCCCACGCGTCCACTTCGTCCACGACATGACCGGGAGCGTAGAACAGCACCGCGGCACTCCGGATCCCCCTGAAGTCTGGTTCCCGCCGTACCCCGCAGGGAGGACCACGACCCTCTTGCGTGGACCCTCACTCATTCCTACGGTGATGCATAGGAATCGGGAGCACAAGGAGCGATCATGAGCGATGGGGGCACCTCCCGCGCGAGCGTGTTCGAGCGCGGGGGAGCACGGAAGACCGCCGAGGGGCTGTCGTATCTGACCGGGTTCGGCAACGAACACGCCTCGGAGGCGGTGCCGGGCGCCCTGCCCGAGGGCCGCAACTCGCCGCAGCGCGCACCGCTGGGCCTGTACGCCGAGCAGCTGAGCGGTACGGCGTTCACCGAGCCGCGGGCGCACAACCGGCGCTCCTGGCTCTACCGCATCCGCCCCTCGGCCGCGCATCCGGCGTTCACGCGCACCGACAACGGCGCGATCCGCACGGCGCCCTTCGCCGAGGCGGTGCCCGACCCCAACCGGCTGCGCTGGAACCCGCTGCCGCAGCCCCCGGCCGGCACCGACTTCCTCGCCGGCCTGTGGACGCTGGGCGGCAACGGCGACGCGACCCAGCGCACGGGCATGGCCGTGCACCTGTACCACGCCAACACCTCGATGGAGCGGGTCTTCTCGGACGCCGACGGCGAGCTGCTGATCGTGCCGGAGCGCGGCGGGCTGCTGCTGCACACCGAGTTCGGCCGGCTTCATGTGGAGCCGGGCCATGTGGCGCTGATCCCCCGTGGAGTGCGCTTCCGTGTGGAGCTGCTCGATGAGTCGGCCCGAGGCTATGTGTGCGAGAACTATGGGGCGCCGTTCCGGCTGCCCGACCTCGGCCCGATCGGCGCCAACGGGCTCGCCAACCCCCGGGACTTCCGGGCTCCGGTGGCGGTGTACGAGGACGTCGAGGGGCCGGTGGAGGTGGTGAACAAGTTCTGCGGCAACCTGTGGACGGCGACCTACGACCACAGCCCCCTGGACGTGGTCGCCTGGCACGGCAACCATGTGCCGTACACCTACGACCTGCGCCGCTTCAATGTGATCGGCACCATCTCCTACGACCACCCGGATCCGTCCGTCTTCACGGTGCTGACCTCGCCGTCGGACACCCCGGGCCTGGCCGGCGTGGACTTCGTGGTCTTCGCGCCGCGCTGGCTGGTGGGCGAGGACACCTTCCGGCCGCCGTACTTCCACCGGAACGTGATGAGCGAGTACATGGGCCTGATCGAGGGCGCCTACGACGCCAAGGCGGAGGGCTTCGTGCCCGGCGGCGGCTCGCTGCACAACATGATGTCGGCGCACGGCCCGGACCGGGAGACGTTCGACCGGGCGAGCGCGGCCGAACTGAAGCCGCAGAAGCTCGACGACGGACTGGCGTTCATGTTCGAGACCCGCTGGCCGGTGACCCTCACCCCGCAGGCGGCGGGCGCCGACCACCTCCAGCAGCGCTACGACGACGTGTGGCAGGGGCTGGAACGGCACTTCCGGGGGTGACCGCCGCCGTTGCGCCGGACGTTCTTCGCCAGGTACGGATAACCCCGTGACCTCCTTCGCCCCGGATTCGATCGTCCTGAACCGCAAGCTGCCGCTGTGGTACCAGGTGTCGCAGTCGCTGCGCGCCTCGATACTGGGCCGCTCCCCCGAGGACCCGCTGCGCCTGCCCACCGAGGAGCGCCTGGCGGAGCACTACGGGGTGAGCGTGCTGACCATGCGCCAGGCGCTGAAGGAGCTGGAGGACGAGGGTCTGATCAGCCGGCACCGGCGGCGCGGCACGTTCATCGAGCCCGGGGCGCGGCGCGGGGCCCCCGTCCGGCTGCTGGGCTCGGTGGACGCGATCGTGGCCCAGCAGTCCGGGATGACGACCGAGCTGCTCGGCCACGGTCGCGTGCCGGTGCCCGCCGGGCTCGCCGAGTACTTCCCGGATCTCACGGAGGTGGCGGCGTACCACCGGCTGCGCAGCGACGAGAAGACCGGCGAGCCGACCAACCACGCCGTCAACCACATCCGCCCGGAGCTGGCCGAGGGCATCGACCCGGAGGACCTGGTCCGCTGGCCGATGACCAAGGTGCTGCGGGACGTGGTGAAGGCGGACATCAGCCGGATCACGGACACGGTGGAGGCCCGGCTCGCCGACCCGGACACGGCCCGGCTGCTCGAAGTCCCGCTGCTCAGCCCGATCCTGCACTACACCGGGGTGACGTACGACAGCGAGGGCCGGGTGCTGGACGTGGCGGTCATCCACTACCGGGGCGACCGCTTCTCGTTCACGGTCACCCTCGACGCGTGAACGCTCCGCTGCCTCAGCCGGGGGGCCGTCCGTCGCCTGTGGGCCCGTCGCGTCCGGACGCACGGGCCCTCACGCCCCTACGGGGGCACCACCCACTGCCGCAGCACGCCCTGCAAGACGCACGACAACCCTCCACTGCCCCAGCCAGGAGGCCGTCCGCCGTCTGCCGGCCCGTCGCGGCCGGACGCACGGGCCCTCACACCCCTACGGGGGCACCACCTGCTGCCGTAGCACGCCCTGCAAGACGCACCACGACGCACCGCCGCCTCAGCCGGGAGGCCATCCGTCGACTGCCGGCCCGTCGTGGGTTCCTCACGCCCCTTCGAGGGCCCCACCCGCTGTCGTAGCATGCCGTGCGTGACGCACGACGACGCTCCGCTGCTGGCGGACCTCATGCCGTGGTCCGTCGCACCGCTGCGGCCGGGCCGCGCCTGGCCGACGGCACCGGACCCGGCCTCGCTGCGGGCCCGCTGGGACGCGCTACTCAAGGCCGGGGGCCCGGACCGGGAGGCCCTGTTCGAGCCCACCCGCGCCCGTACGCTCCAGTCGGCGGTGGGTCAGTTGCCCGGTTCGCCCGCCGGCACCGAGCGGCTCGCGCGCGCCGAGGGGCCCTGCCCGGAGCCGGTGCGGGTGCTGGCCGCTCCCTTCGACGAGCAGTGGCTGATCCCGGACCACCGGCTGCTCGACACGGCCCGCCCGGAGCTGTGGCGGGTGGCGGACGCGCGGCAGGTGTTCACGGTCGAGACGGGCGACGCCGACGCCCCGCTGCTGGCGACCGCGCTGCTGCCCACCCTGCGCCCGGGCCGCGTCCGCCCGCTCTACCGCCGCCCCGGCGGCACGGAACCGAACCTCGCCCCCGGCCTGCTGGACCATCTGGCGGCCCGGCTGGGCACGCGCCCCTCGGCACCGGACGTGCTGGCCTGGATCCTGATGACGGCCGGCCCCGGCCTCACCGTCCCGCTCACCGACGACCCCGGGCTGTGGGCGTCCGGCGTGGAGACGGGCCGCCGGGCGCTGTGGCTGATGCGCCGGGACGGTGAGCGCCCGAAGCTGCCCGGCGGGCGGCGCCCGTACGTCCGCGCGCCCCTGCCGAACCGTCCGCACGCCCTGCACTACGACCGCGACGAGGAGACCCTGCACCTGGACGAGGGCCGTATCTCGCCCGTCCCGCCCGAGGCCTGGGACTACGAGGTGGCCGGAGTGCGGGTCCTGGAGAGCTGGTTCGCGGTGCGCACCGCGCCGGCGGAGCCGGGCACGCTCGCCGCGATCGGTCCCGCCGTCTGGCCGCAGACCTGGACGTCGGAGCTGCTGGAGCTGATCACGGTCCTCGCCCTGCTGGCGGAACTGCGCTCGTCGCGCGACGGGTTGAAGGTGACGTCACCGGTCACGGCGACCGAGCTGCGGGAGGCGGGCGTCCTGCCGGTGCCGGAGTCCTCCCGCCGCCCCGCCTCGGTCCTCGACCACCACGAGGAGGGCCCGGACGGGCAGGTCCCGTTGCTGTAGCCGCCCGCCGGCCGGCGCGTCATGCGCCCGCCCTCGGCGCACCGCGCCCCCGGTCCGGTCACGGCGGCCTCGGGCCGACCCCCTGGGGGCGCGGGGAACGGCGCGACCGGCCGCCCGCGGTCCGCACCGGCCGCACCCGCCCGGCTAGCGCGGCGCGAACGCGTCGAGAACCCTCTCCACCATCCGCTCGAACACCGCCTCCAGATCGATCGGCCCCGCGTCCTGCGCGAACGCCGCCGCCATGCGCGGATACGCGCCGGAGGCGATCTGGCGGCCCAAGTGGGCGATGCGGACCGCGTTCTCCTCGTCCTCCGACCACGGCAGGGCCCGCACCCGTTCGGCCGTGTCGAGTTCGTTGCGGACGTAGGTCGTGACCATGCCGTTCAGCATCGCGATGAACTCCATCTTGGTGCCGTACGCCGCCTCAAGCGGGTCCAGGCAGGCCAGGCAGTGCTCCAGGTAGCGCAGGGCGTGCGGGCTGAAGCCGTAGACGGGGGACATCAGGCGCGGCAGCCACGGGTGCCGGAGCATCAGCTCACGGGTCTGCCGCGCCACCCGGCGCATGTCGCCGCGCCAGTCGCCGCTGGGCTCCCACAGCTCGTGCTCCGCACCCGCCGCGTCCACCATGAGCTCGTACAGGTCCTCCTTGCGGGGGACGTAGTTGTACAGCGACATGGTGCCGCAGCCCAGCTCGGCCGCCACGTGCCGCATCGACACCGCGTCGAGCCCTCGCGCGTCGGCGATCCGGACGGCGGCGGCGGCGATGTCGTCGCGCGTGTACGCCGGTTTCGGACCTCGGCCGGTGCGCTCGGGGCGCGCCCAGATCACCTCGGGGACGGCCCCTCGGACTGCCATCGCTCATCACCTCGGCCACCATCGTAGTTACGTACACCGTACGTAGTGCGATATGGTCCCGGCATGACTACTACGTACGCTGTACTTAGTGCAGGTCTGGAGAAGCGCTTCGGCGCTGTGCGGGCCGTGCGTGGGCTCGATCTGGCCGTGGCCGAGGGCACGGTCTGCGGGCTGCTGGGGCCCAACGGGGCGGGGAAGACGACGGCGGTGCGGCTGCTGACCACGCTGCTGCGCCCGGACGGGGGCTCGGCGCGGATCGCCGGGCACGACGTGGTGCGGGAGGCGGCGGCCGTGCGGCGCCGGATCGCGGTCACCGGGCAGTACGCCTCGGTCGACGGGGACCTCACCGGCCGGGAGAACCTGCGGCTGTTCGCCCGGCTGCACCGGGTGCGCGGGCCGGCCGCCCGCGCCGACGAACTGCTGGAGCGCTTCGGGCTGACCGAGGCGGCGGACCGGAAGGCGGCGGCGTACTCGGGCGGCATGCGGCGCCGGCTGGACCTCGCCGCGAGCCTGCTGCGCCGTCCCGACGTGCTCTTCCTGGACGAGCCGACCACCGGGCTCGACCCGGCCAGCCGCGCCCGCATCTGGCAGGCGGTGCGCGAGCTGAAGGCGGCCGGCACAACCGTGCTGCTGACCACCCAGTACCTGGAGGAGGCCGACCGGCTCGCCGACGACATCGCCCTGGTGGACCGGGGCCAGGTCGCCCACACCGGCTCGCCCGCCGCGCTGAAGGCGCTCATCGGGTCCCACGTGGAGGCGGTGGTCGCGGACGCCGGCGCGCTGACCCGGGCGGCGGCCGTGCTCGACCGGCTGACCGGCAGGGAGCCCGTGTTCGACCGTGAGCGCTGCGCCGTCGGCGCGGTCACCACCGATCCGACGCTGACCCTGCCCCGCCTGGTGCGCGAACTCGACGCGGCCGGTGTGCCGTTGCTGGACGCCGGCATCCGGCCGCCCACCCTCGACGACGTCTTCCTGCGGCTCACCGGTGAGTCCGCCGGCAGTGAGGAGCGTGCCGCGTGAGCGCGTTGGCGTACGACGGACTGGCGATGGCGGGCCGGCAGCTCCGCCGGGTCCGCAACACCCCGGGCCTGGCGATCCTGACCCAGCTGATGCCGGTCAACATGCTGCTGTTCTTCGGCTACGTGTTCGGCAGCGCCCTGGCGGTGCCCGGCCGCGAGTACCGGTCCTTCCTGGTGCCCGGGCTGCTCGCCGCCACGGCCGCCGGCGGGCTGATGACCGGCATGTTCCAGGCCGCCCAGGACACCCACCGGGGGGTGATGGACCGGTTCCGCACGATGCCGGTGAGCCGGGCCGCCGTACCGCTCGGGCAAGCCGTCGCCGACCTCCTCGTCACGGCCGTCGGAACGGTGCCGCTGCTGCTGACCGGGCTCGCGGTGGGCTGGCGGATCGAGGGGTCCGCGGCCGGGGCGGCCGGCGCCGTGGGGCTGCTGCTGCTCTTCCGGTTCGCCTGCACCTGCGCCGGGATCCTCCTGGGCCTGCTGTCCCGCAGCGAGGAAGCCGCCGGACAGCTCGGCGCCGCCTCCTTCGTGCTGCCGCTGCTGTCGAACGCCTACATCCCGACCGGCAACCTGCCGCACTGGCTGCGCGTGCTCGCCGAGTGGAACCCGATCAGCGCGGTGACCACCGCCCTGCGGGACCTCTTCGGCAACGCACCCGTCCCGGCGGGCGCCGCCTGGCCGGTGGCGCACCCGGTCGCGGGATCGCTGGCCTGGAGCCTCGCCCTGACCGCGCTGTTCCTGCCGCTCGCCGTGCGCAGGTACGCCCGGACCGAATGAGTCCGCACTGCTGACAGGGCCGCCGGTCAGGGGAGATCATCCACCCCATGGATCGTCTCCCGCTGCCCCTGGACGGCATCACCGTCGTCGCCGTCGAACAGGCCGTGTCCGCGCCCTTCGCCACCCGGCAGCTCGCCGACCTGGGGGCCAGGGTCATCAAGGTGGAGCGGGTCGACGGCGGCGACTTCGCGCGCGGCTACGACACCGCGGCCCGCGGTCTCGCCTCGCACTTCGTGTGGTGCAACCGCGGCAAGGAGTCCATCGCGCTGGACCTCAAGGACCCGCGCGGCCTGGACGTCGTACGGCGGCTGGTCGCGGACGCGGACGTGTTCGTGCAGAACCTCGCGCACGGCGCGGCGGCCCGGCTCGGCCTGGACGCGGCCACGCTGTGCGCCGCGCACCCGCGGCTGATCGCCGTGGACATCTCGGGCTACGGCGGCTCGGGGCCGTACACGGACAAGCGGGCCTACGACATGCTCGTGCAGTGCGAGGCGGGGCTGGTGTCGGTGACCGGGACACCGGAGCAGCCGGTGAAGGCGGGCATCCCGGCCGCGGACATCGCGGCGGCCATGTACGCGTTCTCCGGTGTGCTGGCCGCGCTCGTGCGGCGCGGGACGACCGGGCGGGGCGGGCCGGTGGAGGTGTCCATGCTGGAGGCGCTCGCCGAGTGGATGGGCCATCCGCTGCACCACGCGCTGCACGGCGGGGAGCCGCCGGCCCGCACCGGGCTGGCGCACGCCGTGATCGCACCGTACGACGCCTATCCGACGGCGGACGGCGGGCGGGTGCTGCTGTCGGTGCAGAACGACCGGGAGTGGCGGCGGCTCGCCGAACAGGTCGTGGGCCGCCCGGAACTGGGCACCGATCCGGCGTACGCGACCAATGCCGCGCGGGTGGCGCACCGGGAGCGGACCGACGCCCTGGTCGCGGGGGCGCTGGCGGTGCTGGACGCCGAGGAGGCGCTGGCCCGGCTGGAGAAGGCGGGCATCGCCTGCGCCCGGCTGCGGGACGTGCGCGAGCTGGCGGAGCATCCGCAGCTGGCGGCCAGGGAGCGGTGGCGTCAGGTGGGGTCGCCTGCCGGGCCGTTGAAGGCGCTGCTGCCCCCTGTCACGCTGCCGGGCGGGGACGAGGCACGGATGGGTGACGTGCCCGCACTCGGACAGCACACCGGAGCGCTGCTGCGTGCCGTGGGGATGACGGACGACGAGATCACAGCGCTGCGCCGGGACGGTGTGGCGGCCTGAGCGCGGGCACCCCTGCTCGGGTCAGGGGCCCTGCGGTGCGGTCAGTGACCGCCGAACAGCGAACGGCGCAGCCGGCGCAGCGGCGCGAAGAGGGAGACGCGGCCGATCCGCGTGCCCCGGTCGCTGCGCTGCCGCACGGAGTCACGCGCCGTCAGCTCACGCATCAGCGACGTCGCCTCGACCGTCTCCCGCTGCGGTATGGCGGGACCCGCCAGCACCGACAGATGGCGGTCGAGCCGCGTACTGGTCGCGCTGCTCCCGCAGGTGATCGCAGGGATCCTGGCCCTGCTGCGCACTGTTATCTGCTCCATGTCACTCCCCACCCGTACGAGTCCACCCGGCCCGGGCAGGGTAACCCTATCGCCCCGGTGGGGCACGCGTGTATCTCGGCCACAGGATTCACCTTCCCCATAAGGTGGTTGATCATCCGCCTTTGACTACTCTCCGAATCCGACCGATTTCAGGGTGAGTTGGACAAGGGGCTGACCAGACGGCCGTGCTGACCCACCGTCAGGCTCGACGGTCACGGCGAGTGACGTCGAGGAGGCGCCGAGCCCCTTGGCGACCAGGGGCGTGTCGCCCGCGAGGAGCCCCAGGGAGCGCGGTCGCACCCGGGGACGCATGAGCCAGAGCTGGTGCACGCGCCCGCCGGACGGGGTGCCGTACCCGCTGAGGGTGACGACGGCCTCGCGCTCGGAGGCGGAAGCGATTACTCCGATACTGCGACCGCGCGCGTCCTCGCTGCTCACCGCGCGGGCGTCCGGTGCGGCCAGAACGTGGGCGATCTCACGTGCCCGGCCCCGCTCGGCGGCGAGCCGGTCCTCGGTGCGGTGCGCCTGTACCGCGAAGAGGGAGGCGACGACGAGCGCCGCGGCGGCCGTGACCGTGGCGAACGGGACGAAGAGCGGGCGCGTCCGGGGCGTACGGGCGCGGCCCGGCGGGGGCTGGGTGCCCCAGACGTGCGGCGGCAGCTTGGGCGCGCGCTCCCGGGCCGACGCCCGGTCCCGCGCGCCCGCGCGGCTGCGCGCCGGCTCCTGCGGGGTGCTGCGGACGGCGGCCAGGACCCGCTCGCGCAGGGCGGGGGGCGCCGGGGCCGCCGCGGACCAGGCGAGGCGGACCGCGTCCTCGGCCAGCTCCCGCACCTCGGCGGCGCAGCGGTCGCAGCCCGCCAGGTGCTTCTCGAAGCGGCGCCGCTCGCCCGGTTCCAGCGCGTCGAGCGCGTAGGGCGCGGCGAGGGAGTGCGGGTCCTCGCGGCGCACCAGCTTGCCGAGGATGCTCATGCGGCGCCTCCCAGGCACTGGCGCAGCCGGGTGAGTCCGTCGCGCATCCGCGTCTTGACGGTGCCGAGCGGCAGCGAGAGCCGCTCGGCCACCTCACGGTAGGTGTACCCGTCGTAGTAGGCCAGGGTCACCGACTGGCGTTGCAGGGCCGTGAGCCGGTTCAGGCAGCGGCGCACCCACTCGCGTTCCAGGCCGGCCTCGACCTCCTCGGCAACCTGGTCGAACGCGACCTCCCCGGCGCGCAGGGCCTCGCGCTGCTCGCGTTCGCCGGCCGCGCGGGCGCTGCGCACCCGGTCGACCGCGCGGCGGTGGGCGAGGGTGAGGACCCAGGACAGGGCGCTGCCCCGGCCGGGGTCGAACCGGGCGGCGGAGCGCCACAGTTCGAGCAGGACCTCCTGGGCGACCTCCTCGGACTGGGCGGGGTCCCGCACCACCCGGCGCACCAGGCCGAACACCGGCCCGGAGACCAGGCCGTACAGTTCCTCGAACGCCCTGTGATCGCCGCCGGCCACGAGCACCAGCAGCTCGTCCGCCCGCATGCCGGCCCCCTCTCCGTGGCCGCAGCCGGCTCTTCCTCGCGCACCGCGCATCCGCACCGTGACACACCTCCCCGAGGGGGTACGGATCAGCGGGCCGGAAACGCGGGTCCGGGGGCGGTGAAAGGTCTTCCCGGCCGACCCATCCGATCGGCGTTCCCGCTCCGAACCGGCCACCGGGCGGCCGGGCGCGCCTCGCTCGCCTCGGCCCTGGAACTGAACCCCGGCTTCTGCCCGCCGGGTGCGGACCGGGCCCGCGAGGGGCTGGAGGGAGCCGAGTGACACCGCGTCCACGCCCGGCGGAACCGCGTCCGCGCCGAGTGACACCGCGTCCGCTGTGCGTCCTGATCGCCGTGTGCGCCCTGGCCCTGCTCCCGGCGGGCACCGCGAACGCCCACCCCCTCGGCAACTTCACCGTCAACCGCTACGACGGCCTGGTCGCCGCTCCCGGACGGCTCCGCGTCGACCATGGGGAGGACCTCGCCGGGATCCCGGCGACCCAGGCCGAGGCCGACATCGAGCGGCTGGGGCTGAGCGCGTGGACCCGGCGGCGGTGCGCACGGGCCGCCGCCGACAGCGCCCTCCGGGTCGACGGGCGTACGACCGCCCTCACCGCCGCCCCGCGGCAGCGCGCCCACGTCCCGGCCGGGCCGGCCTCGACACCCTGCGCGTGGAGTGCCGGCCGACCGCCCCGCTGCCCCGCGCGAGCACCGTCGCCCTCGGCTTCCGGGGCGCGGGCGCCGCCGGCGGGCCCGGCCGGCGGGAGATCACGGCGCGGGGCGACCGCATGACGCTCACCGCGACCGACGTGCCGGAGGGGCCGGTGTCCCGGGAACCGACCTCCTCCCCCAGGGCCTGCTGTCCTCCCCCGCCGACACCGGGACGGCCTCGCCGCGGGTGCGGCCCGGTGGCCCGGCGCTCGCGGCGGACGCGCAGCGGCAGGCGGCGCCGGGTGCCGGTGTGCCCCCCCCGGGGTGCCGACCGCTGGACCCGGGCCCTGGACGATCTGGTGGCCCGGCGCGACCTCACCGTCGGCTTCGCCGCTCTGGCCCTGCTCATCGCCGTCGCCCTGGGCGCGCTGCACGTGCTCGCGCCGGCCACGGCAGGACCCTGATGGCCGCGACGGCGGCGGCGCGCGGGGGCCGGCCCCGGCCACGGGACGTGCTGCCGATGGCCGCCTCGGTCACCGTGACCCACACCCTCGGCGTGGTCGCCCTGGGCCTGCTGGTCACGGCCGGCTCGGCGGCCACACCGGCGGTGATCTCCTGGCTGGGCCTCACCGGTGGCGTCCTGGTGCTGGCGGCGGGCGTCACCCTCGTTCGCCGTGCCTGGCGCGACCGTGCGCGGGCGACCGTCGCGGCCCAGGACGGGGCAGGGCAGCGGGAGTTGGCGACGGTGGGCGGCGGACACAGTGCCGGTCACCACCATCACCGCCACGACGGTGTGGAACACACCCATGGGGACCACACACACCCCCACACGCACACCCACGGCGGCCACACCATGGTGGTCCCACGCACACCCACGGCGGCCACACGCACGGTCACCCCACCGCGCCCACACTCCGCGGCACGATCCTGCTGGGGTTCACCGGCGGGCTGGTGCCCAGCCCGTCCGCCGTGGTCGTCCTGGTCGGCGCCGCCGCGCTCGGCACGGCCTGGTTCGGGCTGCTGCTCGTCGTGGCGTACGGGGCCGGTCTCCCGCTGACGCTCATCGCCGCCGGGTTCGCCGTCGTACGGCTGGGTGCGGGGGCGGTGCGGGTGCTGGAGCGGCGCCCGCGCGGGAGCGCCCATCCGGTGGCCGTCCTGGCGCGCCGGGCCCTGCCGCTCGGGTCGGCCCTGGTCGTGCCGGCGCTGGGCATGGGACTGGTGCTCAGGGGGGCCGCATCCGCGCTGGGCTGAGCTGATTCTCCGGGGAGGGAGGACGCCGTCGTTCCCGGCGGGCGTACGACGGCGGCGGAGACCCCGTCGTCCGGGACCTCCGCCTCACCTTCGGCCTCACCCTGAGAACACCGGCTTGAGGACGCCGGCTTGAGAACGTCACCCTGAGAACATCACCCTGCCGGGTGAGCCCGAACGGGTCATGCCGCGTTGTTCAGCACCGGCAGGTAGCCGCCGGACTGGCCGGACGCGGTCGGGTGGTACGACTCGCCGATGTCGAGCCAGTTGACGCTGTGCAGCCAGGAGTCGCCGGAGCAGATCTCGTGGCCGGAGAACGTGGTGCGGACGTCGCCGAAGACGAAGTTGTGGGCGGTGGCGCGGGCCTTGATGGTGTTGTCCATGTAGTCGGCGGCGTCGTTGATGGCGGACCGCTTGGTCTCGGAGAGGCCGAGGCAGGTCTGGCCGAGCAGGTAGAAGCGGGGGTAGCCGATGACGACCACCCGGGCGGACGGGGCTTTGGCGCTGATCGCGTTGTAGACGGTGTCCAGCTTGCCGGGGAGCGTGTTGGCGACGTACGCCCTGGCGGTGTTGATGCGGGACAGGCACGTGCTGTCCGAGCTGGTCACACAGGTGGTCATCACGTCGGCGAAACCGGCGTCGTTGCCGCCGATGGTGATGGACACCAGTGAGGTCGAGGAGTTCAGCGAGCCGAGCTGGTTGGCGAGCACGTCGTCCGTCTTCGCGCCGGAGCAGGCGTTGAAGGCGAACGAGGAGGGGCTGTGGGCGGCGTTCCACAGGTAGGGGTAGGCCTTCGTGCTGCGGTCGCAAGCGCCGCTCATGCTGAGGTAACTCCCGGCGCCCACCCCGGAGGAGTAGGAGTCGCCGAGCGCGACGTAGCCGCCGGTCGCGGCGGTCGAGGACGCCTGCGCCGAAGCGGCCCCGGTGAGACCGAGGCCGGCGGCGAGGAGGAGCGAGGTCACGAATCCGGTAAGTCGGGAACGTCTCATGGAACCTCCCTTTAGCAGGATGTCTGCAACAACTGTGGTAGCAGCTACGCGTGTTGACAGGAAGTGTCCATGCCAAAAGTTTTGTCATCTCGACAGGATCGGCCCGAGACGTTCACCGCTCGTCTCTTGCCCGTGCGGGCCCCGTCGGTTGACGCCCCGTCAACGCCAAGAGACGGAAATGCCGTGCGCCGAGTGCATCCGTGACGGATCATGGCGGCATGTCTGCCAACCCACACGACGCTCTGCCGATCCGGCTCCACGTCGACGACTCCGACTCGCCGTCCGACGTCGTCGACGCGCTGTTCCTCGGCCGCTTCGCGACGGGCGAGCAGCCGTACTCGCACGCCGCGAACATCGACCGGGTGCGCTCGGGCGCGACCCTGCTGCCGGAGGGCGCCCGCGTGCTGCGGACGGCCCGTGACGACGACCGCAGCGCGACCCTCGCCGAAGGGGACGGCTGGACCCTGCTGGTCTCCCGCTGGAACCGGGGCGCGGACGTCACGGTCACCGCGACCAGCGCCGAACTGGCCAAGCGGATCCTCGACCAGGCCACCGACGGCGCGGCCGACGAGCCGGAACCGCAGCCGGAGAACGTGACGATGGGGTTCTGGTACGTCTCCCCCAGGCGCGGCCCGCACCGCACCACCCGGCAGATCTCCGCGGGGACCTGGGACGAGGTCCGGCCCAACTACACGGCGCCGGTGGCGGACGCGATGGACCACCTGATGAAGACGACCCCGCAGGACATCGCGGGCCGGCTGCTGCTGCTCCACGGCCCGCCGGGCACCGGCAAGACCTCAGCCCTGCGCACCCTCGCCCGTTCCTGGCGCGACTGGTGCCAGGTCGACTGCGTGCTGGACCCGGAGCGGCTCTTCTCCGACGTCGGCTATCTGATGGACATCGCCATCGGGGAGGACGACGGCGCGGGCAAGGGCCGTTGGCGGCTGCTGCTGCTGGAGGACTGCGACGAGCTGATCCGGGGCGAGGCCCGGCACACGGCCGGGCAGGCCCTGTCCCGGCTGCTGAACCTCACCGACGGCCTGCTCGGCCAGGGCCGCAACGTCCTGGTGGGCGTCACCACCAACGAGGACCTGGAGCGGCTGCACCCGGCCGTGGTCCGCCCCGGCCGCTGCCTGGCCCGCATCGAGGTCGGTCCGCTGACCCGCCAGGAGGCGGTGAAGTGGCTCGGCACCGAGGAGGGCGTCGGCCGGGACGGCGCGACCCTCGCCGAGCTGTACGCGCTGCGCCGGGGCACCGCGCCGACCTCGGTGCCGGGGGCCCGGGAGGGCGCGGACGCGGGCCTGTACCTGTAGTGCTTTCATGAGGGTATGACCCTGTTCGTCGGCACGTCGGGGTGGCAGTACAAGGACTGGCGGGACCACGTCTACCCGGCCGGGGTGCCGACGCGGCTGTGGCTGGAGGAGTACACCCGGCTGTTCGCGACCGTGGAGATCAACAACGCGTTCTACCGGCTGCCGTCGTACGACACCTTCGCCGCCTGGCGCGGACGCGTCCCGCCGGACTTCGTGGTCACGGTCAAGGCCAGCCGGTACCTCACCCACATCAAGCGGCTCCGGGACCCCGAGGAGCCGGTGCACCGCCTGATGGCCCACGCGGCGGGCCTCGGCGACCGCCTGGGCCCGGTCCTCCTCCAGCTCCCGCCCACCCTGCGCGCCGACCCGCTGCTGCTGGACGCCTGCCTGGCCTGCTTCCCGGCCGGCAGGAGGGTCGCGGTGGAACCCCGCCACGACTCCTGGTGGACGGGCGAGGTGCGCGAGGTGCTGGCGTCCCGTGGCGCGGCCCTGTGCTGGGCGGACGTCCTGGCCCGCCCGGTCACCCCGCTGTGGCGCACCGCCGACTGGGGCTACGTCCGCTTCCACCAGGGCCGCGCCCGGCCCTGGCCGCGCTACGGCCGCCGCTCCCTGGACACCTGGGTGGACCGTGTCGCGACGACCTGGTCCGACGCGGAGGACGTGTACGCGTACTTCAACAACGACCCCGGGGGCGCGGCGGTCCAGGACGCGGTCACGTTCGCCCGGGCGGCGCGGCGGGCGGGCCGGACGGTGACGAGAACACCGGAGCCGGCGGAACTGAGCTGACGGCGGGTGGTGCCCGGACCCGCCTCAGCCCTCCCCGTAGGCCGCCCGCAGAGCGTCCCGCACGGCACCCAGCGCCTCGTCCTCGGCGAGCCCGAGCCGCCGCACACGCTCGACGTACGCCTGGGCGGCCAGGGATGCCTCCCGCACCGCGGCCGAGCCGGCGGCGGCCACGAACGTGCCGTTGCGCCCCCGCGTCTCGATCACCCCGTCGCCCTCCAGCGCCCGGTACGCCTTCGCCACCGTGTTCACCGCGAGCCCCAGGGACTCGGCCAGCCCCCGCACGGTCGGCAGCCGGTACCCCACCGGGAGCGCGCCGGACCGCGCCTGCTCGGAGATCTGCGCCCGCACCTGCTCGTACGGGGGCGCGCTGTCATCGATGCGGATCTTCAGGCTCACACGGCCGATTGTCCCGCACCCGCCGGAAAATGAGAGGCACCCGGCCCTCCCGGCCCGTACGGTGCCTGCTCATGACAGTCCTCGTGCGTCCTCTGCGCCCCGACGTCCCCGCGGACGCCGAGGGCTTTGCCCGTGTCCGCCGCCTCGCTCTGCCGTACGTCCTGTTCACGCCGGAATCGGTCCGGCACACGGTGGCCCGTACGCACCCGGACGCCCGCTTCCGGCCGCTCGTCGCGGAGGAGGACGGCGAGATCATCGGCACGGCACAGGTGCATCTGATCCCCGAGAGCCCCGACCCGGGCCAGGGCGCCCTCAACGTCTACGTCCGCCCCGACCGGACCCGCCGCGGTGCCGGCCGGCTGCTGGTCCGGGCCGCCGAGGAGTACCTGGCGGAGGTGGGCGCGACCAAGCTGTTCGCCTGGGCCCTGGACGAGCCGGCCGGCCAGGACTTCGCCGAGCGGCGCGGCTACCGGCGAGGCCGCTCCGCGCACTTCCTCCGCCTGGACCTGGCGGCCGGCACGCTGCCGCCGCTCCCGGTGGTCCCGTCCGGCGTCGAACTGCGCACGGCCGCCGACTTCGCGGACGACCCCCGGCCGCTGTTCGAGCTGGACGCGGAGACGGTGCTCGACGAACCGAGCGACGTGGACTACGAGTTCACGGACTACGACGCCTGGCTCGCGCAGACCTGGCACCACCCGCTGCTGGACCGGGAGCTGACCACGGCCGCCTGTGTCGACGGCCGTCCGGTCGCCTTCACCGTGGCCTACACCGACGGCGACGGCCGCTACTCCACGGCGATGACCGGCACCGCCCGCGCCCACCGCGGCCGTGGCCTGGCCAAGCTCGCCAAGATCCACTCTCTGCACCGGGCCCGCGCCGCCGGTGTCACCGAGGCCTTCACGGGCAACGACACCGGCAACGCTCCCATGATCGCGATCAACAAGTGGCTCGGGTACGAGGTCTGCGCGACGGAGGTGCGTTATGTCCGCGAACTCGGCTGAGCCGGCCCGGCTGGAGGTCGTCCTGGTCAAGGCGGGCCGCACGAAGATCCGTTACCCGGCGGAACTGCTCGGGGACGACGGCAACCGGATCTCCGTCCGCGCGCCCTGGGCGGGCTCGGGGGTCCGGGACTTCGGGTTCGTGCGGTTCGAGCCCGGTGACGTGTTCACCGAGTACTACTGGCGCGACCGGTGGTACTCGGTGAAGGAGGTCCGCGCGGCGGACGGCTCGGTCAAGGGCTGGTACTGCGACATCACGCGTCCCGCGGTCAGCTCCGGCGCGCAGCTGGTCGTGGAGGATCTCGACCTGGACCTGTGGCGCTCCGCGGACGGGCGGGACGTACGGCGTCTGGACGAGGACGAGTTCGCCGAGAGCGGCCTCACGGAGACGGACCCGGAGGCCGCGTCCGCCGCGGTGGCCGCCCTCGACGCGCTGGAGGCGCTGGCCATCCGCCCCGACGGGTTCGCCAGGTTGCTGGCCTGACCGGCGCCCCGGCGCCGCGGTGTCACACCGTGGCCACCACCGCGTACCGCTCGTCGTCCACGTCCTTGCCCCACAGCAGGGAGTCGTCGGACAGTCGCTCCACGCGCACGCCCCGGCTCAGCGGCTCCAGCAGGGCGGTGAGCCGGGCAGCCGGTATGCCGACCGGGCCGGGAGTCCCCCACACGCCCTCGACCAGGACGAACCGGCCTCCGGGGCGCAGCAGCTCCCGCCAGTGCCGCAGTACCCCGGCCGGGTCCGGCAGCGCCCACAGCACGTGCCGCACGAGGACCACGTCGAAGCGCCGCTCCCCCAGCGGCGGGGCCACGGCGTCCCCGCACAGGATCGTCGCGGGGCGCCCGGCGAGCTTGGCCCGGGCCCGCTCGGCCATCGCCGGGGACCGGTCGACACCCGTGACCCGGTGCCCCTGCTCGACGGCGAGGAGTGACAGGCTGCCGGTGCCGCAGCCGAGGTCGAGGACGTCCGCGGGGTGCCCGGGGAGCCAGGTCCGCAGCCGGTCCGCCCAGGCCGCGCGCACTTCGGGGTCGCGCAGGCCGTGGTCCGGTTCGTCGTCGAAGGCGGCGGCCAGCGCATCCCAGTCCGCTTCCGGGGCAGCAGCAACGGTGTGCGTGTTCTCGCTCGTCATGCCCAGAGAGTGACACACGCCACTGACAGTGCGGACGTGACAGCCGCCACTGACAAACCGGCACCGATGAGGAACTCTCGCCGAAAGCGTCTACCTCCGTGACAACGCGGAACCCGGTGGGCGCTGAAGGAGGCAGCCATGCGCCGTACGACCGTGCAGAAGCCCCTGAAGAGGACGGACAGCCGCCGGATCCGCGACGAGGCGGAGGAGCGCCCGGCGGGACGCCCCGAGGTGCGCAAGGACATCGCCCGCACCTGGTGGCCCGACGGCTGACACGGCGGCATCTCGGCGCAGCCGCTCCCCCATCACGTCGATCATGTCTGCACGCCATCTACCTGAGCGCAGTCTGAGCGCTTCCTTAAGCGGACCATAAGGATCTCCTCCGCCCGCTCTCCCGGGATTAGCGTCGGATCACCCCACGGGATCCGAGCCCGCCCCGCATGCCCGCGCCCCGCATGCCCGGCGGTCAGCGCCGGTGAGGGTTCCGGGGCCTGTCCGGCGGCTCAGGCCGGACAGGTCCCGGCGGCATGTCAGCTCCCGGCGGACGCGCAGGTGGTGGCGGTGGCGTGGGCCGGGTCGAGCGCGTTGGCCACCTCGTGGAAGGCGATCCGGTCGAACAGGCCGATCGCGAGGTGCTCGGAGAGGTCGAGCGGGCACAGGTCCTGGAGCAGGACGTTGCGGACGCCGGAACCGCTCAGGTACTGGGTGCGCCAGGGGGTGACCACCTCGTCGTACCGGGTGGCGATGACTGTGTAGCGCACCCCGGGGACGGTGTCGCCGCCCGCGTTGAGCTCGGTGAGGAAGGAGGAGCCGGTGATCTGGTCGGCGAGGCCGGGGGTGGTGGCCTTGAGCAGGTCCTCGGCGCCGGGGAAGTACGGCAGCAGGCGGGTGAGGCCGTCCAGGTCGGTGCCGTGGTTGTCGGGGGCGATGCCGACGAGGGCGTTCACCTTGGCTGCTCCGCCGAGGAACTTCAGGTAGTAGCGGGGCATCATGCCGCCCTGGGAGTGGCCGACCAGGTCGGCCCGTGCGGCTCCGGTGGCGGCGAGCACCTTGTCGACGAAGACGGCCAGTTGTCCGGCCGACTTGTCGATGGGGCCGAGGCCGTGGAAGAGGGGGACGCCGGGCAGTTGGCCGTAGTCGAGGGAGTAGACGCAGTATCCGCGGGTCTTCAAGTAGGGGGCGAGGCCGAGCCAGTTGTCGACCGAGTTGCCCAGGGTGCCGTGGACGAGGACGACGGGGCGGGGGTGCGCGGCGGAGGGCTTGCAGGTGTAGTCGTTCCAGCCGGAACCGGGAGCGTCGGAGGCTCTGGCGGTGGCGGCCGGTACGACGGCGACGGCGGCGGTGAGGAGCAGTGCGGCGAGGGGTCTGAGCGCTCGTTTCCAGGGCAGCATCGGGTGATCTCCTTGCGGCTCACGGGAGGTGCACGGCCTGACCCTGTGATCCGGATCACGGGATGCTGTTCACTCGTCAAGTTACGAGCGAGTAGGGCGAGTGTGAAGTTACGCGTCAGTAAAAACTTCCGGTGACAACCGGTGCCTCACGCCGCCGTGGGCCGGCCGGGCGCGCGCACCAGGGCCAGCGTCCCCGGCATCACCGCCCGTGGCCCGAACTTCGCCCGCGCGCGGTCCGCGACCTCCTCGACACGGCGGACCTTCTCGTCCACGGGATCGAAGGTGAGCTGGTGGGTGGCCTGGTCGGCGGGGGTCAGGCCCTCGGCGCGCAGGGCGAGCGCGCGGACCCGGGCGCGTTGCAGGCCGAGCGCCTCGTACATGCCGTAGGCCGCCCTGGTCAGGTCCGCGGAGTGCGCGGTCGGCTCCCGCAGGGTGCGGCTGCGGGTGGTCGAGGTGGGGGTCCCCCCACGGGAGCGAAGCCGGGAGTGGGGGAGGCCGGCGTAGCGCACGGTGAGGGTCAGGGTGCGGCAGACCTTCTCCACCGCACGCAGCCGGGAGCCGATCTCCTCGGCGGCCGACAGCAGCGCCCGGCGGTGCCGGTCGGGGTCCAACTCGTCGATGTCGAAGGCACGTTCCGTCACCAGCGACCGCGAGACGGCGTTCGGGACGACCCGGCCGCGGTCGATGCCGCTCGCCTTCTCTCGCAGCTCGCGGCCCGCCTTGGCGCCGATCAGCCGCTGGAGCGTGGACAGCGGCGCGGCGGCGACCCGGCCCAGGGTGTCCAGGCCGTAGTCGTCGAGGGTGCGGGCGGTCGCCGCGCCGACGCCGGGCACCGCGGCGACGGGCTTGTCGGCGAGGAACTCGGCGACCGCGTCCTCGGGCACCGCGCAGGTCACACCGGGCCGGGCGTGCCGCAGCGCCACGCGGGCCAGCATCGGGCCCGGCCCGGCGCCGATCGCGCAGTCGACGCCGTACCGCGCGAGGGCCCGCACCCGGATCACCGAGGCCAGCTCCACCGCGCCGCGCCCGAAGTACCGCTCGGCACCGCGCAGATCGGCCAGCGCCCCGTCCGGCGGCAGTGCCTCCACGACCGGGGTGAACTCCTCCAGCAGCCCGAGCAGTTCCGGCAGGGCCGCCTCGTACATCGGCGGCAGCTGGAAACGTACGCAGAGAATCGTCATCCCGCACTCCCCGGACTCTGGTGCCACAACTTCCGTATCGACGAAGGTCCTTGTGCGGCGTCCTGGCCGGCGGGCCGCAGGTCGGCCCAGGGGTGCATCTCGTACCCCGTGGACATGCGGATCGTCCGGCCCGCCATCGGGTCAGGGGCCGCGGAGCCGGCCGGCGCGGGCAGTCCCTCGGAACCGGCGAGCCGGGCCCGCAGCGGACCGCCGTCGCCCCCGGCCGGGGAGCCGTCCGCGCCGGACGGTCCGGCCAGCCGGGCCGCGACCCCGTCGAGTCCCTCCGTGTGCCGCACCTCCACCAGTTCGGCGAGGTTCCAGGCGGCGGAGCCCACCACGCTCAGGCTGCGCGGACCGCGCCGCTGCACCACTCCGCGCACCAGCAGCAGCCAGGAGTGGAAGACGGTGTGGGCGCAGGCGTCGTGCGAGTCGTCGAAGAAGGCCAGGTCCACCAGTCCCGTCCCGTCGTCCAGGGTGGAGAAGATGACCCGCTTGCCGGAGCGGATCGGCGGGGTCTGGGTGGCCGCCTTGGCGCCCGCGACCAGCACGGTCTCGCCGTGCCGGGCCTCGCGCAGCCGGCGCGCGGAGACCACGCCCAGTTCCTTCAGGAACTCCCGGTGGTCGTCCATCAGATTGCGCGAGGCGTCCATGGACAGCACGCCCAGCTCGGCGCTGAGCCTCTCCGCCGAGGTCAGGTCCGGCAGCCCGGCCGGTGCGGTCTTCCGCCCGCCGGCCAGGGGGAGCTGGCCACCGCCACCGCCCCGGGCGCCACGGTGCAGCTCGGTCAGGTGCAGTTGCAGATCGCGCCGGTTGGCGCCGAAGGCGTCCAGCGCGCCCACCTGCGCGAGCCGCCCGGCGAGCGGCCGGCTGGGCCGGGCCCGCTCCCAGAAGTCCACCAGCGAGGAGTACGGCTGCCCGTCCGCGATCCGCCGCGCCTCGGCCTCGCTGATGCCGTGGACGTCGCAGAGCGCGAGCCGCAGCCCCCACACCGCCGGTGATTCAGACACCAGTTCGACTCTGTGTGCGACCCCGGAGACATTCACGTCCAGTGGCAGGATCGGCACCCCGCGCCGCCGCGCGTCGGCCAGCAGCAGCCGCTTCGGGTACATCCCGGGGTCGTGCGTGAGCAGCCCGGCGTAGAAGGCGGCGGGGTGATGGGCCTTCAGCCACGCCGACTGGTAGGTGGGTACGGCGAAGGCGACGGCGTGCGCCTTGCAGAAGCCGTAGGACCCGAAGGCCTCCACGATCTCCCAGGTCCGCCGGATCGTCTCCGCGTCGTACCCCTTGGCCGCCGCCCGCTGGGCGAACCACACCCTGATCCGCCCCTGTGACTCCGCGTCGGACAGCCCGCGCCGCACCCGGTCGGCCTCGCCGCGCCCGCAGCCGGTCATGACGGAGACGATGTCGATGATCTGCTCGTGGAAGACGACGACCCCGTACGTCCCCTTCAGCGGCTCCTCCAGGTCCGGGTGCGGGTAGCGCACCGGCGCCCGCCCGTGCCGCGCCTCGATGAACGGCCGCACCATGTCGGCGGCGACCGGGCCGGGCCGGAACAGCGAGATGTCGACGACCAGGTCGTGGAAGCCGGCCGGCTGGAGCCGCCCCACCAGGTCCCGCTGCCCCGGCGACTCGATCTGGAAGCACCCCAGGGTCTCGGCGGACCGGATCAGCCGGTACGTCTCCGGGTCCCCCGGCTCCACCGCGTCCAGGTCGATCCGCTCCCCGCTCACCCGCTCCACCTCGGCGACCGCGTGTGCCATCGCCGACTGCATCCGCACGCCCAGCACGTCCAGCTTGAGCAGCCCGAGGTCCTCCACGTCCTCCTTGTCGAACTGCGACATGGGCAGGCCCTCACCGCTGGTCGGCACCACGGGCGTCCGGGCGAGCAGGGAGGCGTCCGACAGCAGCACCCCGCACGGGTGCATGGCGATCCCGCGCGGCAGCGCGTCGAGCGCCTCGACCAGCTCCCACAGCCTGCCGAACCGCTCCCCTTCCCGCTGAACCTCCCCCGCCAGCCGCTTCAGCTCGGGCAGTTCCTCCAGCGCCGCGCGGGCGTCGCGCGCCCGGATGTGCGGGAAGGACTTGGCGATCCGGTCGATCTCGGCCGGGTCCATGGACAGCGCGGCGCCCACGTCCCGGATCGCGTGCCGGACCCGGTAGGTCTCCGGCATGGAGACGGTGGCGACCCGCTCGGTGCCGAACCGGCCGATGATCGCCCGGTAGACCTCCAGCCGGCGCGCGGACTCCACGTCGATGTCGATGTCCGGCAGCACCACCCGCTCCTTGGACAGGAAGCGTTCCATCAGCAGCCCGTGCTCGACCGGGTCGGCGTGCGCGATGCCGAGCAGGTGGTTGACGAGCGACCCGGCCCCGGAACCGCGAGCGGCCACCCGGATCCCCATCTCCCGGACATCGTCGACCACCTGGGCCACCGTCAGGAAGTAGGAGGCGAAGCCGTGATGGGCGATGATGTCCAGCTCCTGGTGCATCCGCTCCCAGTACGCGCGCCGCCCGCCGTACCCGAGCCGCAGCATCCCCTCCGCCGCCCGTGAGGCGAGCGCCCGCTGCGCGGTGCGCCGGCCGGCGCCGACGAGGTGCGCCTCGGGGAAGTGGACGGTGCCGATGCCGAGGTCGCCCTCGGGGTCGACGCGGCACTCGGCGGCCGTGGCCAGGGTCTGCTCCAGCAGCCGGTGGGCGGTGTCCCGCCGGAACCCGGCGGCCTCCACGACCCGCTCGGCGACGCCCAGCATGGTCCGCGCGTCCTTCAGCCACGCCTCGCCGGAGTCCAGCTCCCCCCGGGGGTCGATCGGCACCAGCCGCCGCGCGGCGTCCAGCACGTCGGCGACCGGCCCCGCCCCGGGATCGGCGTAGCGGACGGCGTTGCTGAGCACCGGCCGCACCCCCTGCTCGGCGGCGAACCCGACGGTGCGGGCCGCCAGCCGCAGGGAACCGGGCCCCGTACCGGTACGGCCGTGCCAGACGGCCTCCAGTCGCAGCGCGTCGCCGTGGATCTCGCGCCACGGCACGAGCAGTTCGGCCGCCCGGTCGGGCCGCCCGGCGGCGAGCGCGCGCCCCACGTCCGACCCCGGCCCGAGCAGCACCACCAGGCCGTCGCCGTGCTGGCCGGCCCAGGGCAGCAGCGGAGCGCCCCCGCCCGCGTGCGCCGCCGTGACGAGCCGGCACAGACCGGCCCACCCGCGGGCGCCGTCCCGGGCGAGGAAGGTCGCGCGGGGGGCCGACTCGTCCACGAAGGCGCCTCCGCGCACCGGCGTCCGCCGCCGGTCACGGCGTACGGGCTCCGCCGTCGCCACCGCCAGATCCACTCCGAACAGCGGACGGACACCCGCACCGGCGCAGGCCTTGGCGAAGCGCACCGCCCCGGCGAGGGTGTCGCGATCGGTCAGGGCGAGGGCGTCCATCCCCCGCTCGGAGGCACGCTCGGCCAGCCGCTCCGGGTGGGACGCCCCGTACCGCAGGGAGAACCCGGAGACGGTGCGCAGATGCGCGAAGCCCGGCACCCGCACCTCCCGCACTCGTGAGCCCCGAACGGCTCTCGAACATCAGTTCCCAGTTTCCCCACCCCCACCATACCTCCATTCCCGAACATGTGTACGACCCTCGTTCGAGCGTCCCTCACCTGCGCAAATGCATCAGGAAGCCCCCGTGCGCCGTGCGCGCGAGGGCTTCCCGGTGTCGTCCGTCAGCGGAGCCGGACCGTCAGTAGACGTGCACCCCGTAGGCGCTCAGCGCCTCGGTGACCGGCTGGAAGAACGTCGTGCCGCCGGAGGTGCAGTCACCGCTGCCGCCCGAGGTCAGACCGTAGGCCGTGGTGCCGCCGTACAGCGGGCCGCCGGAGTCGCCGGGCTCGGCGCAGACGGTGGTCTGGATCAGGCCGGAGACGATGTCGCCGCCGCCGTAGTTGACCGTGGCGTTGAGCGCGGTGACGCGCCCGCTGTGCGTACCGGTGGTGGACCCGCGGCGGTAGACGGTCGTACCCACGGAGGGCGTGGCGGCGCTGGTGATGTCCTGGCTGCCCACGGCACCGGACTTGGTCACCGAGCTGTTGGTGTACCGCACGATGCCGTAGTCGTTGCCGGGGAAGCTGGAGCCGGCCGTGGTGCCGAGCGTGGTGCTGTGGGAGGAGTTCGACCACCAGGTGCCCGCGCCGTCGGTGCAGTGCCCGGCGGTCAGGAAGTAGTAGTTGCCGCTGGAGTCCTGGACGTTGAAGCCCAGCGAGCAGCGCCAGCTGCTCGCGTAGATGGCGTCGCCGCCGGAGATCAGCTTGTTGAACTTGCCCGGCGTGTGCTTGACGACCAGGGCGTCGGCGTTGGCGCCGGCCTGCTTCCTGATCTTGGCGATCTCGGCCTGGGACACCGTGCTGTCCACGGTGACGACGACGCGGCCGGTCTTGCTGTCCACCGCCCAGGCGGTGCCGGGGACGTCGGCCTGGCGGACGGAGTCGCTCGCCTTGGTGAGCTGGGTGGCGCTGAACGTGTGGACGTCGCTGGCGTTCGCGGTGGGGGCGGCGAACGCGGCCGCGGCCAGGAAGCCGGTGGCCACGGCGGTCAGCCGGACCCGTCTCGCCGTTCCGCCACGGGGAGTGGTGCGCTTGATCCTCACTTGTCGTTCCCTCCAAGGGAAGTCGGGGGCCCGCGTGGGGTCGGGGCCCGTGAGGCGCAGCCAGAGGCTTGACCGGATTCGAATATGCATGCCCCTGACAAGCGCTGGGGGGAGTATTCGGCCGAACGGCCGGTCGGCACAAGGGTGCCTTTCGGCCGTCGGCCCTCCCCCACACGCCCGGCTGAGGCCGGCTACGCCGGCTGTGAGCGGCTCAGGTGGCGCTCCCCCGCCTCGATCGCCACGTCCAGCGTGTTGCCGGGGGGCGGGAAGGGGCAGATGAAGTGGTCGGCGAAGGCGCACGGCGGGAGCTGGGCGCGGTTGAAGTCGACGGTCGTGCGTCCCTCGGCGTCCGGGGCCGGCGCGAAGAGGAAGCGGAACCGGAAGCTCGTGTCGCCACTGGTGGCGTCGGCGAACACCGCCCACAGCAGCCCGTCCCCCTGCCGCGCGACCTTCAGCGTCCGTTCCTGTCCGGCCAGGGTGAAGGCGAGCTCCCCGGCGAGGTCGAAGCCGCGCTCGCGGCCGTCCGCGTTGCCGAGCCGGACGGTCCGCGTGCCCTCGTACGGCGTGAACCGGCCCGGCACCGACCAGCGGGGGTCGTGGGGCCCGGCCTCGATGCCCTCGAAGGCCTGCCGGGCGGCGGAGCCGGGGTCGTACACCCGCACCCCCCAGACGCCCTCGCGCACCAGCACGACCAGCCGCTTCCCGCCGAGCGCGACCCGCGCCCGCGCCTGCGGACCTCGGTCGGCGGCCAGCCTGACCTCACCCGCGAAGGGCCGGCCGTCCACGGTCAGGCCGTCGGTCCCGGCGGCGGTGAGCAGCACCCCGCCCTCGTCCGCCACCCAGTTCCCGGGAATGTCCGGAATTCGACCATCCGGATAGTCCTCGATCCAGTGCGTCGCGGTCAGCGCGAGCGGCCCGTAGGGCGCCGAGACCTGCTCCACGCGCTGCTCGTGCCACTGCTTCCAGGCGTCGGACGCGTCCGTCGTCATGCCGTCGGTTCCTTTCGTCGATGATCAGCGTTCCCCTGCCGGAGGTACCGGCGAGGACAGCCCGAGATGGGAGCGGAGTGTGCCGCCCCGGTATTCCGTGCGGAACGCGCCGCGCTCCTGGAGCAGCGGCACCACCCGGTCCACGAACTCCTCCAGTCCGCCGGCCGGGAGCTGCGGGACCAGGACGAACCCGTCGGCGGCCCCCTGGCGGACGTACCGGTGCAGGTCGTCGGCGACCGTGCCGGGCGTGCCGACGAAGGACTGCCGGCCGCTCGCCTCGATCACCGTCTCCCTCAGGGACAGCCCCTTCTCCCCGGCCAGCGCCCGCCACTTCTCGGCGAGCGCGCGCGTGCGGCCGTCCCGGGTGCGGGGGGCGGTCTCGGGGAGCGGTCCGTCGGGGTCGTACCCGGAGAGGTCCGTTCCCCAGACCCGCTCCAGCGCGTACAGCGCGTACCGCGGGGTGATCCTCTGCCGTCGGATATCGGCGGCGCGTTCCTGCGCCTCCGCCGCGGTGTCCCCGAGGACCACGGTGATCCCGCACATGACCTTCAGGTCCCCCGGGGCGCGGCCGTGTTCCGCGAGGCGCCCCTTGACGTCGGCGTAACGGGAGCGGGCCGCCTCCAGCGGGCCGTGCCGGACGAGCAGTACGTCGGCCGAGGCGGCGGCCAGCTCCCGGGCCCGCCCGGAGTCCCCCGCCTGGATCACCACCGGCCGCCCCTGGGGGGAGCGGGGCAGCCCGAACTCGCCGGCGATGTCGAAGTGCCGGCCGCGGTACGCGAACGGCCGGGGCACCCCCTCGGGACTCCAGGAGTCCCACAACCGCCGTGCTGCGCACAGGAGTTCGGCGGCCCTGCCGTACGGGTCGGATGAGCCGCCGGAGCGTACGTCCGCTGCCGCGCGGGGGTCCGCTGGGACCGCCACCCGCCAGCCCGCCCGGCCGGCGCTGAGGTGGTCCAGGGTGGCCAGCCTGCGGGCGAGGTCGTACGGCTCGCCGAAGACGGCGTTCACGGTGGCGGCGAGCCCGAGCCGCGCGGTGACCCCGGCGAGCGCGTTCAGCACGGCGACCGGCTCCGGGCCGCCCACCGCGTCCAGTTCGTGCAGCCGTCCCCGGTGCTCGGGCAGCGGCGGCTCCTCGTCGAGCAGGAGGAAGTCGAACAGGCCGCGCTCGGCGGCGCGGGCGAGCCGCTCGAAGGAGGCGAACGCGAGCCGCGAGCCGACGGGCGCACCGGCCCACACGGCCGTACCGGGTCCTACGGCAGTACCGGTCCCGTCGGCGTCGTCGGCCCCCGGACGCAGGACCTCCGTATCCACGGCCTCCGCAGGAACGGCCTCCGCGTGCACGGCTTCCAAAGGCGCGACCGCCAGGTGCAGCCGCCGCCGTACGGTCATGGCGCTCCCCCGGTCACGGCCGTCGCCCCGGGCACGGCGTACCGGTTGGCGGGCCGGGCCAGGCCCAGGTGCTCGCGCAGGGTGCTGCCCGGGTAGAAGGTGCGGAACAGACCGCGGTGCTGGAGCAGTGCCACCGTGCCGTTGACCAGCCGCTCCAGATCGCGGCGCGGTTCGACGGGGACGAAGTGGAAGCCGTCGGTGACCCCGTCGGCGTGCCAGCCGGCCACCAGCTCCGCGAGGTCGACCGGGCCGCCCCGGTACAGCGGGCCCCGCCCGGTGGGCCGCGGGCCGCCGCCCCCGTGTCCCGGCTCGGCCGCGTGCTCGCCGTCGCCGAGATCCACCAGCAGGCTCACGAGGACCCGCAGCGCGTCCGGGTTCCGCCCGGACGCGCGTGCCCGCTCCCGCAGTTCGTCCCGGACACCGGCGGCCTGTGCGGGGGCGGTGACGCGCACCAGGGCCACGTCCGCGTACCGGGCGGCGACCGCGCGGGCGGGGCCGTCGGTGGCGTCGACCACGCGGACGGGGTGGCCCTGCGGCGGCCGGGGCACGGTCGACGGGCCCCGGACCGAGAAGGCGGTGCCGGTGAAGTCGACGCGGTGCAGCCGGCCCCGGTCGAGGAAGCGGCCGGTGGCCACGTCCCGGATCTCGGCGCCGTCCTCCCAGCTGTCCCACAACCTGGCCGCCACGTCGGCGACGTCACCGGCCTCCTGCCAGAGCGCCTCGGCCGGTGCGGCGTGCCGGCGGCCGAACAGCCGGGCCTCGCCCTCGGTGGCGGACACGTCGATCCGCCAGCCGGCCCGTCCCCGGCCGACCCAGTCCAGGGTGGCCACGGCGGCCTGTACCTGGAAGGGCTCGGTGTGCGTGGTGGTGACCGTCGGCACGAGCCCGATCCGCCGGGTCGCGGGCGCCACCCGGCACAGGACGCCGAGCGCGTCGGGCCCCGGCCGCGCGAAGGAGTCGTCCAGCGTCACGAAGTCCAGCCCCCCGCGCTCGGCGAGCCGGGCCAGCTCGACGTAGGCCCCGGCGTCGGGGATCCCGGGCAGGTCGAGGGCGGCGGCAAGATGCGGCAGGCTGCTCATGCCGACCTCCTCCGCACTCCTCGTCCCCGCCGCACCGGCGAGTCACCACGGCGGCGCGGACCGGCGGTGCCGGACCCACCGCACCCCACGACCACGGCCCCCACCCTCACAGCACCTTCGCCAGGAACGCCCGGGTCCGCTCCTCCCGCGGAGCGCCCAGCACCTCGTCCGGCGCCCCCCGCTCCACGATCCGCCCGTCGGCCATGAACACCACCGTGTCGGCGACCTCCCGGGCGAACGCGATCTCGTGCGTGACGACGATCATCGTCGTCCCCCGCGCCGCCAGGTCCCGGATGACGTCCAGCACCTCCCCCACCAACTCGGGATCGAGCGCGGACGTCGGCTCGTCGAACAGCAGCAGCTTCGGCTCCAGCGCGAGCGCCCGCGCGATGGCCACCCTCTGCTGCTGCCCGCCGGACAGCTGCCGCGGATAGGCGTCGGCCTTGTCCCCGAGCCCGACCCGTTCCAGCAGCCGGTGCGCGCTCTCCACCGCCGCCTTCCGGGGCCGCTTCAGCGCGGACACCGGGGCCTCGACGACGTTGTCCAGGACGGTGAGGTGCGGGAAGAGGTTGAAGTTCTGGAAGACGAACCCGATCCGGGTTCTCTGGCGGAGCACCTCGCGCTCGGGCAGCTCGTACAGCCTGTCCCCGGTCCGCCGGTACCCCAGCAGGGCGCCGTCCACGCTGATCTCGCCCCGGTCCACCTTCTCCAGGTGGTTGATGGTCCGCAGCAGCGTGGACTTGCCGGAGCCGGAGGGGCCGAGCACGACGGTGACCTCACCGGCGCGCACCTGGAGGTCGATGCCCCGGAGCACGTCGAGCGAGCCGAAGCTCTTGTGCACCGACCTGATGTCGACCATGACGCTCATCGCGCGAGTTCCTTTACGAGTGAGCCGCTGAGGAAGGCCAGCACCGCCCGGGCGGTCGCGTCGTTCTGCCGGAACGCGGGCCCGCCGGTGCGGGGGCGGGTGAAGGCGCCGGGGGCGCGGGTGTCGGTGTACGGACCGAGCGCGAAGCGCCGGGGGTGCGGGCGTCCGGCGCGGTCGAGGACGCGGCCGTCACCAGGGTCGACGCGGAGCAGCCCGTCGGGGGTCTCGGCCGCGCCGTCGGCGTGCAGTTCGCGCAGCAGGCTGTCCCGGGCGCGCCGGACGGTGGGCGCGGGCAGCCGGGCCTCCACCAGCGCCCGGGCCTCGACGGAGAAGCCCGGCACGGTGGGGCTGGTGGCCCGGAACACCCCGTCCTCGGCGGTGACGGCCATGCCGGCCCCGACGAACCGGAGCAGTCCGGCCCGGGACAGCGCGAGCATCTGCCGCAGCCGGGGTCCGGGTGGCCCGGACGCCAGGTAGCTGAAGAACCCGTGCCACCAGGACCCGACGTCCCCGAGCCGCACCAGCTGCCCGTAGACGGAGAGCAGCCCGAGGAACACCCCGAGGTCCGGGCTGTGGGCGGGGTCGTGACGGCGTCGCAGGTCGTCCTCGATGTAGTCCCTGAGCCCTTCCTGGAAGTCGTCGTGCGAGGCGTACCGCACGCCGTCCAGGGGGTGGTCGAGCGCGGTGAGGTCGAGCCGGTCGGCCGGGTCCGGTACGGCGGCGGCGACGAGCGCCCGGGTCTCGTCGGGGCCGCCGGCCGCCGCGTACTTCTCCTCGAAGTCGGCCCAGGCCATCGCCGTACGCCCGGGGTGGGCGGTGAACAGCCGGTGGTAGTGGGCGAAGCCCAGCTCCTTCTCGACCAGGGGCCACACATCGCGCCGGAAGTCGAAGCCCGCGGGCCGGGCCAGCAGCTCCGCCACCTCGGCGGGGCCGAGGAAACGGGGCAGCGGGGGCCGGTCGCCGGTCCAGTCGTAGCCGATCTTCGAGTGGTACGGCACTCCGCGCCGCGAGCCGACGTACAGCACCGGCTCCCGACCCGAGGGACGGTACGTCTCCCCCTCGTACCGTCCGCCGCGCCCCTCGGTGAGCAGCACCATCAGGTCGACGAAGGCCAGCCCGAAGCCGCGGACGAGGACGGGCTCGCCGGGCGCCAGGGCGGTCAGGTCGCTGTCGGCGGTGAAGTCGGGCGGCAGGTGCACCAGGCCGTGCTCGCGGGCGTAGGCGGCCAGCTCGTTCTGCTCGGCGTCGAGTTCGCTGTCCAGGTGGCCCAGGGTGAGGATCACCAGGTCGGCCGGGAGCGGGTGCGGACGGCCCTCCAGCCACACCCGCTGGCGGCCCTCGCGGGGGCCGTCGACCCGCAGGGCGCGGTGGGGGTGGTGGTGGACGGTGACGTTCGGGGGCAGGTCGGCGACGGCCCGTTCGTACACCCAGCGCAGATAGCGGCCCTGGAGCTGCCGGTCGGGGAAGGTACGGCCGTCCAGCCGGGCCCACTCGTGCAGCGTGGGCCCCTCGCGCACCGGGCCGGCCATGGCCACCGTGTCGTCGGTGAACATGGTGACGTCCTCCGCCTGCGAGTTCATCCACAGCAGCGGCGACTGCGCCTGCCGCCATATGCGCCCGCCGCCGGGCGGGTGGGGGTCGACCAGGTGGATGTCGAGGCCCGGACCGGCGTACAGCTCGGGCGCGTTGGCGGCGAGGCGTTCGAGGAGGCCGGTCCCCCGCGGCCCGGCTCCGACGACGACCAGTTGCTGCCTCATCGGGCGTTCTCCGTGCCGCGCGCGTAGTGCTTCTCGACGAACGTCTGGGCGATGCCGAGCAGGGTGGTGACGATGGCGTACCAGAGGGTGGCGACCATCAGCAGCGGGATCACCTGATAGGTGCGGTGGTAGATCAACTGGGCGGAGAACAGCAGGTCGTTGACGGCGATGACGCTGACGATCGAGGTGCCCTTGAGGGTGCCGACCAGCATGTTGCCGGCGGGCGGCACGATGGCGCGCATCGCCTGCGGCAGCACGATCCGCCGCCAGCGCCGCCAGCGGCTCAGACCGAGCGCCTGGGCGGCCTCGATCTGCCCGCGGTCGACGGAGAGGATGCCGCCGCGCACGACCTCGGCGGCGTAGGCGGCCTCGTGCAGGGTGAGGCCGATGATCGCGACGGCGACCGGGGTGAGCAGGTCGACGGTCCGCACACCGAAGGCCCGCGGGTACAGCGCCCCGATGTTGAACCACAGCAGCAGCTGCACCAGGATCGGGATGGACCGGAACAGCCACACGTATCCGAAGCTGACCGCTCGCAGCACGGGGTTGGCGGAGAGCCGGAACGCGGCGAGCAGGGTGCCGAGGGCGAAGCCGAGGACCATCACGACCGCGGTCAGCCACAGCGTGAGCCACAGCCCGCGCAGGACGGAGTCCGAGGTGAAGTAGTCGCCGACCACGTCCCATTGGAAGGCCTCGTTGCGCAGGACGGAGTTGACGGCGAGCCCGAGCAGCGCGAGGACGACGACGGCCGCCGCCCACTGGCCGTAGCGGCGCCGCGGGACGATCCGCGGGGCGTCCGCGGGCTCGGGTGTGTCCGGGACGGTGGGGATTTCGGCGAGGGTGTCCGATGACATGAAGGCTCCGTGACGCGCGTCGTCGAGGACGCGCCGGGTCGTCAGAACGGGTGGTGCCTTCACACAGGAGCGCGCCGCGCGGCGCGGACACGGCCGAGCCCCTCAGCAGGGCCGTGCATCGAGAGTACGGTGCCGTTTCCGTCCGCTGTCAAGGTTGTCCAGACTGTGAGCAGTACATCTCAAGTCGGTTGACGCGGAACCGGATGCCTGTTCCACTTGGCCCATGCATCCACAGCAGTGGCTGGTCACCCGCTCCCACATCGACTTCGGTCGCGTGTGGTCCTCGTCCTGTTGAGCTGACCCCCTGCTCCCGCCCGCCCTCCGGGCGGGCCTGCTCGCGTTCTCCCGCCGGTTCCCGGCCTGTTCTCCGCCTTCACACGCGCACCCCTCCCCCTCGCGTTTCCGCACACCCTCCCGCCTCAGGAGACCGCTACCCGATGCGCACGCCCGCTTATCGCCATTTCATGCCCTTTGTCGCCATCTCCTCGGCCGCACTGCTCCTCACCGCCTGCGGCTCCGGGTCCGGTGACCCGGGCGGCACGGACGCCTCCGGGGTGGCGGCCAAGGCCGACGAGGTGCCCACCACGGACGTCGTCTCCGCCGTGCGCAAGGACGACGCCGCGGCGAAGCTGCTGCCCGCCGGCACCACGAGCCTCACCGTCGCGGTCAGCGTCGGCGGCACCCCGCCCGGCACCACCTACCTCGCCGACGGCACGACCCTGACCGGCCAGGACGTCGACTTCACCCAGGCGGTCGCCCGGGTGCTCGGCATCAAACTGAAGATCGAGCAGGCGAGCTTCGAGGCGATCCTGCCCGCCCTGGACAGCGGCAAGTACGACTTCGGCGCGAGCAACTTCGGCGTCACGGACGAGCGCCGCAAGACCATCGACTTCGTCACCTACGTCAACGACGGCCAGGGCTTCGCCACCCGCGAGGACAGCAGGCTCCCGAAGATCACCGACCTGAAGCAGCTGTGCGGGCTGAACGTCGCGACCGGCGCCGGCACGACGTTCGAGGCCACGCTGGAGGCCGGCGAGCACGTGTGCGCCGACGCGGGCAAGAAGGCGTACCGGGTGCAGACGTACGCCGAGTCGAGCGCGATCTGGTCCTCGCTCCAGCAGGGCCGCAGCGACGTCGTGATGTCCACGATCAACGGTCTGCGGTACGCCGTGGCGCACCAGCGGGGCCTGAGGTTCCTCAACGAGTACCACCGCCTGGACGTCGGTTTCGCCTTCAAGAAGGGCACGAAACTGGCGCCGGCGTTCCAGGCGGCGGTGAACGGACTGCTGTCCGACGGCACCTACGACAGGATCCTCAAGAAGTGGGGCACGACGGGTTCCGCGATCGAGGAGTCCCGTGTCAACCCGCCGGAGCCGAAGGGCTGACGCATTCCCCTCCCGGACGTCAGACGAGCAGGTCCTTGTGGGAGAAAGCAGCAGCGGGTCACTGGAGACGCAGTTGTCACCGATCTTCGATTCGTGGTCGGTCGAGTCAACAACCGTCGCACGGGCAGCAGCAGTCGCAGCCGTCGCAGGGACAGTCGCAGCCCCGGCAGCAGCCCTCCCGCTTCTTCCGGGACCACGGCCCCTCGTACTCCTCGGCGCAGCACATCTTGCAGGTGCAGCACAGCGCGAAGAACATCCCGCAGCCCGCCCAGAAACCGCGCCGGCCCTTGACCGGCTCGGGCGGCGGCCCGAAGCCGCCACCGCCCCCGCCGGGAGAACCGCCGCCGGCGTACGGATTGCCCGGGAGGGGAGCGCCGGCGCCGTACGGGTTGCCGCCGCCGTACGGCTGTCGCGGCGCTCCGGGACCGTACGGCCCCGGCTGCGTCCCCGCGTCGTAGGACCCCCGCGGCCCCCCGTGCCGATCGGCCGCGCACCCCGGTGCCGCCCCGAAGGCGCGGGCCGCCGAGCGGCGCAGTTCGTGGACGAGGAGGAGGTGGACGAGCCGGCCGTCGCGGAACTCGGCCTCCCGGAGGGCGAGCCGGATGCCGTGCAGGGCGTCCTCGGCGAGCCGGCGCGCCTCGGTGAGGGGCGTGCCGGTGGCGGTGAGCGGGTTCCAGGCGCCCGACTCGGCGTCGGCCCCCCGGTCCTCCACGGCGTCCAGCAGGTGGGCGAGCCGGCCGAAGAGCCGCCCGGCCTCGGCCAGCGGCCCGGCGTTGTCCGGCCGCCCGGCCAGCACCGCGGTGTGCGCGAAGGCCGCCGCGGTCGCGCTCTCGGTCGGCTCGGTGACCGTCAGCAGGGGGGTGCCGGGCCCGGCCAGGGCCTCGACGCCGGGCTGCCGGTCGACGGCGTCGACGAGGACGCCGGTGTCGAAGCCGACCGCCGCCCCGCCGCGCTCCCCGGCCCGGCCCCAGTTCGCGGCGATCCGGCGCGCGGCGGCGGCGACCGGCGCGCGCGCCAGCAGTCCGTCCCGGTCGGCGACGTGGTCGCGCATCTTCGCGGAGGCGAGCACGAGGGAGACGGCGGCGGCGAGCCGCGCGCCCTCACCCTGTGCGACGGACGCGGTCCGCATGCCCCGCAGCGCGCACGGCCCGGCCGTACGGCGGGTGCCGCTCAGCGGGCCGGTCTGTGCCTCGGTCAGGACCGAGAGGAGAAGCCCGTCATAGTTCGTCACGATCCGTGCGAACTGACCGTGGTCGCGGCGCAGGGCGAGGCACAGCCCGCACAGGTGCGCCATCCAGTCCTCCCTGAACCGCTCACCGAGCCGGTGGGCGCAGGGCCTGACGATTCCGAACACGACATCCCCCGTACTGTGATACGACGTTGGCGTTCACCCGTACGCACCGTGCATCACCCGTCCACCGCAGACAATCATATTTCACTCTCAGTCAGCAGCCGTATGAGTCTCGCCCCTTGGGGCACAAGGACTCTCGACGGATCCGCTGTGCACCAGTACCGTCACAAACCCCCCGCGCGGCGTCTATCCACTTGGCGCGCCGTCCGCATCATGGATGACCATAGGGATGCGGAAAGCAAGAAAGACCGCTGTGAGAGGAGGCGTCCATGGGATCGGTACGCAAGGCGAGTGCGTGGCTCGGCCTCGTCGACGACAACGATGACGAGCGCTACTACGACGACGACTACTCCGAGGGCACCGAGTCCGGGGACGCCTGGGTCACCGACCCCCGGGTGAAGGTGGCCACGGACACGGCCGAGGACAAGGGCCGCCGGATCGGCACGGTGACCCCGGACAGCTTCCGGGACGCCCGCGCCATCGGCGAGCTGTTCCGGGACGGCGTCCCGGTCATCATGAACCTCACCAACATGGAGCCCGGCGACGCCAAGCGGGTCGTGGACTTCGCGGCGGGGCTCATCTTCGGTCTGCGCGGCTCGATCGACCGCGTCTCGAACCGGGTGTTCCTGCTCACCCCGGCCGACACCGAGATCATCAGCGGCGAGGCGTCCGCCCACCGCTCGGACGGCTTCTTCAACCAGAGCTGAGGCGGGGCCGCCGCACCGGCCCCGCCTGCGCACCGGGGCTCACCGGAAGGCGTCGAGCCCGGTGAGCGCCTTGCCCAGCACGAGCTGGTGCATCTCGACGGTGCCCTCGTAGGTGAGCACCGACTCCAGGTTGGTCGCGTGCCGCATCACCGGGTACTCCAGGGAGATCCCGTTGGCACCGAGGATCGTCCGCGCCGTACGGCAGATCTCGATGGCCTCGCGGACGTTGTTGAGCTTGCCGAAGCTGACCTGCTCGGGACGCAGGCGGCCGGCGTCCATCCGCCGCCCCAGATGGTGGGCGAGCAGGATCCCCTTGTGCAGTTCCACCGCCATGTCGGCGAGCTTGGCCTGGGTGAGCTGGAAGCCGCCGATGGGCCGCCCGAACTGCTCCCGTGACCCGGCGTAGTCGAGGGCCGCCTCGAAGCTGCTGCGCGCGGCGCCCATCGCGCCCCAGACGATGCCGTAGCGGGCGTGCGACAGGCAGCTGAGCGGTCCGCGCAGCCCGGTGACCTCCGGCAGCACGGCCGTGGCGGGCAGCCGTACGTCGTCCAGGACGAGTTCGCTGGTGACGGAGGCGCGCAGGGACCACTTGTGCTTGATCTCCGGTGCCGAGAAGCCGGGGCTGTCGGTGGGGACGACGAAGCCGCGGATGCCCTCCTCGGTCTGCGCCCAGACGACGGCCACCCCGGCGACGGAGCCGTTGGTGATCCACATCTTGCGGCCGCCCAGCACCCAGTCGTCGCCGTCCCGCTTCGCGTGGGTGCGCATGGAGGCGGGGTCGGAGCCGTGGTCGGGCTCGGTCAGCCCGAAGCAGCCGATCACCTCGCCGGCCGCCATGCGCGGCAGCCACTGGAGCTTCTGCTCCTCGCTGCCGAACCGGTGGATGGCGTACATCGCGAGGGAGCCCTGCACGGAGACCAGCGACCGGATGCCCGAGTCGGCCGCCTCCAGCTCCAGGCAGGCCAGGCCGTACTGGACGGCGCTCGCGCCCGCGCAGCCGTAGCCGGTGAGGGACATGCCGAGGGCGCCGATCGAGCCGAGTTCGCGCGCGAGGTCCCGGATGCCGGGCAGTTCGCCCTTCTCGTACCAGTCGGCGACGTACGGCAGCACACGGTCGGCCGCCCACGCGCGGACGGTGTCCCGGACGGCCAGGTCCTCCGGCTCCAGCAGGTCGTCGATCCCGAGCGGGTCGGCGGCATCGAACGGGGGCAGCTTCGCGGACGCGGACATGGAACACCCTCCGGAACACGGGACGTCACACGGGACGTCGGCAAAACTAGCAACGCTAGTTACGGCTCTCCGGCCGACGTTACGGTGCAGTGTCCCGCACGTCCAGAGGAGGTCAGGCGGTGACCCGCGGCTTCCCGGCCACCGCCTCCGCCTCGCGCGGCGACGGCAGCGCGGGCTCGCCGCCCGCCGGTTCGCCGCCCGCCGACTCCCCGCCCGCCGGCTCCTCGCCGCACTGCATGAGCCACGGCAGCCGCAGTGCCATCACCGCGCCCAGCAGCAGCAGGCCCGCGCTCGCCAGCAGCGTCACATGCAGTCCGTGCACGAAGGAGTCCCGCGCGGCACGGCGCAGCGCGGTCCCGGCCGGGCCGCCGAGCCGTCCGGCGACCTCGTAGGCCTCGCCGAGCGAGTGGCCCGCCGCGTCCGAGGCGGGCCGCGGCACGCCCGGCACCGACCGCAGCCCCGGCGCGTAGGCCGCGTTCATCACGCTGCCCAGCAGCGCGATGCCGATACCGGCCCCGAGCTGGTACGACGTCTCGCCGATCGCCGCCGCGCCGCCGGCCTGGTCGGCCGGGGCCTCGCTGAGCATCGACTCGTAGGCCCCGAAGAGCGTGGTCTCCAGGCCGAAGCCCAGCAGCACGAAGCCGGCCAGCAGCAGCGTCGGGTCGTCGGTGCCGCCCATGCCCGTCAGCGTCAGCACCGCCGCCGCCGTCAGGCAGAAGCCGAAGCACACCATGCGGCGCGGTCCGAAGCGGCGCAGCATGCGCGCCCCCGCGAGGCCGGCCGCCATCGCGGCGAGGGTGAGGGGCAGCAGCCTCAGGCCGGTCTGCAACGGGGACAGGCCGAGCACCAGTTGCAGGTACTGGGCGGCGATCAGCTCCAGGCCGACCAGCGCGAGCATGGCCAGCACGATGCAGCCCACCGAGGTGCTGAACGCGGTTCGGCGGAACATGCGCAGGTCCACCAGCGGATGCGGGAGCCGCCGCTGGCGCCGTACGAAGAAGAAGAGGAGGGCGGCGCCGGTCAGCAGCGGCAGCACGGTGAGGGGGCCCGCGGTCGCCTCCCCGCCGCCGAGCCGCTTCACGCCGAAGACCACGCCGAACAGCCCGGCCGCCGCCATCAGCGCGCCGGTCACGTCCCAGGGGCCCTCGCGGTCGCCCCGGGACTCGGGCAGCAGCATCCGGCCCACCGGCAGGCTCACCAGCATCAGCGGGATGTTGACCAGGAAGACCGCGCCCCACCAGAAGTGCTCCAGCAGGAAGCCGCCGAGCAGCGGTCCGACCGCCGCGCCGACCGCCGCGACCGCGCTCCAGACGCCGATGGCGAGGGCGCGCTCGCGCCGGTCGGGGAAGACCTGGCGCAGGATCGACAGGGTGGCCGGCATGATCATGGCGCCGCCGACACCGAGCAGCGCGCGGGCGGCGATGAGCGTCTCGGCGGTCGGCGCGAACGCGGCCACGGCGGAGGCGACCCCGAAGAGGGCGTAGCCGAGCAGCAGGACGCGTCTGCGGCCGACCCGGTCGCCGAGGGTGCCGAAGAGGATCAGCAGCGAGGCGCAGACCAGCGGGTAGACGTCGACGATCCAGAGCAGTTCGATGGCACCGGGCTTGAGGTCCTCGGTGACGGCGGGGACCGCCACGTGCAGCACGGTCGCGTCGAGCGCGACGAGCAGCAGGCTGACGCAGAGCACGACGAGGACGACCCAGCGGTTGGCACCTGCCCCGGGGGCCCGACGGCGTGACCGGACGGCAGCCGTGGTCGTCCCGGACATGTACGTACCTCCCAGATGCTCCCTCGTGCGGGGCGGACCGACGGGGCGGGGACCCCCTGTCGTACGGCCGGAGAGAAGCGGTGTCTGCGGCCCGCGCGAACCCACTCGGGTGACTCGTCACAGTACGCGAGTCCGCCGCGCGGTCACGTGGCGGACCTCTCACCCACCGGAGGGAACCCGTGTGGCGTACGCCACGTCAGCCCCTCTTGACCCTGACCCTGGCGAGAGGTCCGGTGGAGCGCGCGGTCGATAATCGAGCCCGTGACCGATCTCGCGACGCGCGTGGCCCCGCCCCGCGCCCCTCTTCCATGCCGGGCGGCCCCGGCCCTGCTGGGCTACGCGGCCGTCCGCGCCCTGGGGCTGGTGGTGCTGGCGGTGTGGAGCGCCGCGCGCGGCAAGAGCGCGCTCACCTTGCTGACCGCGCGCTGGGACTCGCTCTGGTACACGCGGGTCGCCGAACTGGGGTACGGCTACGAGGTGCGGCTGCCGAACGGGGACGTCCACTCCAACCTGGCCTTCTTCCCGTTGCTGCCCTGGCTGGAGCGGCTGCTGCACGCGGTCACCCCGCTGTCGTACGCGGGCGCCGGGTTCGTGGTGAGCCTGGTGGCCTCGCTCGCCGCCGCGGCCGGGATCTTCGCGGTCGCGGACCGGGTGTACGGCCCCCGCGTCGGGGTGTGCGCGGTGCTGCTGTGGGCGGTGCTGCCGGTCGGGATCGTGCAGTCGATGGCGTACAGCGAGTCGCTGTTCACGGCGCTGGCGGCCTGGTCGCTGTACGCGGTGCTGACCGGGCGGTGGGTGAGCGCGGGCGCCCTGGCGGCCCTGGCCGGGCTCACCCGGCCGGTGGGGGTGGCGGTGGTCGCGGCGGTGTGGGTGGCGGGCGTGGTCTCGTTCGGGCGAGAGCGCGGCGCACAGCACACGCCGGGCGCGCACCATGACGGACACGCGCCCGCGCCCGCCCCCGGCGCGTCCGGCACCCCGTACGCCCCCGGCCGGCGGCGCGCGCTCGGCATGCTGCTCGCTCCGCTCGGGGCCGCCGGCTACGTCCTCTGGGTCGGCCACCGCACCGGCGAGGGTCCGCTCGGCTATCTGGACGTGCAAGCCGGATGGCGCAACGGGTTCGACGGCGGCTACGCCTTCGCCCGCTTCGTGGCCGACAAGTTCACGTCATTTCCGTCCGCTCTCGCCGGCCTCGGCCTGATCGCCGGGGTGGCCCTGCTCATCTGGCTGTACGTCACCGGGGTCCGCGCGCGCCAGCCGGTCGAACTGCTGGTCTACACGGGCGTCGTGCTCGTCCTCGCCCTGTGCGCGTCGAGCTACTTCGGCTCCAAGCCGCGGCTGCTGATGCCCGCGTTCCCGCTGCTGCTGCCGCTCGCCCGCGCCCTGGCCCGGCCGCGCGTGCCCCGTTCGGCCCTGCTCACGGCGGGGTTGGCGGTCGCGGCGGCGGTCTACGGGGCGTTCTGGCTGAACGGTTCCGGCCCACCATGATCGACCGGGGCCGTCCGATGACGCCCCGGAGAATTCCGCGCCAGGACCGGGTTAACACATTCATAAGCGCCGCATAAACAACACCCGGCATGATCAAAGGAATTGGCCCGATCGGACTCACAGGATTGCGGAATGCCGGGAATTCGGCCCGCCCTTGAGAGGTTTCCCACATCACATCGTCATCACAAAGACGCTGTTTCGACCGGGAACACCGCTCACTCGCTGTAACGTCGATTGGGTGCGTACCGAACGAAACCTCACCCGGCGTCTGGACCGGGTGTTCGCCAGGCTGGACCGTGAGCCGGAACGACCGGCCCACATCGATGTGCCGAGGATGAGCCGGCACCGGGTCGTTCTGTTCTCCGCGACCCTGGCTTTCTACCTGGCGATCGTGTGGGCCGTGGTGACGACCTCCTGGCTGGTCCGGCTGGACTGGCAGGTCATGTTCTTCCGGCCGTACCAGCAGTGGCCCGAGATCCACGCGTTCCTCGACTACTACGTGGTGCTGGGCCAGCGCGGCCCCACCGCCGTGATGGTCGCGGCCTGGCTCGGCTGGCGCTCCTGGCGGCAGCACACCCTCCGCCCGCTGCTCACCCTGGCCACCTCGCTGCTCCTGCTGAACATCACGGTCGGCGCCGCCAAGCTCGGCATGGGGCGGCTCGGTCCGCACTACGCGACCGCGATCGGCTCGAACGAGATGGGCCTGGGCGGCGATATATTCCCCAGCGGCCACACCGCCAACGCGGTGGTGACCTGGGGAATCCTGGCGTATCTGGCCTCCACTCCGACGGCGCGCCGCTGGCTGTCGGCCCTCTCCGCGGTCACCTCGCTCGGCGTCGGCCTCACCACCGTCTACCTCGGTACGCACTGGCTGAGCGACGTGCTGCTGGGCTGGGCCGCCGGTCTGCTGATCCTGCTCGCCCTGCCCTGGTTCGAGCCGTTGATCGCCAAGGCCGAGCTGTCGCTCTTCGACCTGCGCGACCGCCTGCGCGCCCGCCGCGGCCTGCCGGCGCCCGAACCGGCCGTGCCGGTCACGCCGGTGCTGCTGGGGCCGCGCAACCTGCCGGCCGAACAGCCGACGCCGGCCCGCGAGCCGGCGGCCTCCACCCGGTCCTCGCGGGGCCTGGCGCACCTCGCGCCCGGACCGCACACGGCCCGTTCGGAACGCACCCCGGTCACCCCGGCGGGCAGCCGCCGCCCGCCGCACGCCGACCGCCTCCCGCGCGGCACGTCCCAGCCGGCCCGGCCGCTGACCGGCGGCTGACGGCCCACGCCGGCACGGGGTCCGGTACGCACCACCGCCCCACGCCGCGACGAAGGCCCCGCTCCTGTTCCGGAGCGGGGCCTTGCGCGTATCCACCTCGGGAACGGGCGGTCAGCCCTTCCAGGCGCGGGCCACCCGGCCGTCCCGTACCTCGAAGTTCAGCCGTCCGGCCCGGTACTCCATGGTGATGATCGCGCCCGGCGGCAGCGACCGCACCGTCGACCAGCCGCGCTGCCGCGCGAGCCGTTCGGCGTGCGCCGCGTCGAGGCCGACGTACCCGTCCGGGCTGTCCTGGGGCTCCGCTGACGGAGTGGGAATCGGTGCCATGCGGCCACGCTAGGCCGCAACCGGCGGTGACGGAAGCCGGGCACAGACGGGTAAGGGCCGTATCCGGTTCCCGTCACACTTCTGTCACAGCCCCCGCGATCCCGTTTCGGCCACGGTCACATCATCGTCAGCCACGGCGAGTGTCACACGAACGGGGGTTTCCGTTCGGCCCGCCGGGGTAATCGAACAGAATTCACGCGTGTCGGAGGGGCGCTCCGAATTACCCGGCGGAAAGTGCCGCAGTGGGGATCCGGGCGGCCCGGGGCCGCGATTGTCCGCGCAATCCGCAGCGGCCCGGCGGCGGCTGACGCCACGTAGGAAATTCACGGATTCAGCACACAATCACCGGCCCCCCTGCCGGAGCACACGCCCGGAGAGTCCCAGGACGGCGGCTCGCGGGTGCGCGTGCCGCGGGCTGAAGTCCCCCGGGCCGGCCCCGGCACCGGCCGACCATTCGCGGTGCGCCCGGAGCAGCGGGAGCAGGCGCGACAGGCGTGCCGCGGTCTCCCACCCGGGCCCGAGTCCGCCCGGGGACGCGGAGAGCCGCTGCCCCCGGTGGGGCAGCGGCTCTCCGCCTGCGGGCCGGGCTCAGAGCGCGAGGCGCTGCCCGGGCACGATCAGGTTCGGGTCGTCGCCGATGACGGCCTTGTTCGCGGCGTAGATCCGCTGCCAGGTGGTGCCGTGCCGGGCCGCGATGGTGCTCAAGGTGTCGCCCTGGCGGACGGTGTAGTCGCCGCCGTGCGGGGCACCATGGTGCGGGGTGGCCGCGGGGCGTTCCGGCGCCTTCGCCGGGGTGGACCGGGTGGGGGCGGACTTCGTCGTCGCGCCGCTGGTGCGGTTCGCCGTACCGGAGGAGCCGGTGCGGGCCGCCGCCGGGGCGGCGCCAAAGGCCCCGGCCCGGCCCGAGCAGACCGGCCAGGCGCCCCAGCCCTGGGCCTGCTGGACCCTGGTGGCGACGGCGATCTGCGCGCTTCTGGAGGCCTGGTCGGCCGTCGGGGCGTAGGCGGTGCCGCCGTACGCGCGCCAGGTGCCGGCGGAGAACTGGAGCCCGCCGTAGTAGCCGTTGCCGGTGTTGATGTGCCAGTTGCCGCCGCTCTCGCACTGGGCGATGCGGTCCCACACCCCGTTGTCCGCCGCGGCGGCGTTGCCGGTCGCGGCCAGCAGCCCCAGCGGGGCCAGCAGGGCGGCTCCGGCGAGCGCGGCCGTCGTGCGGCCCTTGCGGGCGCCGTCGGGACGGGTGGTGTTGCGGGTGGTATCGGCACACTCGGACATGTAGTTCCCTCTCCACGAACCCGGGCTCCCCCAAGGCGGAGCGCGGCTCACCGCGTAGGACCGCGGTTCCTCGCGCCCGCCCCGCCCGCCGTGACCGGTGTCGGCGATCCTGCGCTGCCTGGTGCCGGTCGGCGGACGTACCCGAGCGGTGCTCGTTGCACACGGCGGAGGAATGTAAGGAGGGTGAGCGCCGGGAATCAACCAACTCGCCGTCGTTCCAGGCCACTTGCGTGTTACCTCGGGTATCGGCGATTTTCGGCCACCCACTACATGCGTTGATTTCCTGATTTGTCGACCATCGACCGACGCTCGCTGTGACCCACTTCACCTCGTCAAGTTCCTTGACGGCGAATGGAGTTGACAGTGAGTGTTCGATTCCGCACCCCAGGTGACCGTATGCGCGGGAAGGTGCGAACCAGTCGTCCCCGGGGCGTGACCACCACCACAGGACGCCCGTTGTCTTCTTCATGAGCCCGGAACCCCGGGGCTCATCGGCCGGGAGCCACCCGGCCGACCCAGCACCGCATCCCGAGGGAGCCACCCGTGCCGCGCATGCTCGACGTCAGCGACGCCGTACGCGCCGAGATCGGCGACGAAGAAGCCGACCGGCTGCTCGCCGGAGAGAACGCCCCGGGCAGTTACGACTGCACGTCCTGTCGCACCCCGGGCGACTCCGAGCAGGAGCGCACCAGCACCGTTCTGTTCGTCGGCGACGAGACCGCCGTCCTCGCCTTCGCCCACGCCAGCTGTCTGCCCTCGCAGGTCGTCCAGGTGACGGAGGAACAACTCCAGGGCGCCGTCCGCTCCATCGGCGCCGTCGGCGGCGACCCGGCCGGCGGTGAGCCGCGCACCTCCGTGCCCGAGCAGGCGGTGCTCGGCGTGACCAGCGGGCTCGTCCTGGTCGACGGGGAACTGCACCCCGCGCTCGTCGTCGAGCCGACCTCACCGATCGTCCGTCCGGGCACCACCGGGACGGGCGACGACTTCCTGCCGCTGCTCATCGAGCAGGGCTTCATGCCGGTGGCCGAGCTGGCGTCCGTCCCTCCGGTGCTGCACGGCTGGTCGGTCCTGCTGGCCGTGGGCCAGCTGCACGCGGTGCTTCAGCCGTCGGCGGCCGGCGGGCAGCCGGTGGCCTGGTGGCAGGCGCACCAGCCGCTCCAGGTGACCGACAGCTGGCGGGCCGCCGCGAACAAGCACCAGCAGGTGCTGATGTTCGCCGCGCCGGTCGGGTCCATCGGGCGTCAGCCCCGGGAGGACCTGCTGCGGGACGCGCTGGACAAGGCCGCCGCGTGCGGCAGGCTGGTCGCCGCGGCACTTCCCCTCGCGGGCACCTGAGCCCCGGTGAGCCGTCCGGCCGCATCTCTTTCCGGTTACGGTCGTTTGGACATACGTGCACGCATACGACACTCCTCCCCGCCGGTCCTTCTCCTCCGTGCCGTCCGCCCGGGCGGCACACGAGCCGTCCGGCGGGTCCTCGGCCACGCCGATCTACGACTCGCTCTACGCGGAGTGGGTCAGGACCTTCCGCACACTGCCGGGGGACCGCAGCGGTGAGGAGGAACTGGGGTTCAGCGCCTTCGGGGACTTCCCTGACGGCACGGGTACGTACGGCGGGCACCGGGCGGGGTCGTTCAGCAGCTCCTACAGCGCCTACAGCGCGGGGGCCTACAGCGCCCGGCAGCAGTCGCAGTGGCAGCGGGTCGGCACGCTGGGCCGGCAGCACGAGACGGGGATGCAGCACGTGCCGGCCGCGGCCGCCCTGCCGCCGGGGCCGCGCCGGAGTGCGTGACGGGCACACGGACGAGGAGGGCGGCCCCGGAACACCGGGACCGCCCTCCTCGTCGTACCGCCGTTACTTCTTCTTCGCACCACGCTTCTCGCGCACCCGCACCGAGATGTGGATCGGGGTGCCCTCGAAGCCGAACTCCTCGCGCAGGCGGCGCTCGATGAAGCGCCGGTAGCCCGCCTCGATGAAGCCGGAGGCGAAGAGCACGAACCGCGGGGGCTTGGTGCCGGCCTGGGTGCCGAACAGGATGCGCGGCTGCTTGCCGCCCCGGACGGGGTGCGGGTGGGCCGAGACCAGCTCGCCGAGGAAGGCGTTCAGCCGGCCCGTGGGGACGCGCGTCTCCCAGCCGGCCAGCGCCGTCTCGATCGCCGGGACCAGCTTCTCCATGTGCCGGCCGGTGCGCGCCGAGACGTTGACCCGGGGCGCCCAGGCGACCTGGCCCAGCTCGGTCTCGATCTCCCGCTCCAGGTAGTAGCGGCGCTCCTCGTCCAGCGTGTCCCACTTGTTGAAGGCGATGACCATCGAGCGGCCCGCCTCGACGGCCATGCTGATGATCCGCTGGTCCTGCACGGAGATGGACTCGGAGGCGTCGATCAGCACGACGGCGACCTCGGCCTTCTCCACGGCGGCGGCCGTGCGCAGCGAGGCGTAGTAGTCGGCGCCCTGCTGGAGGTGGACACGCTTGCGGATGCCGGCGGTGTCCACGAACTTCCACGTCTTGCCGCCGAGTTCGATGATCTCGTCCACCGGGTCGCGGGTGGTGCCCGCCAGCTCGTTGACGACGACGCGCTCCTCGCCGGCCACCTTGTTCAGCAGCGAGGACTTGCCGACGTTCGGGCGGCCGATCAGGGCCACGCGGCGGGGGCCGCCGATCGCGGTGCCGAAGGACTGCTCGGGGGCGTCCGGCAGGACCTCCAGGACGGCGTCGAGCATGTCGCCCGTGCCGCGGCCGTGCAGGGCCGAGACCGGGTGGGGCTCGCCGAGGCCCAGGTTCCACAGGTAGGCCGCGTCGGCCTCGCCGCTCGGGCCGTCGACCTTGTTGGCGCACAGCACGACCGGCTTGCCGGCCTTGCGCAGCAGCCGGACGACCGCCTCGTCGGTGTCGGTCGCGCCGACCTTGGCGTCGACCACGAAGACCACCGCGTCGGCCGCCTCGATCGCGTACTCGGCCTGGGCGGCCACGGAGGCGTCGATGCCGAGGACGTCCTGCTCCCAGCCACCGGTGTCGACGACCTTGAAGCGGCGGCCGGCCCATTCGGCCTCGTAGGTGACGCGGTCGCGGGTGACGCCCGGCCGGTCCTCCACGACCGCCTCACGGCGGCCGATCATCCGGTTCACCAGTGTCGACTTGCCGACATTGGGGCGGCCGACGACGGCGAGCACGGGCAGCGGGCCGTGGCCCGCCGCCTCGATGGCGCCCTCGACGTCCTCGATGTCGAAGCCCTCTTCCGCGGCGAGCTCCATGAACTCCGCGTACTCGGCGTCGCCGAGAGCCCCGTGCTCGTACTCGTGCTCGGCCGAGCCGTCGGGCTGGATGTCGTCGTTCATGAAGTCCGTACCTCGTCGTTCATTCGTGGTGATCGGTGGAACGAGCCCCCGCGGGGGCTGATCCACTACTCAAGTGTCGCCCGGCGCCCGGTCAGGCGCCTGGCGTTTTCCAGGTGGCTGGTGAGCTGCTTGCGGATGCGCTCGGTCGCCTCGTCCAGCGCCTTGCGCGTACGCCGCCCGCTGCCGTCGCCCGCCTCGAACGGGTCGCCGAAGACGACGTCGACGCGGGAGCGCAGCGGCGGCAGCGCCTTCATCAACCGGCCGGGCCGCTCCGCGCTTCCCAGGACGGCCACGGGGACGATCGGCGCCCCGCTGCGGACCGCGAAGTAGGCCAGCCCGGCGCGCAGCGAGGCGAAGTCGCCCTCGCCCCGGGTGCCCTCCGGGAAGATGCCCAGCACTCCCCCGGCGGCCAGCACGTCGAGGGCCTGGCCTATCGCGGTGCGGTCGGCGGCGGCGCGGTCCACCTTCAGCTGGCCGATGCCGGTCAGGAAGGGGTCCAGCGGGCCGGTGAAGGCTTCCTTCTTGATCAGGAAGTGCGTCGGCCGGGGTGCCACGCCCATGACCATCGGGCCGTCGATGTTGTGGGAGTGGTTCACCGCGAGGATCACCGGGCCGGTGGCCGGCACCTTCCAGGCGCCGAGCACGCGTGGCCGCCACAGCCCGTACATCAGGCCGACGCCGATGCGCCGCCCGATCTCGGCGCCCCGCTCCGACGCGACCGGCGGACGGCTCACTTCCCGGCCCGCTTCTCCTCGACCAGGGTGACGACGCACTCGATGACCTGGGCGAGGGTGAGCTCGGTGGTGTCCACCTCGACCGCGTCGTCGGCCTTGGCGAGCGGCGAGGTCTTGCGGCCGGAGTCGGCCGCGTCCCGCTTGATCAGGGCCTCGCGGGTGGCGTGGACGTCGGCGCCCTTCAGCTCGCCGCTGCGGCGGGCCGCGCGGGCCTCCGGGGAGGCGGTGAGGAAGACCTTCAGGTCGGCGTCCGGCAGGACGGTCGTACCGATGTCCCGGCCCTCGACCACGATGCCCTCGTCCGCGCCGGCGGCCAGGGAGCGCTGCAACTCGGTGATCCGGGCGCGCACCTCGGGCACCGCGCTGACCGCGCTGACCTTGGAGGTGACCTCCTGGGTGCGGATCGGGCCGGCCACGTCGACGCCGTCGACCGTGATGGTCGGGGCGGCCGGGTCGGTGCCGGAGACGATCTCGGGCTTGCCGGCGACGGCCGCGATGGCGGTCGGGTCCTCCAGGTCGATGCCGTTGGTCACCATCCACCAGGTGATCGCCCGGTACTGGGCACCGGTGTCCAGGTAGCTGAGGCCGAGCTGTGCGGCCACGGCCTTCGACGTGCTCGACTTGCCCGTGCCAGAGGGACCGTCGATAGCGACGATCACGGGCTTGGCGGTCGGGGCGGCGCCGTTTTCCACGGGAGGGCACCTTCCTGGTGAAGGGTGGTGAGCGGGGTCCGGGACGCGAGGGCGCCCCGCACAAGGTTACTGGCTCGCGGGAGGCGCCCTCACCGGGTGTTACCGGCGCAGCGCCCAGCCCCGCTCGCGCAGTGCCTCCTCCAGCACCGGCACCGCCTTCGGTTCGACGCTCAGCTGGACCAGACCGGCCTGCTGCCCGGTCGCGTGCTCGATCCGGACGTCCTCGATGTTGACCCCGGCCCGGTCCGCGTCGGCGAAGATGCGGGCCAGCTGGCCGGGCTGGTCGTCGATGAGGACGACGACGGTCTCGTACGCGCGCGGGGCGCTGCCGTGCTTGCCGGGTACCCGCACCTGGCCGGCGTTCCCGCGGCGCAGCACGTCCTCGATCCCGGCGACGCCCTCGCCGCGCTTGGCCTCGTCGGAGGATTGCAGGGCGCGCAGCGCCCGGACCGTCTCGTCCAGGTCGGCGGCGACGTCGGAGAGCAGGTCGGCGACCGGTCCCGGGTTGGCGGACAGGATGTCGATCCACATGCGCGGCTCGGAGGCGGCGATCCGGGTCACGTCCCGGATGCCCTGCCCGCACAGCCGCACGGCGGCCTCCTCGGCGTGCTCCAGGCGCGCGGCGACCAAGTTGGACACCAGGTGGGGCATGTGGGAGACGAGGGCCACCGCGCGGTCGTGGGCGTCGGCGTCCATCACGACCGGTACGGCCCGGCAGTGCGAGACCAGCTCCAGGGCGAGGTTGAGCACCTCGGTGTCGGTGTCCCGGGTCGGGGTGAGCACCCAGGGTCGGCCCTCGAAGAGGTCGCCGGTGGCGGCCAGCGGGCCGGACTTCTCGCGGCCGGACATGGGGTGCGTGCCGATGTACGCGGTGAGGTCCAGCCCGAGTGCCTCCAGCTCGCGGCGGGGGCCGCCCTTGACGCTGGCGACGTCCACGTAGCCGCGGGCCGCGCCCCGGCGCATGGCGTCGGCGAGGATCCGGGCCACGTGGGCGGGCGGAGCGGCCACGATCGCCAGGTCGACCGGGCCCTCGGGGGCCTGGTCGGTGCCGGCGCCCAGGGCGGCGGCCGTGCGGGCCTGCTCGGGGTCGTGGTCGGCGAGGTGGACGGTGACGCCGCGCTGGGTGAGGGCCAGGGCGGCGGACGTGCCGATGAGGCCGGTTCCGATGACGAGTGCGGTTCTCACTGGGCGATGTCCTTGCGCAGGGCCGCGGCGGCGCCGAGGTAGACGTGGGCGATGTCGGCGCGGGGCTTGTCCGACTCGATGTGCGCGAGGACGCGCACGACGCGGGGCATGGCGCCCTCGACGTCCAGTTCCTGCGCGCAGATCAGGGGGACGTCCACGATGCCGTGCTTGCGGGCGGCGGCGGCCGGGAAGTCGCTGTGCAGGTCGGGGGTGGCCGTGAACCAGATGCTGATGAGGTCGTCGGCGGTCAGCCCGTTCCGCTCCAGGACGGCGGTGAGCAGGGCCCCGACCCGCTCCTGCATGTGACCGGCCTCGTCCCGCTCCAGTTGGACGGCCCCCCGGACCGCTCGTACCGCCACGGTGCTGCTCCTCGCTGACATGCGTGTTCCGTTCTTGGTCCGTCCAGCGTAGTCAGCCCGCGCGGGACGGGCGCGCGCCGCTCGCCCGCTGAGACGATGCGAGAGTTCCGGTATCCACCGATATGCACTTCTGTACGGAGGTCTGACATGACCCAGCCAGCGACACGGCGGACAGTTCTCGCCACGGGCGCCGGTGCGATCGCCCTGGGATGCGTGGGGTGCGGCGCCGGGAACGGCGGTGAGGCCACGTCGTCGGCGTCGTCGGCGTCGGCGGCGTCGTCGGCGTCGTCCCCGAGCGCGCAGGAGGCGGCCACCGACGGGAAGGCGCTGGCGAGGACGAGTGACATCCCGGAGGGCGGCGGCAAGGTGTTCAAGAAGGAGAAGGTGGTGGTCACCCAGCCGAAGAAGGGTGACTTCAAGGCCTTCTCGGCGATCTGCACGCACCAGGGCTGCACGGTGAACGCGGTGGCGGACGGCACCATCGACTGCCCCTGCCACGGCAGCAGGTTCCGCATCGACGACGGCTCGGTGGCCCACGGCCCCGCGACCAAGCCGCTGCCCAAGCGGTCGATCAAGGTGAACGGGAAATCCATCCACCTGACCTGAGGGTGCCGCGTACGCTCCGGGGATGCAGCCGCACGACCTCGTACGCGACCACACGGTCTACGCCTGTGTCATGGGCTCCCGCGCCTTCGGTCTGGCCACGGACGCCAGCGACACCGACCGGCGCGGGGTGTTCCTCGCGCCGACCCCCCTGTTCTGGCGGTTCGAGAAGCCGCCGACGCATGTCGAGGGGCCGGGCGAGGAGCGGTTCTCCTGGGAGCTGGAGCGGTTCTGCGAGCTGGCGCTGCGCGGCAACCCGAACGTCCTGGAGTGCCTGCACTCCCCGCTGGTGGAGCACATGGACGACACCGGCCGCGAGCTGCTGTCCCTGCGCGGCGCCTTCCTGTCCCGGCAGGCGTACGACACCTTCACGCGGTACGCCCTCGGCCAGCGCAAGAAGCTCGACGCCGGCATCCGCGCGACGGGCGCCCCGCGCTGGAAGCACGCGATGCACCTGCTGCGCCTGCTGATGAGCGCCCGGGACCTGCTGCGCACCGGCGAGCTGGTGATCGACGTCGGTGAGCGGCGCGAGCGCCTGCTGGCGGTGAAGCACGGCGAGGTGCCGTGGGCGGAGGCGGAGGCGTGGATGGTCCGGCTGGCGGCCGAGGCCGAGCAGGCCCTGCGGGGCAGCCCGCTGCCGCCGGAGCCGGACCACGCGCGCGTGGCCGCGTTCCTGTACCGGGTGCGCCGGGCCTCAGCCCTCCAGGCGGAGCCGGACCACCAGGTCGTGCAGGGCGTCCTGGGCGACGGCCGCGTCGGGCAGGGCTGAGCCGGCCTGCGCCTCGTCCAGCAGGGTGTGCAGCCGCTCCACGTCGGCCTCCACGCGCGCGTGGTCGACGTCGGCCTTGCCGTGCTCCCGGTCCCGCTTGGCGGCGATCAGCTCGGGCAGGTAGCCGGGAGCGCCGACCTCGTCCAGCAGCGTGGGCAGATGGGCCTGGACCTCGCCGCTGCGCAGGAGGTGGATGCCGGTGAGCAGCACACGGAAGGTGTAGAGCAGCGGTTTGAGTTCGCCGGTCTTCTCGAACAGCCGCCACTGGGTCACCGCGAACCCCCGGTAGTGGTGGGCGTGGTGGCTGGTGAGGACACCGGGGGCGAGGGCGGCCAGCTCCCGGTGGGCCTCGGATGTGTGCACGACCAGGGGCGAGAGCAACTGCTCCAGCACATAGCCGTTGCGGCGGAGCATCAGCCGTGCGAACTTGCGCAGGTCGTGGGTGACGAGGTCCAGCTCGACGCCGTACCGGACCCAGGTCCGCGAGCGGGTCTCCTCCGGCTCGCGCAGTCCGACGAGGTCGGCGGCGGGGAGCAGGTGGACGCCCCGCAGGTCCACGTCGGAGTCCTGCGAGGGGAAGCCGTACAGGTGGGCTCCCGAGACGGTGGCGAACAGCAGTGGGTCGGGCTGTTCCGCGACCACCGGGGCCAGGTCTATGTCGAGGTCGTCGATCATGGGCCTAAGCGTCCCAGAGCGCTCCCAGGGCCAACAGGTCGCCTCGGTACTCGATCCGCTCCGCCCAGTCGGCGGGCCAGGCCCCGGCGCCCAGCCAGGCGCCCGCGAAGGCGCCGGTGAGGCAGGCGATGGAGTCGGAGTCGCCGGCGGTGCAGGCGGCCCGGCGCAGGGCGGTGACGGGCTCGTCGGGGAAGAGCAGGAAGCACAGCAGCCCGGTCGCGAGGGCCTCCTCGGCGATCCAGCCCTCACCGGTGGCCAGGCAGGGGTCGGTCTCCGGGGAGACGGTCCGGGCGGCCTCCTGGAGCCGGCCGAGGATCTCCAGGCACTCGTCCCAGCCGCGCGCGATGAACTGCTCGGGTCCGGGGTCCTGCGAGCGGGTCCACAGGTCGCCGAGCCAGGTGTGGTCGTAGCGGGTGCGGTTCTCCAGGGCGTAGGAGCGCAGGTGCCCGACCAGTCCGGCCGGGTCGGTGCCCCGGGCGAGCAGGTGGACGGCGTGGGCGGTGAGATCGGAGGCGGCCAGCGCGGTGGGGTGGCCGTGGGTGAGCGCGGCCTGCAACTGGGCGGCGCCGGCGCGCTGTTCGCCGCTGAGCCCGGGGGCGAGCCCGATCGGGGCGACCCGCATGTTGGCGCCGCAGCCCTTGGAGCCGATCCGGCTGGCGTCCTGCCAGGCCCGGCCCTCCGTCTCGAGCAGATCGCACGCGGTCAGGCAGGTGTTGCCCGGGGCCCGGTTGTTCTCGGGCGACTGGTACCAGTCCACGAACTCCTCGCGCAACGGCCGCTCCAGACGCTTCGGCGCGAGGGGGCCGCGCTCCATGGCGGTGGCGAGCGCGCGTCCGACGGCGAGGGTCATCTGGGTGTCGTCGGAGACTCGGGCGCGCCGGGACAGCTCCAGCTCCCGCCAGGGCCCGAACATCGACAGGATCAGCGGCACGGTCTTGAACTCGGTCGGGAAGCCGAGGGCGTCCCCGAGGGCGAGGCCGAGGAGTGCTCCGGTCGCCGGCTGCTTGGGCATATGCGTCGTCCCCCTTTATCGTCACCATGACAATAAAGGGGGACGGTGATCACGGCAAGGCGCTTTAGAGGTCGACTTCCTTCATCAGCATGCCGACCTCGGTGTTGGACAGGCGGCGCAGCCAGCCCGACTTCTGGTCGCCCAGGGTGATCGGGCCGAAGGCGGTGCGCACCAGCTTGTCGACCGGGAAGCCCGCCTCGGCCAGCATGCGGCGCACGATGTGCTTGCGGCCCTCGTGCAGGGTGACCTCGACCAGGTAGTTCTTGCCGGTCTGCTCGACCACGCGGAAGTGGTCCGCGCGCGCGTAGCCGTCCTCCAGCTGGATGCCGTCCTTCAGCCGCTTGCCCAGGTCGCGCGGGATCGGGCCGACGATGTGCGCGAGGTAGGTCTTCTTCACGCCGTACTTGGGGTGCGTGAGGCGGTGGGCCAGCTCGCCGTGGTTGGTGAGCAGGATGACGCCCTCGGTCTCGGTGTCCAGCCGGCCGACGTGGAAGAGCCGGGTCTCGCGGTTGGTGACGTAGTCACCGAGGCACTGCCGGCCCTCCGGGTCCTCCATGGTGGAGACCACGCCCGCGGGCTTGTTCAGCGAGAAGAACTGGTACGACTGGGTCGCGACCGTCAGGCCGTCGACCTTGACCTCGTCCTTCTCCGGGTCGACCCGCTTGCCCTGCTCGGTGACGATCTCGCCGTTCACCTCGACCCGGGCCTGGTCGATCAGCTCCTCGCAGGCCCGCCGGGAGCCGTAGCCCGCGCGCGCGAGGACCTTCTGGAGCCGCTCGCCCTCCTGCTCGGCGCCCGGGAAGGTCTTGGGCAGCTTGACGTCCTTCTTGTCCGCGTACCGCTCCCGGTTGCGCTCCTCGACCCGCGTCTCGTACTCGCGGGAGCGCGACGGGGCCGTACGGCCGCCCTGCTGGGGCCGCTTCGGGCCGCCCTTGGTCCCTCCGCGCGCGGCACCGCCGCGCCCGGCCTTGGGGCCGTCCTTGGTGGCCCCCGGGCCCACGTCGTAGCGGCGCTCCTCGGGGCGGGGCTTGCGGGGCCGGCCCTGCCCCTGCTTCTGGTCCCTGTCGTTGCCGGCACCGCGGTAGTTACCGCGCCCGCCGCTCTTGCCGCTGCCGCTGCTTCGCATCAAGGTTTCCGTCTTAGTCGTCTGCGTCCTGACCGCCGGGCGCGTCGGGCGCGTCCGGGTCGAACGACGGGACTCCCTCCTGGGTCTCGGCCTCGATCGCCTCCGCCTCCGGGAGGAAGGGCGCGAGCTCCGGGAGCTCGTCCAGGCCGCGCAGGCCCATCCGCTCCAGGAAGTAGTTCGTCGTCCTGTACAGGATCGCACCTGTTTCGGGTTCCGTGCCCGCCTCCTCGACCAGACCGCGCTGGAGGAGGGTGCGCATCACGCCGTCGCAGTTCACCCCGCGCACGGCGGAGACCCGGCTGCGGCTGACCGGCTGGCGGTAGGCGACGACCGCGAGGGTCTCCAGCGCGGCCTGGGTGAGCCGGGCGGTCTGGCCGTCCAGGACCAGCCGCTCGACGGCGGGCGCGTAGGCGGCGCGGGTGTAGAAGCGCCAGCCGCCCGCGACGAACCGCAGCTCGAAGCCGCGGCCCTGCACGGTGTACTCGTCGGCCAGCTCGCGCAGGGCGTCCGCGATCTGCCGCCTGGGCCGCTCCAGGATCTTCGCCAGGTGCTCCTCGGTCGCGGGCTCGTCCACGACCATGAGCATCGCCTCCAGGGCGGGCTTGAGGTCGAGGTCGGCGACGGTCCGCAGCCCGGCCGGGACCTCGGCGGTCTGCTCACTCACGGCTTCTTCTCCTCCTTGGGCGGCTCGGGCGGCCGGTCGAACTCGTCCGTGACCATGGGCGCCGCGTCCGCGTCCCCGCCGGTCCAGCGCACGGTCAGCTCCCCGAGCGCGGCCTCCTGCTCCAGGGCCACGGCCTTCTCCCGGTACAGCTCCAGCAGGGCGAGGAACCGCGCCACGACGGTGAGCGTGTCGTCGGTGTCCTCGATCAGCGCCCGGAAGCTCGCCTCGCCCAGCTCGCGCAGCCGGGCGACCACGATCCCGGCCTGCTCCTGCACGCTGACCAGCGGGGCGTGGATGTGGTCGACGTAGACCTGCGGCTTGGGCTTGGGCTGCATGGCCTTGACGGCGAGCCTGGCGAAGCCCTCGGGGCCGATGCTGATGACGACCTCGGGCAGCAGCTCGGCGTGCTGCGGTTCGAGGCCGACGGTACGGGGGTGGCGCCGGGCCTCGTCGTCGAGCCGCCGGTCGAAGATGTCGGCGATCTGTTTGTAGGCGCGGTACTGGAGCAGCCGGGCGAACAGCAGGTCCCGGGCCTCCAGCAGGGCCAGGTCGGTCTCGTCCTCCACCTCGGCGGCGGGCAGCAGCCGGGCGGCCTTGAGGTCGAGCAGCGTGGCAGCGACGACCAGGAACTCCGTGGTCTGGTCCAGGTCCCAGTCGGGTCCCATGGCCCGGATGTGCGCCATGAACTCGTCGGTGACCTTGGACAGGGCGACCTCGGTGACGTCCAGCTTGTGCTTGGAGATCAGCTGGAGGAGCAGGTCGAAGGGGCCCTCGAAGTTGGCGAGGCGGACCTTGAAGACACCGTCGGAAGCGGGCTCGGACTCGGCGGGCTCCGGCTCGGGCAGCCCCGGTTCGGGTTCGGGCAGCTCCGGTCCGGAAGCCTCGACCGGTACGGCGGCCGGCTCGTCCGGCGCGGCTCCCGGCCCTCGCCCCAGCGCACGCCGGCGACCGGCGGACACGCCGGGGGCAGGGGCTCCGTTCGAGGTCATAGCCCCGCAGGCTACCGCTACCGCCCGCGCAGCCGTCGTACGAGGATGCTCGCGTCCCCACGGGACTCCAGGTCGGCCAGGACCACGGCCACCGCCTCGCGGACGATCCGCCCGCGGTCCACCGCGAGCCCGTGCTCGCCGCGGAGCACCAGCCGCGCGTGCTCCAGGTCCATCAGCTCCTCGGCGGAGACGTAGACGGTGATCTTCTCGTCGTGCCGCTCGCGTCCGCTGGGCCGCCGGGCCGCCGACCGGCCGCGCTTGCGCGGCTGCGCGGCGGCAGAACCTTCCTGCGCCGCCTGCCGGCGCGCCGGGCGGGTGCGGGACTCGCCGGCCTCGGCCGGCTCGGCCTCCACCGCCACGTGCTCCGCGCCCTCCCCGTCACCGCTCTGGACGGGCACCGACTGCGGTGCGTCCTCGGCGGCGGCCACCTCGTCGCTCTCCCCCGCGGGAGCCGGCACCCGGGCCTCGCCGTTGGCCGCGCGGCGGGGCGTGGACGGCTGGAGCGCCATCCCCCCGGTCGTGCGGAACAGTTCGTCGGCCCCGGGCAGACTCACTCGGCGTGACACCGGGCGAGCACCTCCCTGGCGAGCTGGCGGTAGGCGGCGGCGCCGACGGAGTTGGAGGCGTACGTGGTGATCGGCTCACCGGCGACCGTGGTCTCCGGGAAGCGGACCGTGCGGCCGATGACCGTGTGGTAGACGTGGTCGTCGAAGGCCTCGACCACGCGGGCCAGCACCTCGCGGCTGTGGACCGTGCGCGAGTCGTACATCGTGGCGAGGATGCCGTCGAGCTCCAGCTCGGGGTTGAGCCGTTCCTGGACCTTCTCGATGGTCTCGGTCAGCAGGGCCACACCGCGCAGGGCGAAGAACTCGCACTCCAGCGGCACGATCACCTTGTGCGCGGCCGTCAGCGCGTTGACGGTGAGCAGGCCGAGCGAGGGCTGGCAGTCGATCACGATGTAGTCGTAGTCGGGCAGCAGCGGCTTCAGGGCCCGCTGGAGCGTCGACTCGCGCGCGACCTCGGAGACCAGCTGGACCTCGGCGGCCGACAGGTCGATGTTGGACGGCAGCAGGTCCATGTTGGGGACCGCCGTCTTCAGCAGGACCTCGTCCGCGGACATGCCCCGCTCCATGAGCAGGTTGTAGACGGTGAGGTCCAGCTCCATCGGGTTGACGCCGAGACCGACCGACAGCGCGCCCTGCGGGTCGAAGTCCACGAGCAGCACGCGCCGGCCGTACTCCGCGAGCGCGGCACCCAGGTTGATGGTCGACGTCGTCTTGCCGACGCCGCCCTTCTGGTTGCACATCGCGATGATCGTCGCGGGGCCGTGGTCGGTCAGCGGGCCCGGGATCGGGAAGTACGGCAGCGGGCGTCCGGTCGGGCCGATGCGCTCACGGCGCTGGCGGGCCGCGTCGGGCGCGAGCGTGGCCGCGTACTCGGGATCGGGCTCGTACTCGGCGTCGGGGTCGTAGAAGTGCCCCTCGGGCAGTTCGTCGTAGTCGGCGAATTGGTTGTGGGGCGCGCCACTTCCGTCGCCGGCCATGGCGTTCACGTGATGGCCATCCATGCTCTGGTGTGCTGTCCCGGCCGCCTGCGGACCGGAACTCTGGTGGGCTGCGAAGGTGCGCACAGCTACGGAGCCGACAGCCTCGAATCCCGCGGGGCCCTGGCCCCGTGCAGGCATTCCTGGTTGACCACCCCCGGGAGAAAATGTCGACTCATTCACAAGTCGTCTTACCTCCTTGGTGACCAGGAAACTTCTAGACAAGGTCAGCGTGGCACCATGCCGACGGTTGGCGACTCTATGGCGTGTCGGGCGTCCGCAGCAACACAATCCGCCGGACCCGGCCCGATGTGTCGGCAATGAAACATCCCGCTGTCAAGGGCGTACGGCCGTCGCACGACAGGTTTCACCGGTGTGCGAATCGGTCGAAGGGTTACGTTCGAGGCGAGTTGACCGAGAGCCGCAAAGTGACCATACACACACCCGGCCGGACCTTGTCGGGCAAGGTCCGGCCGGGTGCGCGCTGTTGACGAGCCGTGTTGACGAATCGCCTTTTGGGTCAGCCGAGAAGGCTCTCCAGCTCGACGTGGTCCAGACCGTGGGCCTCGGCGACCTCCTTGTAAACGACCTTGCCGTCATGGGTGTTGAGACCCTTGGCGAGCGCGGGATCGCGGCGCAGCGCCTCCACCCAGCCGTTGTTGGCCAGCGAGACGATGTACGGCAGCGTCGCGTTGGTGAGGGCGTTGGTGGAGGTGTTGGGCACCGCGCCCGGCATGTTGGCGACGCAGTAGAAGACCGAGTTGTGGACCCGGAAGGTCGGCTCGGCGTGCGTGGTGGGACGGGAGTCCTCGAAGCAGCCGCCCTGGTCGATCGCGATGTCGACAAGGACACTTCCCGGCTTCATGCGGGACACCATCTCGTTGGTGACCAGCTTCGGGGCCTTGGCGCCCGGGATGAGGACCGCGCCGATGACGAGGTCGGCGTCCAGGACGGCCTTCTCCAGCTCGAAGGCGTTGGACATGATCGCCTTGACCTTCGTGCCGAAGATCCGGTCGGCCTCGCGCAGCTTGTTGATGTCGCGGTCGAGGAGGATCACCTCGAAGCCCATGCCGATGGCGACCTGGGTGGCGTTCCAGCCGGAGACACCGCCGCCGATGACGACGGCCTTGGCCGGGGTGACGCCCGGCACGCCGCCCGGCAGCACACCGCGGCCACCGGCCGCGCGCATCAGGTGGTAGGCACCGACCTGCGGGGCCAGCCGGCCCGCGACCTCGGACATCGGGGCGAGCAGCGGCAGGGCGCGGTTCGGCAGCTCGACGGTCTCGTAGGCGATGGCCGTGGTGCCGGACTCGATCAGCGCGTCCGTGCACTCCTTGGAGGCGGCCAGGTGCAGGTAGGTGAAGAGGATCTGGTCCTTGCGCAGGCGGTGGTACTCCTCGGCGATGGGCTCCTTGACCTTCAGCAGCAGGTCGGCGGCGGCCCACACCTCGTCGGCCGTGTCGAGGATGGCGGCACCGGCGGAGACGTACTCCTCGTCCGTGATGGAGGAGCCGAGGCCGGCGCCCCGCTCGACGACGACCTGGTGGCCGTTGCGCACCAGCTCGTGCACACCGGCGGGGGTGATGGCCACCCGGAACTCGTTGTTCTTGACCTCGCGGGGGATGCCGACCTTCACGTCGATCACGGTCCTTGGCTCAGAGGGGGTATGGGGGTGCAATACAGACGTACCCAGACATGCGGGGGCACACCGGGAGACACCGCAGGAGAACGAGCGGCAGAGCCAGTCTAATGAAGGCGTTCCGGCTGTCTAGCCTTCCATTGCATCAATCTTCGCTGGGACCACTACGGATTTCGCAGGCGTTAGCGTCGTGTTCCGGCTGTGCATCCTCTTCCGATGGCTCCTCACCCAGCATGCGCTCCGCCGCCGCGCGGTGCAGGCGGGCGGACGCGGGGTCGCCCAGCCGGTCCAGGGTGTCGGCGAGCCGCAGCTGGAGTGCGGCCTGCAACCGCGCGTCCTCGGCGCGCCGCGCCCACTCCACGGCCTCCTGGCAGGTGCGCAGCGACTCCTCGGGCCGCCCCGCGTACTCCTGCACCCGGGCGATCTCGCTCAACGCCCGCGCGCTGGCGGCGACATCGCCGCTCCTGCGGTATCCGGCGAGGGCGGCCCGCCAGTTCCGCAGCGCCTCCCCGTAACGGCCCGCGTAGGTGTGGGCCGTGCCGATACGGCCGTACAGCCGGGCCGCCTCCGGGTGCTCCCCCCGGGCCAGCCGCTCGGCCAGCGCCCGGCCGAACCAGTCGGCGGCCCGGTCGTGGTCCCCCAGCTCCTGGTACGCGCCGCCTACGGATTCCATCGCGCGGCCGGTCGCGTACGGGTCGTTCGCCTCGCGTCCGGCGTCCAGCGCGGCCCGGTAGCGGACCAGCGCCTCCCGGGTCCGGCCGGTCTGCGCGTCCAGATCGCCCAGGTTCAGCAGGGCCGCGGCCTTCTCCCGGGGCAGCCCGCGCCGCTCGGCGACGTCCAGGACGAGGCCGTGCAGGCCGTACAGGTCGGGTGCGGCGGCCTGCGTGCCGACATGCGCGGCCAGGGCCCTGACCAGCTGGGACATCAGCCGCCGGGCGAGGGTGTCCAGCTCGCCGTCGGCCACCGCGAGGCGCGCGGACGCCAGCAGGGCGGGCCGCCGGATGCGCAGCCAGTCGGCGGCGGCCCGCGGGGTCGGGAAGCGCAGCGCGGGGGGCAGGCCGCTCAGCTTATCCCGGGCCTGGGGGCTGTCGGTCTCGGTGATCGCCCGGCAGGACTGGAGCAGCCGTACCGTCCGCTCCAGCATCCGGGCCCGGGCCAGCTGCAACTCGGCGGGCCGCTCCTGGGCCTCGGCCAGGGCGCGCAGCAGCGGGTGCAGACAGCCGGGGACCTCGTACTGGGGCAGCGGGGAGTCCAGCGCGCGCAGCAGGCCGAGGCCGACGAGGTCGTCCAGGGTGGCGCGGGCGGCGTCGACCGAGCAGCCGGCGAGCGCCGAGGCGGTGTGCGGGTCGGCCAGGCCGGCCGGGGCCAGGCAGAGCAGTCGCAGGACGCGCGCGGCCGGGCCGGGCAGCTGGTCGTACACGAGCCGGAAGACGCGGGACAGCGGGGTGCCGTCCGCGCCGCCGTCGGTGTGCAGCCGCTTGGCGAGGTCGGAGACGGCGGCCTGGGGGCGGGCGGCGAGCCAGCCGCCGGCCAGCACCAGCGCGGCCGGGTGGCCGTGGCAGGCCTCGACCAGGCTCTCCGCGGAGCGCGGGTCGACGGTGACGCGGACGGAGCCGGCGTAGCCGGTGAGCAGTTCCACCGCGGACTTGGTGTCGAGGCCGCCGAGCGTGCAGGGGCGGACGTCCGCGATACCGGTGAGCGGGCCGCCGGAGACGGCCACCACCAGGCAGTCCGGGGCGTCCGGGAGCAGCGCGTCGACCTGCTCGGCGCCGGCCGCGTCGTCGAGCAGGAGCAGCATCCGCCGGCCGGCGAGGGCGGCGCGCAGGGCCGCGGCCAGGTCGTCCTCGGCGGCGCCGGCGGGGGCGGGCAGCTCCAGCGCGGCGAGCAGGTCGCGGGCGGCCTGCTCGACGGGCACCGGCGTGCCGCCGGGCTCGCTGAGCCGGGCCCGCAGCACACCGTCGGGGTAACGGCCGGCGACCTGCCGGACGAGCTGCTCGGCGAGGCGGGTGCGGCCGGAGCCGGGGCGGCCGGCGATGAGGAGCACGCGCGCGCGGGGGGCCTTGCGGCCGGAGAGGGTGTCCAGTCCGGCGCGCTCGATGTCGGCGCGCAGCTCCTTCAACTCCCGTGCCCGGCCCAGGAATCGGTCCTCCCTGGCCGGGTGCGCGGTCCGCTCCGCACCGTCTGGGTCCACCGCCTGATCCGTCACGGGCCACACTCCCGTCCCACCGCACGCGCAAGCCCGCCGGTGTCTTCCGATACGGGCGTTGAAGAGCCTAGTTCACGCTCTGCGACGTTCCGGGAAGAGCGCGGCGGGGGGATCGCCCGATCGGATCAGGCGATCGTCACACCGGCGGACCGGACGGGTCCGGTCGGGTCCCGGACGGGCCCGGTCAGTTCTCGAAGGGGCGCGCGGGCCAGGGCGCGTCCGCGGGGCGCAGCGCGTCCAGGCCGTCCCCGCCGCGGGCGGCGACCAGGGAGAGCACGCCCACCACGAGGCAGTTGTTGTGCAGGTCCCCGGCCAGCACGCGGCGCACCAGTTCCCCGACCGGCACGCGCGCGTGCTGCATGTCGGTCTCCTCGTGCTCCGCCGCGAAGCGCTCGCCCTCGGCGTCGGACAGACCGCGGGCCAGGAAGATCCGTACGGCCTCGTCGCAGCCGCCCGGGGTGGTGTACACGTCGGTCAGCACCCGCCAGTCCTCGGCCTTGACGTGCGCCTCCTCGTACAGCTCCCGCTGCGCGGCGTGCAGCGGGTTCTCGCCGGGCACGTCCAGCAGCCCGGCCGGGATCTCCCACAGCTTGTGCCGCACCGGGTGCCGGTACTGGTTGATCAGCAGCACCCGGTCCTCCTCGTCCAGGGCGAGGACGGCCACGGAACCGGGGTGGACCTGGTAGTCACGGCGGGCCACCGACCCGTCGGGCATGACCACGTCGTCCGTGCGGACGGAGGTCTTGTTGCCCACGAAGGGGGTGTCCGTGGCCCGGATCTCCCATTCCTCGGGGGTGTCCTTGATCGTCATGCCCTGTCCTTCCACACGCTTTCCGAACGAACCGGCCGACAAAGAAAGCCGGGGCGCTCACCCTTGAAGGTTCGCACCCCGGCCACCGTACAACTGGTGTGTTACTTCGCGTTCTTCCGCTCGACCGCGGCCTTCACCAGGCCCGCGAAGAGCGGGTTCGCGCGGGTCGGCCGCGAGCGCAGCTCGGGGTGCGCCTGCGTGGCGACCAGGTACGGGTGGACGTCGCGCGGGTACTCCACGTACTCCACGAGCTTGCCGTCGGGGGAGGTGCCGGAGAAGACGATGCCGGCCTTCTTCTCCAGTTCCGCGCGGTAGGCGTTGTTGACCTCGTAGCGGTGCCGGTGGCGCTCCTCGACGTACTCCTTGCCGTCGTAGACCTCACGCACGATCGAGCCCTCGGCCAGCTTGGCCGGGTACATGCCCAGCCGCATCGTGCCGCCCATGTCGCCCTCGCCGGCGACGATGTCGAGCTGCTCGGCCATGGTGGAGATGACCGGGTGGGCGGTGGCCGGGTCGAACTCGGTGGAGTTGGCGTCCGGGATGTCGGCCAGGTTGCGGGCGGCCTCGATCACGATGCATTGCAGGCCCAGGCACAGGCCGAGCAGCGGGATCTTGTTCTCCCGGGCGTAGCGGATCGCGCCGACCTTGCCGAGCACGCCCCGGTCGCCGAAGCCGCCGGGGATGCAGACGCCGTCCACGTCCGCGAGCTGGGCCTTGGCGCCGGCCGGGGTCTTGCAGTCGTCCGAGGTCACCCACTTGATCTTCACGCGGGCCTTGTTGGCGAAGCCGCCCGCGCGCAGCGCCTCGGTGACCGACAGGTAGGCGTCGGGCAGGTCGATGTACTTGCCGACCAGCGCCAGGGTGACCTCGTGGTCGGGATTGTGGACGCGGTCGAGCAGGTCGTCCCAGGTCGTCCAGTCCACGTCCCGGAAGGGCAGGTCGAGCTTGCGGACCACGTACGCGTCCAGGCCCTCGGTGTGCACGACCTTGGGAATGTCGTAGATCGAGCGGGCGTCGGGGCAGGCGACGACGGCGGCCTCGTCGACGTCGCACATCAGGGAGATCTTCCGCTTGATCGCGGTCGGCACCTCCCGGTCGCAGCGCAGCACGATCGCGTCCGGCTGGATACCGATGTTCCTGAGCGCGGCCACCGAGTGCTGGGTCGGCTTGGTCTTCAGCTCACCGGAGGGGCCGATGTAGGGCAGCAGCGAGATGTGCACGACGAAGACGTTGTCCCGGCCGACCTCGTGGCGGACCTGGCGGACCGTCTCCAGGAACGGCAGCGACTCGATGTCGCCGACCGTGCCGCCGACCTCGGTGATCACGACGTCCACCTCGTCGGTGGCCATCCGCCGGATGCGGTGCTTGATCTCGTTGGTGATGTGCGGGATGACCTGCACCGTGTCGCCCAGGTACTCGCCGCGGCGCTCCTTGGCGATCACGGTGGAGTAGACCTGGCCGGTGGTGACGTTGGCGCTGCCGTCCAGGTCGCGGTCGAGGAACCGCTCGTAGTGGCCGATGTCCAGGTCGGTCTCGGCGCCGTCGTTGGTGACGAACACCTCACCGTGCTGGAAGGGGTTCATCGTGCCCGGGTCGACGTTCAGGTACGGGTCGAGCTTCTGCATCACGACACGCAGGCCCCGCGCCTTGAGCAGCATGCCCAGGCTGGAGGCGGTCAGGCCCTTGCCGAGCGAGGAGGCGACACCCCCGGTCACGAAGATGTGCTTGGTCGTCGTGGTGTTGGGCGGCATGGCCAAGAGGGGGCTCCCGTGGTCGCGGTCTGGGGGTGCGATACGGCGACCCTCCCGGTGCTTCCGGGGGTGCCGTCGCTGCGGTTCGGGGGTTTTCTCCCACCGGTCCACGGGCTACCAGCGTAACAGCGCCTGGGCGAGATGGCTCCCGGCCACTCTTCGCACTCGCCCGGGCACAGCGGGCCGCCACAGAGGTCACAGGTGTCACTCGGGTCATCCCGCGGACACACCGTCCTCACCCGGTGCTCACTCGTTCGGCCCACACAGGTTGCCCGGAGCGGCACGCAGATCATCTACGTGCGTCGTATCCTGCTCGGACATTGGCTGCCGAGCCCGGCCGGAACGACGGCACACCCCCGCCAACATCACCCGGAACAACGAGAGCGCGGCAGTTCGTTGAGCAAAGACTGTCGTGTTGCCTCAGGGCTCGGCGGGCTGCTTTGCTTCACCGCTCAACGACGCTTAACAAGATCCCTTGACCGCACTAAGCGACAGCCCCCTGCGCGGGGGTGTGACGTGGCCGTTCGACTGGAGTTGCACGTGGCCGGGCGCATCGAAGACTACGCACTCATCGGAGACATGCAGACAGCGGCGCTGGTCTGCCGGGACGGCACGGTGGACTGGCTGTGCCTGCCCCGCTTCGACTCGCATGCCGTCTTCGCCGGCCTGCTGGGCACCGAGGAGCACGGTTTCTGGCGGCTCGGACCGGCGCACGCCGCCGACGCCAAGCCGCCCACGGCCGCCCGGCGCAGCTACCGCGGCGACTCGCTGATCCTGGAATCGGAGTGGGACACCCCGCGCGGCACGGTCCGTGTGACCGATTTCATGCCCCCGCGTGACGGCGCCCCGCAGCTCATCCGGATCGTGGAGGGCGTCACCGGCCGGGTCCCGATGCGCTCGGCCCTGCGGATGCGGTTCTCCTACGGCCGGGTGGTGCCGTGGGTGCACAAGCACGAGGGGCGCACGGTCGCCGTCGCCGGACCGGACTCGGTGTGGTTCGACACCGAGGCCGAGACCTACGGCAAGGCGCTCACCACGTACGCCGACTTCACGGTCGCCCCCGGTGACCGGATCGCGTTCACCATCTCCTGGCAGCCCTCGCACAAGCAGCCGCCGCCGCTGCCGGAGCCGGAGGCCTCGCTGGAGGCGACGGAGGACTTCTGGCGCGAGTGGGTCGAGCACTGTACGTACCACGGGCCGTACCGCGAGGCGGTGATCCGCTCGCTGATCACCCTGAAGGCGCTGACCTACGCCCCCACGGGCGGCATCGTCGCGGCCCCGACGACCTCCCTGCCCGAGGACATCGGGGGCGTGCGCAACTGGGACTACCGCTACACCTGGCTGCGGGACGCGGCGATCACCCTGTCCTCGCTGCTGCGCACGGGCTACCGCGAGGAGGCCCGCGCCTGGCGCGAGTGGCTGCTGCGCGCGGTCGCCGGCGACCCGGAGAACCTCCAGATCATGTACGGCATCGCCGGTGAGCGCGAGCTGGGCGAGGCCGAACTGGACTGGCTGCCCGGCTACGAGTGCTCGGCCCCGGTCCGGGTCGGCAACGGCGCCGCGCACCAGCTCCAGCTGGACGTGTACGGCGAGGTCACCGAGGCCCTGCACCTGGGCCACATGACCGGGCTCGCCCGCAACGACTACGCCTCCCTGCTCCAGCTGAAGCTGATCCGCTACCTGGAGGACCACTGGCAGGAGCCGGACGAGGGCATCTGGGAGGTGCGCGGCCCGCGCCGGCACTTCGTGCACTCCAAGGTGATGGCCTGGGTCGCCGTCGACCGCACGATCAAGCTGATCGAGTCCGGCGACGCGGACGGCCCGCTGGAGCGCTGGAAGGAACTGCGCGACGACATCCACCGGGACGTGTGCGAGAAGGGCTACGACAAGGAGCGCAACACCTTCACCCAGTCCTACGGCTCCCAGGAGCTGGACGCCTCCCTGCTGCTCATCCCGCAGATGGGCTTCCTGCCGCCGGACGACAAGCGGGTGATCGGCACCATCGAGGCCATCCAGCGCGAGCTGTCCACTCCGGACGGGTTCATCCTGCGCTACCCGACGGAGGGCGACCGCGAGGGCGTCGACGGCCTGCCGGGTGACGAGGGCGCGTTCCTGGCCTGCTCGTTCTGGATGGCGGACGACCTGGCGATGATCGGCCGGGTGGACGAGGCCCGCAAGCTGTTCGAGAAGCTCCTCGCGCTGCGCAACGACCTCGGTCTGCTCGCCGAGGAGTGGGACCCGCGTCTGAAGCGCCAGGTGGGCAACTTCCCGCAGGCGTTCAGCCACGTCCCGCTGATCGACACGGCCCTGCGGCTGACCGCGTCCGGCGCCTACGGCGGCTGAGCGGGCCCACGCGGTCCCGCCCGCCTAGGCTGGAAGCCGGACACGGCCCCTGTTCCGGAAGGGGGCGGCCATGGCTTCCCTCTCGAAGGCGGGCGCGGCCCTCGCCGCGCTGCGCGAGGACCTGGTCGGCGATGTGCTCGCCCCCGGGGACCCGGGCTACGAGGAGGCCCGTGCGGTCTTCAACGCGATGGTCGACCGGCGGCCCGCGGTGATCGCGCGGTGCGCGGACGCGACCGACGTGGTGCGGGCCGTGCGCTTCGGCAGGGAGCTGGACCTGCACATCGCGGTGCGCGGCGGCGGCCACGGCGTGGCGGGTACGGCGCTGGGCGACGGCGCGCTCGTGGTGGACCTGCGCCGGATGCACCGGGTGACCGTCGACCCGGCGGCCGAGGCGGTGCGGGTCGAGGGCGGCGCCACGATGAGCCATCTGGACCGCGCCACCCAGCCGTACGGTCTCGCGACCACCGGCGGGCGGGTCTCCACCACCGGCGTCGGCGGCTTCGTCCTCGGCGGCGGCACCGGCTGGCTGGACCGCGCCTTCGGCCTCGCCGTGGACAACCTCATAGCCGTGGAACTGGTGACCGCCGACGCCGAGCGGGTGCACGCGAGCCCCGACGAGAACCCCGAGCTGTTCTGGGCGCTGCACGGCGGGGGCGGCAACTTCGGCGTCGCCACCGCGCTCACCCTGCGGCTGCACGAGCTGCCGGAGTTCTCGATGGTCCTGCTGCTGTTCCTGCCGGACGTCGGACCGGACGTGCTCCGCACCTTCCGCGAGATCTTCCGCACCGGGCCGGACGAGGTGGGCGGCGCGGCGCTGTACCTCACCGGGCCGCCCGCGGAGTTCACACCGCCCGAGCTGGTCGGCACGCCGCTGTGCGCGGCCCTGCTGACGTACGCCGGCGCCGAGGACGAGCTGCGGGGGCTCGCCGAGCCGCTGCTCGCGCTGCCCCACGAGGTGGAGCTGGCCGGTGACCTGCCGTACGCCGATGTGCAGTGCATGCTCGACCAGCCGGCGGGGCTGCGCAACCACTGGTCGACGGAGTGTCTGACCGGGCTGCCGGACGAGGCCGTGGACGTCTTCTGCGCCCGCGCGGACGGCATGCCCGCGCCGAGCCCCACCCAGCACCTGCTCTTCCCGCAGGGCGGGGCCGTCGCGGCGGGCCCGCACGAATACCCGGTGCCGTACCGGGACGCGCCCTGGGCGGCGCACCCGCTCGCGATCTGGCCGGACCCGGCCGACGACGAGCGGGCGATCGGCTGGGTGCGGGACGTGCGCGCCGGCCTGCGGCGGTGGAGCACGGGTGCGGTGAACCTCAACTTCATCGGCGACGAGGGCCCCGAGCGGGTCCGCGCGGGCCTGGGCGCCGGGAACACCCTGCGCCTGGCGAAGGTGAAGCGGCGCTACGACCCCGACAACGTGTTCCGCTTCAACCACAACATCCGGCCGGTCTAGCCGGCAGCCGTTCGAAGGTGGCTGTCCTGAGGGCGTTGCCGCAGGTAGCGTCACCGCATGGACAGCCGTAGCGACCACCGATCCGACACCCAGGGCGCCGGGATCACCGTGCAGCGGGCGCTGGAGCTGCCCGGACTGCGCAGCGGGCTGCCGGAGGTGCTGGCGGGCGCCGACCGGCTCGGCCGCACCGTGCGCTGGGTGCACGCGGGCGAGGTCCCGAACATCGCCTCGCTGCTCAAGGGCGGCGAGCTGCTGCTGACCACCGGCTACGGCCTCGGCACCCGGCCGGCCGAGCAGCGGGCGTTCGTGCGCACCCTCGCCGAGCGGGGGATCGCCGCCCTGGTGGTGGAGCTGGGCCCGCGCTTCACCCGGCTGCCCGCCGCCCTGGTGGACACGGCCCGGACGGCCGGGCTGCCGCTGGTCCAGCTGCACCGCGAGGTGCCGTTCGTGACGGTGACCGAGGAGATCCACACCGAGATCGTCAACGGCCACTACGCGCTGCTCCAGCGCGCGGAGGAGGTGCACCGGCGCTGCACCGAGGCCCTGCTGGGCGGCGGCGGGGTGCCGCAGGTGCTGGACATCCTGGCCGGCTTCGGCGACAACCCGGTGTTCCTGGAGACCGCCGACGGCCGGCTGCTGTACGCCGCCGGTGCCGGGCCCAAGGGCACGGACCCGCTCCAGGTGTGGGAGGGTCTGCGCGGCCCGCACAAGCAGGCCCCGCCGCCCGCCGGGTCGGTGCTGGTGGACGTGCCCGGCGGCGGGCCGGGGACCGCCGGTGCCGTGCGCGCCCGCCTGGTGCTGCTGCCGGTCCGCTCACCGCTGGCACCGGTGCACCGGATCGCCGCCGAGCGGGCCGCGGGCATCCTGGCCGTGGTGCTGATGCAGGCCCGGCAGGAGGAGGAGCTGGCGGCGCGCGGGCGCGGTGACTTCCTCACCGATCTCGCCGAGGCCCGGATCGCGGCGGAGGACGCCCCCGCGCAGGCCCGGGTGCTCGGCTTCAAGCCCGGCGACAGCCCGCTGCTGCCCGTGGTGATGCGGATCGGGGACAGCCTCTCCCCCGGCGGGGGCTGGGCGGTGCTGGCCCGCGCGGTCTCCGAGGAACTGGCCGCGGTGGGGGTGCCGGTGCTGCTGGGGGTACGGCCGGTGGAGGGCCGGGTGCTGGTGCTGCTGGGGCTGCGCTCGGAGTCGGAGCGGGCGGCGGTCGCGGACCGGGTGGCGGCGGCGCTGCGGGCGGGGGTGGAGCGGGCCGGGATGCGCCGGCCGGGCTCGCCGCCGCCGGTGGTGGTCGTCGGGGTGGCGGGCGGCTGGACGGCGGCCTCGGCGGGGCTGCGGCACGCGGCGGAGACCGCGACGGCGGCCCAGGGCCTGACCGACCGGCCCTGGTACGACGCCCGGCGCCTCGACATCGACCTGCTGCTGTGGCGGCTGCGCGACCACCCGGACCTGGCGGCCTTCGTGGACCGGGCGATCGGCCCGCTGCGCGACCACGACCACCGCTCCAGACCGCCGCTGCTGCCGACCCTGGAGACCTATCTGGCACACGCCGGCCGCAAGGCGGAGACGGCCCGCGAACTGCATCTCAACCGGCAGACGCTGTACAACCGGCTCGCCCGGATCGCGGAGTTGCTGGGCACCGACCTGGACGACCCGCAGACGGTACTGGCGTTGAGCCTGGCCCTGCGGGCGCGCCGGCACGTGCCCTGAAGACCGCTCAGGCCAGCGGCCTCGGCTGCGTCAACTCGTCGTACACACTGAGCACTTGGGCGACGGTCTCGTCCTCGGTCGGCCAGGTGGCGGCCTGCCGCGTCCCGCGCTCGCGCAGCACCGCGCACCGCTCCGGGTCCGCGAGGAGCCGTACGACGGTGTCGGCGAGGGCTTCCGGATCGCCGTACGGGACGAGTTCGGCCGCGTCGCCCACGAGGTCCGGGATGCCGCCGACGCGGGTGGCGACGAGCGGCACGCGCGCGTGCAGCGCCTCCTGGGCGAGGACGGACCGCGACTCCCAACTGCTGGTGAGCAGCGCGAGATCGGCGGCGGCGAGCAGCTCGGGCACGTCCTCGCGGTGCCCGATGAGCCGCACCGGCAGTTCCTCGTCCTCGATCCGCCGTTGCAGCACCGGCCGCAGCGGCCCCTCCCCCGCGACGACCACCAGGGGCACCGGGTCGAGGGCGCGCCACGCGCGGGCCGCGTCGAGCAGGACGTCGTAGCCGCGGTGCCGGTCCAGGGAGCCGACCGCGATGAGCAACGGGCGTCCGGTGGCGCCGAGTTCGGCCCGGGTCTTGGGCCGCAGCCGGTCGGGGTCGTCGCGGCCGGGGCCGTCGAAGGGGTCCAGGGTGTCGAAGGTGTCGAGGGCGTCGGCGTCGAGGAGGCCGCCGGCGCGGTGCCGGCCCGGCAGGGCGACGGCCGCGAGCCGGGCGTCGCGCGCGCCGGTCCGCCGGGCCCGGTCGACCAGGTCGGGACTGGTGCCGAGGACCACGGACGCGGTCCGCATCACACGCCGTTCCAGCAGCCGCAGCAGATGGGCCCGCGGGCCCTGCGCGTGGGCCCGGTTGTGCCAGGTGACCACCAGCGGGGTGGTGCGCCCGCTGAGCGCCAGCACGGTCCGGAAGGAGGCGTGCAGGCCGTGCGCGTGCACCAGGTCGGCGTTCGCGCAGGCCGTCCGGAGCGCGGCCACGGCGACGGGGTCGCTGCTGCGCGGCACGTGCACGTGCTCGGCGCCGACCCCGAGGAAGTCGTAGGCGTGATCGGCCTCGACGGGGGCGCACACGGTGACCCGCACGCCCCTCGCCACCAGTCCCTCGGCCAGGGAGCGCACGTGCGCGCTGCTGCCGGCGTTGCCTCCGCCGAGCACCTGCACGGTGCGCAGCGGCGACTGGCCGTGCGGTGCGTTGCTGCTCAGGGGGCTCACGGGGCCGGGGCTCCTGGTTCACGGGGACGGGCACGGGTTCACGTGGGTGGTCACGAGGAAACGTACAGAAGGTAGCGGGCTCAGGGGGGCGGAAGGGCGCACCCCGCGCGCCTCCCGGGCCGGCCGGCCGTACCCGCTGCCCGCCCCGCGTTCCCTGCCAAGCATGCCAGGACGTACGGCCGTTCAGGGACACCCAGGAGGGCGCACCGTGCGGCGGGCCGGGGCAATGCGCCGGAGCACATCACCCACACGGGTGAGGGAACGCCTGCCGCGGCCGAACGGTGTACGAGAGCATACGACGAGGTCAGCCGCTCACCGGGCGCGCGCCCAGGCGCTGACCCGGTCCCCGTAGCGGGCCGCGGCCACCAGAGCGACGGCGTGCGCGAGCAGCCCCGCGCGCCGGTTTCCCGCCACCAGTCCGGCCGCCGATATCCCGGACAACCTCACGGCCCCGCTGGTGACCTCACCGTTCCGCAGGGCCCCCAGATGCGCCCGTGCCCCCGCCGGTGCCCCCGGCGAGGTCGTCGTACGCCCCGCAGGCCCCGGCGTACAGCCCCACACCCCGGCCGGCCTGCCGCGTCCGCTCCCAGCGCTCCCGCCCACCGGGGGCGGCCCACCACTCCCGGACGGCGCCCAGCCGTTGTCAGTGCCGCCTGCCACGATGCCTCACGACACCGACGGTTCCAGGGGGGAACATGGCGAAGAAGCCGAAGCGGCAGCGCCGCCAGGGACAGAGGCGCAAGGGGGTGGCGATCTACCACGACATGAAGGTGTACGAGAACTTCGAGCGGAGCGCCCAGCGCATCTTCGAGTGCGTGCAGGCAGCCCAGAAGCAGTCGCCCGGGGCACCCCGCCACCTCTACCTGGACGTTCAGGGGCACCGGAACTCAGCAGGCGGCTACGACCACGACGCCTTCGAGCTGATGACGGACTTCGCCCTCGGCTTCCTGGGGGACTACCTGACCGAGATCCGTACCCCGCTCCTGCACGTACGCACCGGGAAACAGCGCGACGACATCCCCGATGTCCTGGGGATCGGTTACCCGGACGACGGCAGCGACTACGGCTACGACTCGTCGGCTCTGCCCGTGAAGCCCCGCGAGCATCACCCGGACGTGCGCAAGACGCGGCCCACCGTGCGGGCCATCGCCGACTACCTGGGCATGGAGGAGGCCGCCTGCCTCATCTGCTGGCGGACCCCGGTGGAGCGCGCTCATGTCGTGCCCACCCAGCTGGGCGGTTCCAACGACGTACGCAATTTCGCCCTGCTGTGCGCGGACCACCATGCCGAGGCGCCGGATGTCGCCGACGCCGAGAGCTTCTGGGCCTGGGTCGACTATGCCGAGCTGCGGGACAGCCCGGACAAGTGGCTGGACGCACCCGAGGAGCTCACGGAGTGGCTCCGGCGGCACGGCGTCCGGATCGGCGTGGGCGAGCGCGAGCGCCCCGCGTTCTTCGCCGCCGTCAAGCACGAACTGAAGTCCCTCTACGGTTGGACCGACAGCGATTTCGTCGTCACCGACTGGGGCTCGCTGATGGAGGAGTTCCACCAGGTTCTGGAAGAAGCCACAGGACGGCACTTCGGCGTGGAGAAGAAGGTGTCGACCCACGCCTGGGCGTATCACATGGCGCGGCAACGCATGAACCGCCAGGAGTGACACCGCAGGCCGGGCGAGCGGCCAGCCCGCCCGGCCTGGCTGTCAGAGATCAGCCCTGGCCGTAGCCAGGAGTTCCTCCGCGTGGGCGCGGGCCGTTTCGGAGTCCTCCTGGCCCGCCAGCATGCGGGACAGCTCGCGGATGCGCTCCTCGCCCTCCAGGGCCTTCACACCGGAGCGGGTCACGGAGCCGTCGTTGGTCTTCTCCACCAGCAGCTGGCGGTCGGCGAACGCGGCGACCTGGGGCAGGTGGGTGACCACGACGACCTGCGCGGTCCTGGCGAGCTTCGCCAGCCGCCGGCCGATCTCGACCGCCGCCTTGCCGCCGACACCCGCGTCGACCTCGTCGAAGAGGTACGTCGGCACCGGATCGGTGCCCGCGAACACCACCTCCACGGCCAGCATCACGCGGGAGAGCTCACCGCCGGAGGCGCCCTTGGCGATGGGCCGCGGCGGGGCACCCGGGTGCGGGGCGAGCAGCAGCTCGACCTCGTCCACGCCCGAGGGGCCGTAGGCGACCGTCCGCCCGCCGACCTCGACGCCCTCCGGGTCCTCGGTCTGGCGGATGTCGAAGGACACGCGCGCGTGGGGCATCGCCAGCGAGGCCAGCTCGGCGGTCACGGCGGCGGCGAACCGCTCGGCCGCCTCCGTCCGCGCGTCCGTCAGCGCCTGCGCGAGCCCGCCCAGCTCGGTGCGCAGCGCGTCCCGCTCGGCCGTCAGCTCCTCGATCCGCTCGTCGTCGCCGTCCAGCTCGGTGAGCCGCGCGGCGCTCCGCTCGGCCCAGGCCAGGACGCCGGCGACGTCGTCCCCGTACTTGCGGGTCAGGGCGTTCAGGGCGGCCCGGCGCTCCTCCACCGCGGCCAGCCGCAGCGGGTCGGCGTCGAGATCGTCGGCGTACCCGGCCAGCTCACCCGCCACGTCACCCAGCAGGATGCCGATCTCCCCGATCCGGTCGGCGAGCGCTGACAGCGCCGGATCGTGCGACCGCACGGCCTCCAGGGCCCGGTGCGCGCCCGCGACGAGGGTCGAGGCGTCGATCCCCTCGGGGTCCTCCGGATTGCCCGCCAGAGCGGCGTGCGCGACCGTCGCGGCGGACGACAGCGCCTCGGCGTGCCCCAGCCGCTCGGCCTCCTCGGCCAGCTCCACGTCCTCGCCGGGCCGCGGCTCCACGGCGGCGATCTCGTCGAGCCCGTACCGCAGCATGTCGGCTTCCTGCGCCCGCTCACGCGCGCGCGTGGTGATCTCCTCCAGCTCGGCGGCGACGGCCCGCAGCCGCCTGTACGCCTCGCCGTACTTGGCGAGCGGCACGGCGACGGCGTCGCCCGCGTACCGGTCGAGCGCCTGCCGCTGCCGGGACAGCTTCAGCAGCCCCTGCTGGTCGGTCTGCCCGTGCACGGCCACCAGGTCGTCGGCCAGCTCGGCGAGCAGCCCGACGGGCACGCTGCGCCCGCCCAGGTGCGCCCGGGAGCGGCCCTCGGCGGACACGGTACGGCTGATCAGCAGGGCACCGTCGTCCAGCTCGGCCCCGGCCTCCTCGGCACGCACGACGGCCGCGGTGCCGGGGGGTACGGTGACCCGCCCCTCCACCACCGCCTTCTCGGCCCCGATCCGCACGAGCGCCGGGTCCGCCCGGCCGCCGAGCAGCAGCCCCAGGCTGGTGACCACCATGGTCTTGCCCGCACCCGTCTCACCGGTGACGGCGGTGAACCCCGGCGACAGCTCGACAACGGCATCGTCGATGACCCCGAGCGACCGTATCCGCATCTCCTCCAACACGGAACAGACCATACGAGGTCCGGGGCCGGGAGCGCACATGGCCCGCCTATGTCACTCCGAGGGGTGGTGGGGCGCGCCCCGCCATCCCGTGGTGGGCAGCGCGAACTTCGCCACAAGCCGGTCGGTGAAGGACGAATGGTGCAGCCGGGCCAGCCGTACCGGCACGGCGCCCCGCCGCACCTCGACCCGCGCACCCGGCGGCAGCTCCACGGTCCGCCGCCCGTCGCACCACAGGACCCCCGGCGGGATGTGCGGCAGCACCTCCACCGCCAGCACGGAGTCCGGCGAGGTGACCAGCGGCTTGGCGAACAGCGCGTGCGCGCTGATCGGCACCATCAGCAGTGCCTCCACCTCCGGCCACACCACCGGCCCCCCGGCGGAGAAGGCGTACGCGGTGGACCCGGTCGGTGTGGACAGCACGACGCCGTCGCACCCGAAGCCCGTGACCGGCCGCCCGTCGATCTCCAGGACGACTTCCAGCAGCTTCTCGGCGCCGGCCTTCTGCACGGCCGCCTCGTTCAGCGCCCAGTCGGTGTGCACGATGTCGCCGTTGCGGTGCACCACGACGTCGACGGTCATCCGCTCCTCGACCTCGTACGACCGCGCCACCACCCGGTCCACGACCCGGTCGAGGTCGTCCCGTTCGGCCTCCGCGAGGAACCCGACACGCCCGAGGTTGACGCCGAGCATCGGCACCCCGGAGGCCCGCGCGAACTCGGCGCCGCGCAGCAGCGTGCCGTCGCCGCCCAGCACGATCAGCAGCTCGCACCCGTCCAGGCACTGCGGGGTCGCCTCCTTGACGAGGGCCACCTCGTCCGGGAGCGGCAGGTCGCGCGCCTCCTCCTCCAGCACCCGCACCCCGATGCCATGCCGCAGCAGGCCCTTGACGACGAGTTCCGCGCTGCGGATCGCCGCGGGCCGCCCGGTGTGGGCGAGCAGGAAAACAGTACGCGCCAGGTTCTGTGTCAACGCGGCCCCTCCGCCACTGCACGTTCAACGTCGGCCGGGTCCACCTGGGGTGCCCCCGCCCGCAGCCAGAGAAAGTACTCCACGTTCCCCGAGGGCCCGGGCAGCGGGCTCGCGGTGACCCCCCGCACCCCGAGCCCCAGCTCCCACGCCTTCTCGGCCACTCCTCGCACGGCCTCCGCCCGCAGCTGCGGACTCCGTACGACTCCCCCGCTGCCGAGCCGCTCCTTCCCCACCTCGAACTGCGGCTTGACCATCATCACCAGGTCGGCGTCCGGCGTCACGCACCGCTTCAGGGCGGGCAGCACCAGCCCGAGCGGGATGAAGGACAGATCGCCCACGACAAGATCCACAGGTTCCCCATCGATCGCCTCAAGCGTCAACTCGCGTACGTTCGTACGGTCCTTGACGGTGACGCGTTCATCCTGCTGGAGCGTCCAGGCGAGTTGTCCGTAGCCGACGTCCACCGCGACGACGTGGGCGGCGCCCGCGCGCAGCAGGACGTCGGTGAAGCCGCCCGTGGACGCGCCGGCGTCCAGCGCGCGCCGGCCCTCGACGACGAGCCCGCGCGGTACGAAGGCCGCCAGCGCGCCGGCGAGCTTGTGCCCGCCCCGGGAGACGTAGTCGGGATCGCTGTCGTCGGCCTGGACGACGATCGCCGCCGCGGTCTCCACCTGCGTGGCCGGCTTGGTCGCCACGGTCCTGCCGACGGTGACCCGCCCGGCGGTGATCAGCTGGCTGGCGTGCTCGCGCGAACGGGCGAGCTTCCGGCGGACCAGCTCCGCGTCGAGACGGCGGCGTGCGACTCCTGCCACGTTCGGTTCAGCTCCTGCTCTGGTGGTACGACGGTGAGGGGGCCGCGGGTCCCGGGCGGGCGTCGAGCGCGGTGAGCGCGTCGCGCAGTCCCCGGTGTACATCCTCGTACACCTCGACATGGCCGTCGGTGGCGAGGTGGTCGGCGTCGGCCAGCCGGTCGAGCCGGGCGTCGACCTCGGCGTTGCCGGTGGGGGTGCGCGCGACGTTCAGGGGGGCGGGCGCCGCGGGGTCGTACGCGGGCGCCGCCTCGGTGTCGATGTCGGCCTCGGACACGGACTCGCTCATGCCCAGACGCTACCCCGAACCGCTGGGGTACCGTCGTGGGCGATGGCCACGATCGAGGAGTGCCGCGCCGCACTGGGGAAGCTTTCGGACAACATGCAGGGGGCCGAGGGCGACGTCCGCGCGGCCGCCGCGCTCGACCGCTCGGTGAGCTGCCACATCACCGATCTCGACGTCACCTTCGCGGGCCGGATGACCGGCGGCCGGATCGAGGTCGTCGAGACCCTTCCGGGGCCGCCCCGTGAGAAGGCGGAGATCAGGCTCGCCATGGCCGGGGACGACCTGGTGGCCCTGGTGGGCGGCGAGCTGAACTTCGCGACCGCCTGGGGCTCGGGCCGGGTGAGGCTGGAGGCGAGCCTGCTGGACCTGTTCCGGCTGCGGAAGCTGCTGTAGGCGCTCGCGTCGTCAGGAAGCCGCCGCGGCCTTCTCCGCACGCGCCTTCCGGGCCGTCGGCACGACCAGCGGGGTGCCCGTCTCCGGGTCTTCGATGACCTGGCAGCGCAGCCCGAAGACCTCCTCGACCAGCTCGGCCGTGACGATGTCGTTCGGGGTGCCCTCGGCGATCACCGTGCCGCCGCGCAGGGCGATGAGGTGAGTGGCGTAGCGGGCGGCGTGGTTGAGGTCGTGCAGCACCGCCACCAGCGTCCGGCCCTGCTCCTCGTGCAGCTCGGCGCACAGGTCGAGGACGTCGATCTGGTGCTGGATGTCCAGGTAGGTGGTCGGCTCGTCCAGGAGCAGCAGCGGGGTCTGCTGGGCGAGCGCCATGGCGATCCACACCCGCTGCCGCTGCCCGCCGGACAGCTCGTCCACGTACCGCTCGGCCAGCTCCGCCACACCGGTCCGGCGCATCGACTCCCGCACGACCCGCTCGTCCTCCGCCGACCACTGGCGCAGCAGGCCCTGGTGCGGGTAGCGGCCTCGGCCGACGAGGTCGGCGACGGTGATGCCGTCGGGCGCGACGGACGACTGCGGCAGCAGGCCCAGGGTCCGCGCGACCTTCTTGGCGGGCATCGACTGGATGGCCTGCCCGTCCAGCAGCACCCGGCCCTGGCTGGGCCTGAGCATCCGCGACAGCGCCCGCAGCAGCGTCGACTTGCCGCACGCGTTCGGGCCGACGATCACCGTGAAGGAGTTGTCCGGGATCTCCACCGACAGCTGCTCGGCGATGACCCGCTGGTCGTAGGCGAGGGTGACGTTCTCCGCGGACAGGCGGTTCACAGTGCTCCTAGGGGTGTTCGGGTGCGCGCCGCTCGCGTCCGGGCCCTGCGCGCGCTTCATATCCGGCCCGCCCGGCGCTCGGTGACCAGCAGCCACAGCAGGTAGGCGCCGCCGAGGACGCCGGTGACCACGCCGACGGGCAACTGGTCGGCGCCGAAGGCGCGCTGGGAGGCCCAGTCGGCGGCGACCAGCAGGGTCGCCCCCATGCACAGGGAGGGCACCAGGTTCGGCCCCGGTGAGCGGGTGAGGCGGCGGGCGAGCTGCGGCGCGGTGAGCGCGACGAAGCTGACGGGGCCCGCGGCGGCCGTGGCGGCGGCGACGAGCAGGACGGCACAGACCATGAGCACGAGCCGGACGCGCTGCACGCGCACGCCGAGCGCGTTCGAGATGTCGTCGCCCATCTCCGTCATCCGCAGGCCGCGCGCGTTGGCGAGGACCAGCGGGACGAGGACGGCGCACAGCCCGAGCAGCGGCCAGACCTGCTCCCAGCCCCGGCCGTTCAGCGAGCCGGTCATCCACACCACCGCGCGGGTCGCGTCGACCAGGTCGGCCTTGGTGAGCAGATAGCCGTTGACCGCCGTCATGATCGCGTTGACGCCGATGCCGACCAGCACCAGCCGGTATCCGTGCACGCCCCGCTTCCAGGCGAGCGCGTAGATGGCGACACCGGTCGCCAGGCCGCCGGCCAGCGCGCCCACGGTCACCTGGGAGGCGCTGCCGGACATCAGCACGATCACGACGAGCGCCCCGGCCGTCGACCCCTGTGACAGGCCGAGCACGTCCGGGCTGCCCAGCGGGTTGCGGGAGACCGACTGGAACAGCGCCCCGCCGAGGCCGAGCGAGGCACCGACCAGCAGACCGACGAGGACGCGCGGCAGCCGTAGCTCGTTGACGATGAAGTCCTGGTAGGCGGTGCCGTCGCCGGCGAGCGTCCGCAGCACGTCGGCCGCCGGGATCCTCGCCTCGCCGGTGCCGATCAACGCGACACCGGCGGCACAGGCCGCGGCGAGCAGCAGCACGACGACGAACAGCGCGCGCGGGTCCAGGCGCAGCGAGAGCCCGCCGGGGGTGCGTACGGCACGGCTCCTGGGGTGTGTCTTCACAGCTGGGCCGTCCTCCGCCGTCGTACGAGAAAGATGAAGACCGGGCCGCCGATGATCGCGGTGACGATGCCGACCTGGAGCTCGGCGGGGCGGGCCACGACCCGGCCGACGACATCGGCGCCGAGCAGCAGCACGGGCGCCAGGACCGTGGCGTACGGCAGGATCCAGCGCAGGTCGGGGCCGGTGAAGGAGCGCACGACGTGCGGAACCATCAGGCCGACGAAGACGATCGGGCCGCAGGCGGCGGTCGCGGCACCGCACAGCACCACGGCGGCCAGCATGGCCAGCGCCCGGGTGCGGCCGAGGTTCGCGCCGAGGGCGCGCGCGGTGTCATCGCCCATCTCCACGGCATTCAGCGGCCGGGCCAGGGCGAGCGCGAGGACCGTGCCGACCGCGAGGAACGGCAGGACCTGCACGATGGTCGAGTTCGTGGCCGAGACCAGCGAACCCACCGTCCAGAAGCGCATCTTGCCGAGGGCCGCGCCGTCCGTGATCATCACGGCCTGGAGGTAGCCGTACAGGGCCGCGCTGATCGCCGTACCGGCGAGCGCGAGCCGTACCGGGGTGGCGCCCCGGCTGCCGCCGAGGAACCACACCAGCGCGCCGACCGCCGCCGCGCCGAGGAACGCGAACCACACATAGCCGCTGAGGCTGGTGACGCCGAAGTAGGTCATGGCCGTCACGACGGCGGCGGAGGCGCCCGCGTTCATGCCGAGCAGCCCGGGCTCGGCCAGCGGGTTGCGGGTCAGCGCCTGGAGCACCGCGCCGGACAGGCCGAGCGCGGCACCGGCCAGCAGACCGAGGGCCGTGCGCGAGAGCCGCTCGTCGACGACCACGTCGCCGTACGTCCCCGTGTCGTGGAACAGGCCGTGCCAGACCTGGTCCAGCGACAGCGCTTTCGCCCCGATCGCGATGCTCGCCAGGGCGACGAGCACCAGGAGCACGACCGAGAGCAGGAGCCCAAGGGCCCTCGCCGCCCGGCGGGTCGGGGGCGCGGGGGCGGTCTCCGCGCGCTGTTCCGGAGGACTGTCGACCAACACGAGGTTAGGTTAGCCTACCCTCGCTCGGATCTCGATCCCCGGTCCCTGTGAGGCCCGCGGAAGCCCGCCGAGGTGCCCCGGGGTCCGCCCACGTCCCGCTCCCCCGAGGCCCGCCCGCCGGCAACCGCCTGAGGGGCCGTCAGAGCCCCAGCCTGGCCAGCGCCTTCTCCCCGTCCAGCGCGCAGGATCCCTCCCCCGCCGCCGTCCAGGCCGCCGCGCACAGCGCCCGCAGCCCGTCCAGCGGCTCACCGTCGCCCGTCAGCTCCAACCGGTCCGTCCCGGCCACCGCCGTCCACCCGCCGCAACGCAAACCGTCACCTTCCCGGGTGACATCCGGCTGCCCGGTGAGCAGCCCGCGCAGATCGGCGTCCACATACGTCGGACGGTGCTGCGGCGGCGCGGCGAGCAACTGCGCCCCGTCGGTGACCCCGGTCAGCACCAGCAGCGAGTCCACCCCGCCGTTGAACGCGCCCTCGATGTCCGTGTCCAGCCGGTCCCCGACCACCAGCGGCCGGTCGGCACCGGTCCGGATGATCGTCTCCCGGTGCATCGGGGGCAGCGGCTTGCCCGCGACCTGCGGCTCGGCACCCGTCGCGATCCGCACGACCTCCACGGCCGCCCCGTTGCCCGGAGCGATGCCCCGCCCGCTCGGAATCGTCAGATCCGTGTTGGACGCGAACCACGGCACGCCCCGCCGGACGGCGTACGACGCCTCCGCGAACCGCCCCCAGGGCAGATCGGGCCCGCCATAACCCTGCACGACCGCCGCCGGGTCGTCGTCCGCCGACTCCACCGGCGTCAGGCCCCGCTCACGCAGCGCCGCCCGCAGCCCCTCACCGCCGATCACCAGCACCCGGGCCCCGGCCGGCACCTGTTCGCTGATCAGCCGCGCGACGGCCTGCGCGGAGGTGATGACATCGTCCGCGCCCGTCGGTATGCCCAGCTCCGTCAGATGCCCGGCCACCGCGTCCGGCGTCCGCAGCGCGTTGTTGGTGACGTACGCGAGACGCATCCCGCCCGACCGGGCCACCTCCAGCGAGTCGACCGCGTGCGCGATCGCGTTCCCGCCCGCGTACACCACCCCGTCCAGATCGAGCAGCGCCGTGTCGTACGCCTCGCTCAGGGGCTGCCCACTGCCCTCGGGCCTCGTCCTGACGCCCTGGCTCATGTCCACATCGCTCCTCGTTCACTCGCCTTTCCCCCGATCATCCCGCACACCACTGACACACGTACGATGCCGGGATGGACACAGCAGGTCACTGGGAGGCAACACCGCGTCGAGGCCTGGAACTGACCCCGTTCCGAGGTCTTCGTTACGACCCCGACCGGGTCGGCAGCCTCGCCTCCGTCACCTCCCCGCCCTACGACGTCGTCGTACGCCCCGACGGCCTGCACCACCTCCAGTCGGCCGACCCGTACAACATCGTCCGGCTGATCCTTCCCCAGGCCGGCACCCCCAGCGCCCGCACCGAGCAGGCCGCCGACACGCTGCGCCGCTGGCTGGACGAGGGCATCCTCGCCGCCGACCCCGAGCCGGGCCTCTACGTGTACGAGCAGCGGCACGGCGACGGCATGCTCCAGCGCGGCATCATCGGCACCCTGCGGGTCACCGAACCCGCCGAGGGCGTGGTGCTCCCGCACGAGGACGTCATGCCGCCCGTGGTCGCCGACCGCGCGGCCCTCATGCGGGCCACACGCGCCAACCTGGAGCCGCTGCTGCTGACCTACCGGGGCGACGGCACGGCGGCCGAGGTCGTCGAGCGTACGGTGGACCGCCCGCCCCTGCTGGCCACGACCACCGAGGACGGCTACCGGCACCGCCTCTGGTCCGTCACCGACCCCGAGGAACTGACCCGCATCCAGACCGACCTCGCCGGCCGCCAGGCCCTCATCGCCGACGGCCACCACCGCTGGGCCACCTACCGCCGGCTGCGCCTGGAACACCCCTCCCCCAGCCCCTGGGACTACGGCCTGGTCCTCCTGGTCGACACCGCCCGCTACCCGCTGCGCGTCCGCGCCATCCACCGGCTGCTGCACGGCCTGCCGGTCGCGGACGCCCTGGCCGCGGTGGACGGCCTGTTCCGGGTACGGCACCTCGACAAGCCCCTCGCCCAGGCCCTGGAGACGCTGGCGGACGCGGCCTGCGCCGGCAACGCCTTCCTGCTCGCCGGCGACGGCGTCTTCCACCTGCTCGACCGCCCGGACCCCGATCTCCTGGCCCGGACCGTCCCCGCGGACCGCCCGGCCGCCTGGCGCGCCCTGGACGCGACGGTCCTGCACGCCACGCTGCTGGACCACGTCTGGCACATCCCCGAGGACTCCCCGGCCCACATCGCCTACATCCACGACACGGCCGCGACGGTCGAGAAGGCGGAACGCGACGGCGGTACGGCGGTCCTGCTGCACCCGGTCCGCGAGGAGGTCGTACGCGAGCTGGCCCGGCAGGGCGTGACCATGCCCCGGAAGTCGACGTCGTTCGGCCCGAAACCGGCCTCGGGGCTGGTGCTGCGGGCACTGGAGATCTGAGTCGGCGGCGGGCGTCAACGCCCAGGCCGCCGACACACAAAAGAGGGCAGGCCCCCGCGGGGGCCTGCCCTCTTCCGTGTGACTGACGTCAGTCCTTGTCGCCGTCCTCCGGGGCGGCGTCGGCGGACTCGCCGGCCGTGTCCGTGCCGTCCTCGGCGTCCTCGGTGTCCTCGGACAGGGCGTCGACGAACTCCACGCCGTCCAGCTCGGCGAGCCGGTCGGAGGCGTCCGTGCTGCCGTCCCGGTCCGCCTCGACGGCCTTCGCGAACCACTCCCGCGCCTCGCGCTCCCGGCCGGCGGCCAGCAGGGCGTCCGCGTACGCGTAGCGCAGGCGAGCGGTCCACGGCTGCACCGAGTTGGAGGCCAGCTCCGGGCTCTGGAGAGTCACGATGGCCGCGTCCATCTGCCCCATGTCACGCCGGGCACCGGCGGCGACGAGCCGCATCTCGACCTGCCCGGCCTTGTCCAGCTTGTGCACCTCCGGGGCACCGGCCATGTCCAGCGCCTTCTCCGGCCGGCCGAGCCCGCGCTCGCAGTCGGCCATCACCGGCCACAGGTCCACGCTGCCGGTCATCCGTCGGGCGGCCCGGAACTCGGCGAGCGCCTCGCCGTACTTCTGGTTCGCGTACGCGGCGAATCCCGCGGCCTCGCGCACGGCGGCCACGCGGGACGCCAGGCGCAGGGCCACCTTGGAGTAGCCGTAGGCGCCCTCGGGGTCCTCGTCGATGAGCCGGGCGACCATCACCAGGTTCTTGGCGACGTCCTCCGCGAGCGTCTTGGGCAGGCTCTGCAACTCCTGCCGGACGTCCTTGTCGATCTCGTCGCCGGTGACGTCCTCCGGGATCGGCAGCCGCTTGATCGGCTCCCGGTCCCGCTCATCACGGAACCGGCCCCCGCCACGGCGGTCGTCCCGGCCGTCGCGGCCGTCACGGCCACGGAAGCCACCGGGGCGCCCGCCGCGGTCGTCCCTGCGGGGCCCACGGCTCCCACGGTCGTCCCGGCCGTCGCGGCCACGGAAGCCGCCGCGCTCACCACGGCTGTCGTCCCGACGGAAGCCACCGCGGTCGCCACGGTCGCGATCGTCACGGCGGTCATCGCGGCGATCGTCACGGCGGTCATCGCGGCGATCGTCACGGCGGTCATCGCGCCGGAAGCCACCTCGGTGGTCGTCACGCCGGTCATCACGGCGGAAACCGCCACGGTCGTCGTCACGCCGGTCATCACGGCGGAAGCCACCACGGTCGTCGTCACGCCGGTCATCACGGCGGAAGCCACCACGGTCGTCGTCACGCCGGAAGGCGGGGCGGTCGCCTCGGTCACCGCGGTCGTCACGGCGGAAACCGCGGTCCCCACGGTCATCCCTGCGGTCATCACGACGGTCGTCACGCCGATCGTCGCGACGGAAGGCCGGGCGCGAACCCCGGTCTCCCTCACGGCGGTAGCCGCCACCACGGCTGTCATCCCTGCGGTCGTCGCGCCGGTCGTCGCGGCGGTCGTCGCGACGGAAGCCACCGCGCTCGCCGCGGTCGCGGTCGTCGCGCCGGTCGTCGCGCCGGTCGTCACGGCGGCCGTAGCCACCGCGGTTGTCGTCGCGCCGGCCGTAGCCGCCACGGTCGTCGTCACGGCGGAAGGCGGGGCGGTCGCCTCGGTCACCGCGGTCGTCACGGCGGAAACCGCGGTCCCCACGGTCGTCGCGGCGGTCGTCGCGACGGAACCCGCCACGCTCACCCCGGTCGCGGTCATCCCGCTGGAACCCCGGACGCGCGCCACGCTCGCCCTCGCGGCGGAAACCGCCACCACGGCGGTCGTCACGCCGGTCATCACGGCGATCGTCGCGACGGCCGTAGCCACCACGATCGCCGCCACGCCGGTCGTCGCCGCGGCGGTCATTGTCACGGCGGAAGCCGCCACGGTCACCGCGGTCACCACTGTCCCGTCGCCGCTGGTCGCGCTCCGGTCGATCGTCGGGAGAGTTGGTGGACATGGTGACTCCTGTCTTCGGTACTACAAGCATTGTAAAAACAAAAGGACCCCTGGTCCCAGCTGAACGCTGGTGACCAGGGGTCCTCCAAAGATTGTTCGGCGGCGTCCTACTCTCCCACAGGGTCCCCCCTGCAGTACCATCGGCGCTGTGAGGCTTAGCTTCCGGGTTCGAAATGTAACCGGGCGTTTCCCTCACGCTATGACCACCGAAACCCTAATGGTTTCGAGCGAACAAGCACACTCTTCACTTGTGTTCACAGTTCGGCTCAAAGCCGGCAACCGTTCGTTGCCTCAGAACATACACAGTGGACGCGAGCATCAATGGACAAGCCCTCGGCCTATTAGTACCAGTCAACTCCACCCGTTACCAGGCTTCCATATCTGGC